>CALWRQ010000089.1 GCA_944383965.1 uncultured Lachnospiraceae bacterium
CTTCGCTTTCATAATCGTCCAGATTCATTGCTGCCATTGCGGCCAGATGTCCTCCGGCAGACCGCCCGAACACCCCGATCCGTTCCGGATCGACTTCATACTTCTTCGCATTTGCCCGAAGGAAGCGGATTGCCGTTTTCACATCAATAATCTGATCGGGGAAATGTCCCTGAGCGCTGCTGCGGTAATACATGGACGCAACCACATAACCCGCATTGGCAAATTCTGTCATCTCCCCCAGCATAAGGTTTTTGTCCGCTCCTCTCCATCCGCCTCCCGGAATCCACAGCAGAGCCGGTTTCGGACTGTGGTCTTCCTTCGGATCATCCTCTCCCGCCGCCAGCCGCATCTCACTGTTGCCGTTCTGCAGCAGAACGGACATAGTCAGATCAAGGGGATTTCCGTTCAGATCTTTCTGATGGGAATATACAACATGATCAATTAAGGTCAGCGTCTTTTTCTTAAATCCGGGATTAATCGTCTGTTTCATCTCTCCATTCCCTTCCTTTTCTTTTTCATCCCCAGCCGTCTGCCGGCAGACAGTCCGGCTGTTCATGCCCACAGGGACCATGGCCGGTACCTGAGCCCTCCCTGATCGCTTCTTTTATTATAGGAAACTTCTTTTGGAAAGACAATGGAGAAACTTCTATACAAATAATAAGAAAAAACTATAGATATTGACATAATTTCCCTTCCCCATTTAAAATAGAACCAATTGATTCTCAGGTAAAATGCCATGGATATTAAATCTCTCATCTATATCACCGCAATAGCCGAAGAAAAAAGTCTGTCCGGCGCAGCAAGAAAACTTCATATTTCTCAGCCCACTCTGAGCGTATATCTGTCAGGCCTGGAAACCTCTCTGGGAACTGATCTGTTTTTCCGCGTCAGAAAACAGCTGATCCCTACCCCTGCGGGCCGGCTTTACATCGATGCCGCCAGAAAAATCATTTCCATCCATGATCAGACCTATCAGTCCATCCACCGTATCAGTCATGAGCAGAGGGAAACTATCATTGTGGGCGCTTCCCCCTTCCGGGGCTCCGTCATCATGGCTCAGATCTTTCCCCAGTTCAGCCGGCGCTTCCCCGATGTGAAAATAGAAATCAGGGAATCCTATATGCAGGATCTGTGGGAAACTACCAGAAACCGCAGGGTAAATTTCTCCCTGGTTTCTTACTGCAGTACGGAAAACCCTGCTTTTGACTACATCACCATTTCCAGAGAAGAGCTGGTTCTGGGCGTACCCGCCTTTCACCGACTGGCATACCTGGCTGAAAGGGGGGCATCCGCTCTGACCGCTATGAACATACGGGAATTTGCCGATACTCCTTTTGTTCTCCTGGCAAGAGGAACCACCGTACGGGCCGTATCCGATCAGATCTTTTCCCGGGCAGGCCTGGTTCCTACTGTAGTTTTTGAAACCAATAATCTTCTGGTTCTGTCTCATATGATCCGACAGGGAGCCGGAGCCGGCATTATGCCCCGTTCCTCCATGGATGTTCCCTCCGATGATATGGTTTATTTCTCGCTCACTCCCAGATCCTATGCCAATCTGGGCATTATCATGCCGAAAGGTCACCGGATGACGGAAGCAGAGCGGTATCTGGCCTACCTGGTGATCCGGAAGGACCTGGAAAATCCTGTATATACTTCTGCCATGAACTCTGCCGCCCGCTGTCTCTGGGATGAATTTTCCGAAAAGGAGCCTTTTGTATGAATACCAGACTGATGGAATATATGATTGCCATTTCAGAGGAAAAAAGCCTGTCCAGAGCCGCCGACCGTCTTCTGATCTCTCAGCCGGCTCTCACTCAACAGGTCAAAAAGCTGGAAAAAGAGCTGGATACCCGTCTTTTCCGCCGGAAAAAAAATCAGCTTATTCTCACAGATGCAGGGAAAATCTATGTCAATGGGGCGCGCTCCGCCCTCAGCATCTATTATCATGCTCTGGAGGAAATCCGGAATCTCCGGATGTCCGGGCGAAGAAAACTGACTGTCGTCAAAGGCAGCCATCTGCTTCCTGAATTTCTTCAGAAGGTTCTTCCCGAATTCTCAAAAAAACACCCCGAGCTGTTTTTAAATCTGATTTGCGGAAATGCCTCTGTTGCCGCAGACTACCTTCTGAACGGTATGGCCGATCTGGCAGTAATGCCCGCTGCTGAGCCTTCCAACAGCCTGCTTCAGTATTTCCCTCTGCAGAAAGATGAGCTCCTTCTGGCTCTTCCCGCCGGCCATCCCATGACATGCCTCCTTCCTGCAGCGATTTCTGACCTTTCCCTTCTGGCCCTGGAACCATTTATTCTCCACCAGGAAGGCAGCTATTTTCTGAACCATGAGCAGTCCCTCTTTGCTGCCTCCCATTTCATGCCCGCAGTCCTCTGCGAAATCAGCGACGATGATACTGCAAAAAAGATGGTAGCAGAAGGCAAAGGCGCCGCTTTTCTTCCCCGCTCCCTCTCTGCACCGGATGACGGCTGTGCCTACTTCCCCCTGAATCCTCCTGCATATTACCATATTGTAATCGCCTGTCATCAATCCAGTGTTATTTCCGGTCCGATACGGGATCTGATTCTTCTGCTGCTGAATATTTACGGGGAACCTTAGGTTCCCCGTTTTCACTCTTTCTCCCGGTTTATGCCTTCCGGCTGTCAAAATACGCAAATCCGTCCACCGCATCCAGAATATCTTTGAAATTATCTCTTGGAGCCAGGTCAATATACCGTTTCAGCAGTTCTGTTTCCTTCTTCTTATATCGACCGTAAAAAATATCGTACAGATTATGTCCTCTCATATAGATGCGGATCTCTTCCATATGCTCCTTCATATCCTGCGGCGAAGAAAAATCCCTTCCAAGCACTTCTTTCAGATGACGGCCGCTGGACAGCTTTCCCAGATAACTGTTCCATTTTTCCCACAGAGTCTCATAGAAAGCTTCCTCTGATTCCACCACCCCCAGTTCGGTCATTACTGCAGGATCCAGGAAGTAATTTTCAAAAGAATAATATTTCAGAATCAGCACATTTTCCCGCTTTACCCGCGGGAGCTTGTCCACATCCACCCTGTTCTGATCCTCATAATAGGTACACAGCTGCCTCCTCAGCTCTTCCGGATCCTTTCCGTCTCCATCCCGAATCATGAGAAACTGATCTTTCAGATATACCTGATTCATATACTTTAAATTGGCGTAGGTCTTGATATTGGTGCAGCTGTTGGTAGTGAGAATGGCAATGCGGTACAGGTTTCCGTCCTTTCCCGTGGTCTCCTCATAGTATTTCTGCAGCAGCAGAGGCAGACGGCTCTTATCCTGTTTTCCCTCAACGATAAATACAAAGTCCACATTCATGAAATCTCCGGCGGCATATCCCAGATCATCCAGAATCACATCAATATCCGTTTTTTCTCGGATGACAGAATAATACTCTTCGTCCAGGACCACCTGGCGGATCTCCCTGCTGGTGAAGTTTACCAGCAGATGCGGGGAATGGGTGCTGAAGATCACCTGGTTCTTTTTGGACAGGCGGTAAAGGATCTCGCTGGCAATCTTCTGCAGCCTGGGGTGAAGGAACATCTCCGGGTACTCCATGACCAGAATGCTGGGGATTTTCTTTTCATCTTCCACATAGGTTTCCAGAAGAGACAGCAGATAGATGCTTCTCATACCCTTTCCCATATAAGACACGGGTGTTTCCGTTCCCTTTTCCCGGTTGTACATGGTCACCTGAATACGGAACATATCTTCTGCCGCACAGGTGAGCGCATATCGGATCTCTTCATATCCGCCGTTTTTTGCAAAATTGTCGTTCACCCGCCTGGAAAATCCGCTGAGGTTGGTCTGGTACAGTTTGTACTCCAGCAGACGGGCTGTCTCACCCACAGTCAGTTCTCCGGGATTTTTCCGTTCCATCAGGCCAACGCACTGAAAGCAGTGGCGGCAGGCCTTTCCCGCATCAAACAGGCAGAAGCCTGCCCGAAGCTGATCCATCAGCATTCTGTCCTGGAAAAACAGCAGATCCTTCTGGAATTGTTCGATTTCCCGTTCCGTACCGATGGAATAGATATGGGGCAGCGCCTCCGGTATGTACCGGTTATTCTTCCGGAATCCGTCTCCATAGCGGCGTTCTCCCCGGCAGTTACAGCTGAATGTGAAATGAAGGATCCCGTCCCGGAAGGAAGGAAGTCTTCTTAAGAAATCCTTTTCCCATACTTCGTACCGTTTATACTGACTGACCAGTCCCAGTTCATGAAGCCGTTTCAGATCCTCTTCCGTAATTTCCAGAAAGACTTCCATTTCAATATTCTGTTTCTTTTCGTTAAAATCCCGTTCCGTAGGAACGTATGCTCCTGTGATCATCCGGACTGCATCCAGCACAGAAGTCTTTCCTGTATTATTCTTTCCCACAAGGATCAGGGCATTCTCCACATCTGTGATCTTCATTTCCCGAATGGATTTGAAATTTCTAATAATAATGCAGGAAAACCTCATAATCTCCTCCTTCTGACGGTTTTATTCAAAAATAATTGAAAAAAGGATTTATTTTCTATTATAATCTTTCTTTTTACGTATGTAAATAAAAGCGGTATAATAGGAACGTTTGGCGGAGCCTTGCTCCCCGTGAATCTGCAAAAAAGAGGTTTTTCAAAATGAATACTTTATCAGACACCACACTCTCTTCCTTCCGGCAGGGTATGAGAGACGGCACCCCTATAGGAATGGGGTATTTCGCCGTATCCTTTTCCCTCGGCATTACGGCCAGGGCTGCCGGACTGACTCCGTTTCAGGGTTTTCTCGCCAGTCTTCTGTGCAATGCTTCCGCCGGTGAATACGCTGCCTTCAGTCTCATCGCTGTAAACGCCACCTATCTGGAGGTAGCCGTTATTACCCTTATCGCAAACGCACGCTATCTGCTCATGAGCTGTGCCATGAGCCAGCGGATGCGTCCCGGAATTCCTTTTTACCACCGTCTGTTCATGGCATTTGACATCACGGACGAGCTGTTCGGCATCGCCATCGGCCGGCCCGGCTATTTAAGTCCCGCTTATACCTACGGAGCCATGCTGGTGGCCGCTCCCTGCTGGGCCTTTGGAACGGCCATCGGAGCGCTTGCGGGCAGCATTCTCCCCCTCCGTCTGGTCAGCGCCTTCAGCGTAGCTCTTTACGGCATGTTTCTGGCTATTATCATTCCCCCGGCCAGAAGAGACCGGGTCATTGCCGGACTGATCCTTCTCTGCTTTGCATGCAGTTTTCTGGCTTCATGCCTGCCGTTTCTGGCTTCCGTGTCCTCCGGTACGAAAACGATCCTGCTGACAGTGATCATATCCGCAGCTGCCGCAATTCTGTTTCCAATAAATAATAAAACGAAGGAGAAGTCTTCATGAGTCATAACATTTATATTTACATACTGGTAATGGCGGGAGTTTCTTTTGCCATCCGCAGCCTGCCTCTCACCCTGATCCAGACACAGATTAAAAACCGCTTTATTCAATCTTTTCTGTACTATGTTCCCTACGTTACTCTGGCCGTCATGACCTTCCCCGCGATTCTGGAAGCGACCCAGAGCCGGATCTCCGGAGGCGCTGCGCTGGTTATCGGTGTGGTAGCCGCATGGATGGGTGCAGACCTGTTTCAGGTTGCCCTCTGCTGCTGCGGTTCCGTTCTTCTTCTGGAGTTTTTTCTCTGAATCCGAAAAAGGATGAACTTTTTTCCAAAAAAGCCTTTTCAAACGGAAAACTCTATGCTATAATAACAAACGCGTTGGGGCATTAGCGCAGCTGGGAGCGCGTTTGAATGGCATTCAAAAGGTCACGGGTTCGAATCCCGTATGCTCCACTGAGAGAAAACCTCGTATTTATGCGAAAAGCCGCATAGATACGAGGTTTTTTAGTAGTTTGAGAGGAAAAACCGGAAACTGGAATGTATAAAAAAACAGCCTGATTTCCGGTAAAATATCACACGAGTATCACACGAAAATCACACGAATTTTTCTCCGAAGATGGTATTTAAAGAAGTCCCGTAAATTGCTGCCGGACTTCTTTTTTAAACCACATACCTGTGGTTCTCAAAGTCGTACCGCTCTGCGATCCGAAGCTCCCCGCGGGCATCGGTGATCATACACTGCCCTTCATGAATACCGGCATCCGGGCACAGGAAATACCACTCTCCCGCCGGATCCTGCTGATAGCCGGTGAGCATATGGCCTTCGGCGTCGAAGAGATACCAGCCGGAGGATCCGGAGGTCTGCTCCGTCAGCCAGTACCAGCCGCCTGCCGCCCAGGTGCCGTCTGCATACTGATACCACCAGCGGCGGCCGTCTGCCGCCCGCTTGAAGCCTTCCGTCCAGACCGGATCCTTGCTGTAGTCAATGTCGCACAGCTTCAGGACCTTCTGCCAGGCGGTATCCTTCACCCGGCTTTCAATGGTGCCGTAGTTGATTCCCTTGGCCTCCACGCAGCGGCCGTCTCCAACATATACGCCGATGTGGCCCGGCTTCCACAGAGCCCAGCTGGTCATACTCTCGTCCAGGGCTCCGATGGATACTATCTGGTCCGCAGTATCGTGGTAATTGTAACTGCCCCGGATGATGCCCGTGTACCAGCTGATCAGACCGCTGCAGTCAGTGCAGCGCTGACCGATGAACTGCCTGGACTTGGCCAGATAGCTGCTGGTATATACAGACGGGTTCTGCTTTGCCAGGAGCTGCAGGCGCTCCTCCGTCAGAATCTCCCCCTTTGCCCCATATACATAGGGCGTTCCGATCTTGCTTTTACAGAATGCCACCAGACCGGCGGCCTTTCTTTTATCTGACATATCTTACCTCCATATGAAAAAAGACCCGGTATACACCGGGCCGGAAAAGTTCTGTGTATCTTGTAAATTGATTCTGCATATGCTATAATGCCAGTAGGCAAAAAGTTATGAGTTTGACCCTATGGTCAACAAAAACCCCGGAGGCGGCATCCTCCGGGGTTTTCTATTCCGTTTTGGCAGGGTGGCTTAGGCCCTAGGCTGGTTGCCTTTTACTTCTTTCTGTCCAACCATTTGCAGATGCAGTGGCAAATTACACCTGCCGTAACAGAAAGGATAAAAGTTATGAGTTCTTCCGTAGGTCAATCCCCCTTTCCTTGCCGGTATAGGGGTGGCAACATAGGCATTATAGCATAGCGTCAGAGAACACTCAATAAGAAGCAGTTCTGAGACTTACTTCCGGAAGCCACTGGGACACCGGTCTTATTTCTTAGGGCGGATGTCTCCGTTTTCGTCGGCATACCATCCGGAATGAATGGTCACCTTTCCGGTTTCCTCGTGAAAATCAATGCCGAATGCGGGGCCTTCGTACTGAGCTGCAAATTCGGCAAAGGTATTGGTGCGGATGGCTGCTCTCAGCTTCTCCTCAATAGCGGGAATGTCCTTTACGTTGATCGGTTTCCAATTGTTGTTCATCATTCATTTCTCCTTTTCTTTCTCTGATATTCTTGAAATTTCTGGGTTGGCCTGCCGGCCGCCGGGATACCGCCCGGCCCGAAGATGCGGGATCACCTCCCTTTACTCTTTATTCTTATAAGCGGTACGCTGCCAAATCTCAGAGACTTTTTCCCATCCGCTCATAGCCACTAACGCAACAATACAGGCTGCAATCATGCAAGCAAATATCATATACCATTCAATCGGTCGCTCCTGCCAATAAAGCATTGCCACCAAGCAGGCCGGGCACAGCACCAGACTCAGAACGATCACTACCGCCGATGTAGGCAGCTTATCCAGCCCTGGCCAGGCCTTAATTACCTGAGTAATTATGGACACTAAAAAAGCCATCACACCGATGGCAATCAACACGTAAGACACATACTGCATAATCAGATTCACATCCATATCTATTCCTCCAATTCTGTCGGCATTTCCAACAGCTCATTTTTCAGCTTTGTCGCCACATCATTTCCGCCCAGGGAGTGATAGGCGTCATACATTCGCTTCAGGCTCTCCTTCGCATAGATCGGACAATATCCTTTATCGTGGTAATGATTGTAGCTCTGTATGATCCGGTCTCTCAGGAGAGCCTCTACTCCTTCCCGCAGCGCTGCGTTCCGGGAAGCTTCTTCCTGCTGCTGTTTCCGCAGCTGCCGGAATCCATACCCAAGCAGGGCAAATCCGCCAGCAAACAGCCATTCCACCCAGTTGGCCTGTATGTAATTTAATAGTTCCATTTACACCTCCACGATGCTGAAGTATATTCCTACCAGCGTGCTGGGAAGCTGGGCTATGGGGATTCCCGTATCTCTGGTGCACAAATATACTGCGTTTCCCTCGCTGTAATACTTGCCGGCGTAATACTGCATATTGGCTACCGCCGGGATCGGATCCTCTCTGGTGCCAGCATGGGCCTCATCGATGGCTTCAAAAAGCGACGGTGCATCCGTGGGAGTCCAGGTTGATTGCTTATCGTGTGCCGTGGTTACTTTATGTAATCGGCCGTTGTACCGGACACGCTGACCGGCCTCCAAATGCGTGTCTTCCGGAAGGTCATTCCAGTCAGGATAGAGAGATTTGACAGCCAGAGCCTGAGCATCGGTGAAGCCGGCGGCGGCGAAGGTGGCGGCAGTGCGCAGGATGGTGTTCTCCTGGCGGACGGTAGTCAGGTCGGCAATACGCTGATCAGCCTCCTGCTGGAGACGGTCAAGAACTCGGGTATCAATGAATGGGAAGAATCCATATCCGGTGAAGATTCTTTCCCCTTCATCATCCAGCTTATATCTCAGATTTCCCTGGTCATCATATTGGAGGCTTCCATCTTCAGCAAAATCAAGTTCATATTGTGGTTCATACTTGTAACCACATGCGACTGTAAAAGATTTTCCGGAAAGAAGGTCATCTTCAACATCGTACTCATGGGCATATTCGGAAGGAATATAGTTCGGAGAATATCCGATAATCTCATGATTTTCGTTTGTGTAAATTTTCACTTAATAGTCACCTCCTGTTTTAAGAAAGCCAAATGTGATAAATATAAATATCCCCGTACCAAGCAACTGCATTAAATACTAACCTAGGACGAACCGTTATTCCTATATTTGTTATGTCTATAGAAAAGGTGTATCTTCCGGCGTACCTATCTCCAGTTTTTATTGAAGCATCTATGCTACTTCCTCCAACATTAGATATTGATATACCTGTATCATTACCTGTATTTAAACTATCCTTAGAATATTGCATATCTATATTTAATTTTGTATATGGAGTAAAATTGTAACTATTGCTGGCTGTTATATATGGGCTATATCTATTTTGTGGTATTGTAATTCTAATTCCATCATATGTAATACCACTACTTCCTCCTCCTGTACTAAATCCGGCTGGATCTACTCCGTTATAATATAAATCGGTAGGTGTAGCAACCCAACCTTCAAATGTTCCTGTTACTTTAGAACCGTCAGGAAATGTTATTACTTGGTTTTTCTTAATATAAGCCGCCGGAATACTCACCGCCGGAACTGTAATGTTACCGGTCATATACTTTCCAGCTACGGATCCGGTTTTGGCCGTAGTTCCAGGGTTAAGTGTCAGGGCTCCCTGGCTGACGATATTCCCGTCAACCCTCGCTCCATTGGAATATCCGTATGTCCCTGCCAGCATCTTATTGGCCGCCAGGTTTCCCGGTGTCTGACTGGCCAGGTCCTTCGCCGTCACCTTGCCAGCACCATTGTGGTATCCAGGCGGTATAACCACCGAGCTGCCCGCTGCCAGACCAGAGGATTCCCAGGCTCCTCGATTCGGCATGGTGCCTCCGATGGGATTCCCATCCTGATCCACGATCACCTTTCCTTCCAACACATCGGCCGCTCCGGCTGTGATCACGTCCAGATCAGCTCCGCCTCCGCCACCAGGCATCCATATTATTCCCATCTCCTACACCCCCTTCAGGCCCACGGTGCAATCTGTAGCAGGATTTTTATACACCCTGAAAGTTGCCGTTCCATCTCCCAGCGATGCAGTTCCGGAAGAAATAATCCCGAACGCCTTTGCGTAAGCCTTCTGGGTATCCAAATCGGCTCCGAAATCCAGGGCACTGACCAGAATCGCTTCCATCTCCTCCGTGGCCCCTTCCACTGGTACGGTCTGGATATACGGAGCAGCTTCTCCGGACCATCCGGAAGCCGTAAGGGTCACCTGGGTGGTATGGTTCAGGCGGTTGACGGCGGCGTTGGTCGCATTGATGTCATTCGCACCAAACGGATCTCCCTCCTGGGTGTAATCCGTCTCATCCGCAATCTTTGACGTCCCATCCCCATTCGTCGTGATCCGGTACTTCCGGTCGCCATCAAACATCGCGTCCTTATAATCCACTTTCAGTGCCATCAAAACTCACCTCCATTTAATGTAAATGCCAGTCTTTTTCGCCCGTTGATCCGGCTGAGAATGTTACTGTACATCAGGCGGCAGGCCTCTTCAATCCGATTCAGCTCCTCCCATCCGATAAACGGCTGATTCTCATAAAATGTCTGCTTTTCTCCCACCGGGAACGGAAAAGTTCCGGAACAGATATGTTCCACATTTTCCTCAAAAAGATTGATCTCGTCCGCATAAAAGCCATAATCCTGATAGGTTTTATCTGCTCCCATCTCCTCAAACGGAAAATCCGACCACAAGGTTAACGCCTGTGCCCGGATCTCATTGAGGTTTCCTTTGATTCGGTTGTAATCCTGAATATTGAAAAAGTCACTGGCCTGCCAGTCGGTTTTTGGTTCCAACCACGCCACTCATATCCCTCCTCGCTTTTATTGTACCAGACAGTGCGCCGCCTTTAAAATTCAACGTATGATCATAGATCCGGATCAGCAGATCCGGAACATATTTATTCTCCAGAAACGCAATATCATTGGCATCCAGCCGTGGCTCCCCGCGGTAGGACAAGTCATACTCCCGATCTGAAGAAAGATAGTCTCCGATCCACTGAGCCAGTTCTTCTGCCAGGCCCAGCTCTGAGACAAGAGGATTTTCCCAGTTCTCTACCGTACCGGTAGTATGAAGCTGCTTTGTCGTCTTTGTCTGCGTCACAGCATATTCTCTTCCGGTGACTGATACCTCTGCAGTCCCATTAATACCTGTCGCCTCCACCGTGACATAATAAGCACTGCTGCTTACAAT
>CALWRQ010000090.1 GCA_944383965.1 uncultured Lachnospiraceae bacterium
TTCTTTGTTCTTAGAATTTTCAGGGTTTTACATACTGTTTAATCTTCAATTATCAAGGTTCTTTTGTTTGTTGTTGTCTCAGCAGCAACTCTCTTATCTTATCACAAGTCGTTTGCTTTGTCAACAACTTTTTTATTTTTTTGAGGAAGTTTTTTTCGTTCCTCTCAGTCGTTTTCTCAGCGACGGTTATAGATTTTATCACAACCTTTTCGCTTTGTCAACAACTTTTTTCTTTTCTTTTTTTAAGAAAAGAACGGAGAAAGAGGGATTTGAACCCTCGCGCCGGTTGCCCGACCTACACCCTTAGCAGGGGCGCCTCTTCGGCCTCTTGAGTATTTCTCCGAGCCCTTAAAATATGGCACACTTCGCAAGTGCATGAGTTATTATAAATGAGTTAAAGGGACTTGTCAAGACATTTTTTCAGATATATTGATTTATTTTTTCCTGAATCTGATCATGCACCATATCTGCGATTTCCATTGTCTTTTTTCCTATATATTGTTCCGGCAGCATAGGCGGAAGAAAGTGCACCTGTACGATCTGCCGGGAGATCCCCCTTTCATCAAATGGCCGATAGCTGTCAATCAGCGCCACCGGCACAATCGGACATCGGGCATTCACAGCACTTTTAAAGGTTCCTCCTTTAAAGGGAAGAATCTGATTTCCGTTTCGGCTTCTGGTTCCCTCCGGAAAAATCACATAGTTTCTTCCCTCTTTTACTTCCTTCGTCACCTGGCGGATCACTTCCATTGAACTTCGGATATCATCTCTGTCTATGGCAATCCCCCGAAGTGCCTGCACCACCTGTTTAACCAGAATAATGCCTGCAGCCTCTTTTTTGATAACCACCCCAAAGGGATGCTCCGACGCTTCGATCAGGGCCAGCACATCGAACAGCCCCTGATGATTGGGGAACATGACAAACCCGTCCTGTGCCGGCACATTTTCCCGTCCGTACACCTGCACGGTCACCCGTCCCGTAGCATTTACCTTTTCAACTATGCGGCGTATATAACCGTAGCATTCCTGTTCCGTGAAAGCAGTATTCTCTCTGCCCATACGGCTGATGCGAAACAGCCAGAACGGCGCGCGGAACAGGTTTCGAAATACCATCCATACGATTCTGTTCATAGCAGTCTATTCTTTTCTGTATTTCAGCAATTCAGTTTCATAAAGATTGTTTCCGCAGCTGTCAATGACTACCACCGCTGGAAAATCACGAACCTCAAGACGGCGGATGGCTTCTGTCCCCAGATCTTCATAGGCGATCACCTCTGATTTTTCAATACATTTGGACAGAATTGCTCCCGCTCCTCCTATGGCAGCAAAATAAACGGCGCCATTGCGGACCATAGCATCCACCACTGCCGGACTTCTTTTTCCTTTTCCTATCATGGCTCCCAGCCCCAGATCCAAAAGCCTTGGAGTATATTTATCCATACGGCTGGCGGTTGTGGGACCGGCAGAACCGATGGGACGGCCCTCTCTGGCAGGGGAAGGCCCCATATAATAAATCACATTGTCTTTCAGAGACAGCGGAAGATCTTCTCCTCTGTTCAGGGTTTCCTCCATACGTTTATGTGCCGCATCCCTGGCCGTATAAATAGTTCCGCTGATATAAACATAGTCCCCGGCCTTCAGCATGGCGGCGGTTTCCTTTGTTATGGGCGCCTGAATATGATATTCCATGGCATATGCCTCCTTTATTTTTTACCGATACGGATCTGCCTCCGCGGCAGAATCACAAAACCCTGCGGGCGTGACGATTGACATGACAGCAGATATTGACCGCTACGGGAAGTCCCGCTATATGAGTGGGATAGGTCTCGATATTGACTGCCAAGGCCGTCACCGTTCCTCCCAAGCCCCCCGGACCGATTCCCAGGCCGTTTATCCGCTCCAGCAGCTCCTTTTCCATCTCCCGCACATAGGGAACTGGGGATGGAGCATTTAAATCCCTTGTAAGGGCATGTTTGGCCATCAGAGCACACTTTTCAAAGGTTCCTCCGATTCCGACGCCGATGACCATAGGCGGGCAGGCATTAGGCCCCGCATCCCTCACTGCCGTTATTACCGCATCTTTTACTCCTTCCGCTCCGTCGGCAGGCTTCAGCATAAAGATACGGCTCATATTTTCACTTCCGAAGCCCTTTGGCGCCACAGTGATCTCCACCCGATCCCCCGGCACCAGGCTGGTATGAATCACCGCCGGCGTATTGTCCCTGGTATTTTCTCTCTCCAGCGGGTCACGAACCACCGATTTTCTCAGATAGCCCTCCTCATAGCCCCGGCGTACTCCTTCATTGACAGCATCCGTCAGATCTCCGTTTATATGAACCTCCTGTCCCACTTTCAGAAATACCACTGCCATGCCGGTATCCTGACAGATGGGAATCCGATCCTCCGCAGCGATCTTCAAATTTTCCTGCAGCTGGGAAAAGATCATTTTCCCAAGGGGTGATTCTTCCTTTTCCTCCGCCTCTTCAAACCTTTTTTTCATATCTGCAGACAGTACGTGGTTGGCCTCCATACACATTTCCTTCACTGCTGCAGTGATTTCTTCTGCCTGAATCTCTCTCACCTTTTTATCCCTCGTTTCCTTCCGGATTTTTTTGTAAAAAAGGGGCAGTCTGATTCCGGCTGCCCCATCTTTTTACTCTTCTGTCTCCATGCTTTCCTCTGCGTCGTCTTCCTCTTCTTCTTCTTCTGTTTCTTCACGGCTCTCACGCACTTTAGCGATGCTGGCCACAGTCATATCAGAATCCTGTTCGATGTTCATCAGCTTAACGCCGGAAGTATTTCTTCCGTAAATGGAAATGTCATTGACAGACAGACGGATGATAATGCCGCCGGTGGTAATAAGCATAATATCTCTGTCATCAAATACCAGTTTGGCTCCGATCAGATCTCCTGTTTTCTCCGTAATCTTGTAGCAGAGAACACCTTTTCCGCCTCTCTTCTGGGCTTTGAACTCATCAATATCCGTTCTCTTGCCCATTCCCTTTTCAGAAACGGCCAGCAGATATTCTCCCTGAGTATCCACCTGCATTCCAACCACCTGATCGCCCGGATTCAGATGCATACCGATCACGCCCATGGACACACGCCCGGTCACTCTCACATCGTTTTCATGGAACCGGATGCACATTCCCTTTTTCGTAACAAGGAATACATCCTTTTTGTTATCTGTGGCCTTTACCTCGATCAGCTCATCGTCTTCCTTCAGCACAATGGCCTGCAGACCGTTCTTGCGCACATTCTCATACTCTCTCATGGGAGTCTTTTTCACCATGCCGTTTTTGGTGGCCATGAGAAGATATCCGTCCTCATCATATTCCTTCATGGGAATAATCGCCGTAATCTTTTCTCCCGGAAGAAGCTGGAGCAGATTCACGATAGCCGTTCCTCTGGCTGTTCTGCCCGCCTCCGGAATATTATAGGCCTTCAGGCGGTACACACGGCCGGAATTGGTAAAGAACATGATATAATGATGCGTGGTGGCCATAAAGAGATCCTCTATGTAATCTTCCTCTATGGTCTGCATTCCTTTAATGCCTTTTCCGCCCCGGTTCTGGCTTCTGAAATTATCGATGGCCATACGCTTGATATAGCCCAGCTTGGTCATGGTGATGACCGTATCTTCGTTAGGAATCAGATCCTCATCGCACATTTCATCATCAAACCCGATGGCCGTTCTCCTGTCATCGCCGTATTTATCGGCAATCACCAGAATTTCTTCCCGAATCACTCCCAGCAGCAGCTTTTCATCGGCCAGAATAGCCCGCAGTCTTTCTATGGTCTTTTTCAGCTCGGCATATTCGGCCTCGATCTTTTCCCTCTCCAAGCCGGTCAGCGTTCTCAGACGCATATCGATAATCGCCTGAGACTGAGCGTCGCTCAGTCCGAAACGCTCCATCAGCTGCGCCTTTGCTTCCTGAGCCGTCCGGCTGCCGCGGATAATCTTGATCACCTCGTCAATATTGTCCAGAGCAATCAGCAGGCCTTCCAGGATATGAGCCCGCTCCTCCGCCTTGTTCAAGTCATATTTTGTCCTTCTGGTCACCACGTCTTTCTGATGATCCAGATAATAGGTCAGCATCTGCAGAAGATTGAGAACCTTCGGTTCATTGTTTACCAGAGCCAGCATAATCACGCCGAAGGTATCCTGCAGCTGAGTGTGCTTTAACAGCTGATTCAGCAGTACGTTGGCATTTATGTCCCGGCGCAGCTCGATCACTACCCGGATGCCTTCCCGGTTGGACTCATCCCGAATATCCGTAATGCCGTCCACCCGCTTTTCCTTTACCAGCTCCACGATTTTCTCGATCAGTCTGGCCTTATTGACCATATAAGGCAGCTCGGTAACGATAATCTGGCTCTTTCCGTTGGGCAGGCTTTCAATATTGGTAACCGCCCGGACTTTGATCTTTCCCCTTCCGGTGCGGTAGGATTCTTCAATTCCTCTTTTTCCCAGAATGGTGGCTCCCGTAGGGAAGTCCGGCCCCTTTACAATGTCCAGAATCTCATCCAGGTCCGTATCCCTGTCTTCCTTTACCCGGTTGTCAATGATCTTTACAACTGCGTCAATGATCTCCCGAAGGTTATGGGGAGGAATGTTGGTGGCCATGCCCACGGCAATGCCTGAGGTGCCGTTGGCCAGAAGATTGGGATAACGGGAAGGAAGAACCACCGGCTCTTTTTCCGTCTCATCAAAGTTTGGCACAAAGTCTACGGTATCCTTGCCGATATCTGCCAGCATCTCCATGGAGATCTTGGACAGTCTTGCCTCCGTGTAACGCATGGCAGCCGCTCCGTCTCCGTCGATGGAGCCGAAGTTTCCGTGCCCGTCCACCAGCATATAGCGGGTAGACCATTTCTGAGCCATATTTACCAGGGCGCCGTAAATGGAGCTGTCTCCGTGGGGATGGTATTTACCCATGGTATCGCCTACGATACGGGCGCATTTTCTGTGAGGCTTATCCGGACCGTTGTTCAGTTCGATCATGGAATAAAGCACACGCCTCTGCACCGGCTTTAAGCCGTCCCGCACATCAGGCAGGGCCCTGGATGCGATCACGCTCATGGCGTAGTCGATATAGGACTTTTCCATGGTTTTTTTCAGGTCTATGTCATGAACCTTGTCGAATACATTTGGTTCCATTTGGTCTCCTCCTTAAATATCCAGCGTTCCGTATTTTGCGTTTGCCTCAATGAATTCCCGGCGGGGCTCCACCTGATCTCCCATAAGGGTGGTAAAGGTCAGGTCGATCTCCGACGTCGTCTCCTCGTCCATGGTCACCCGCAGCAGAATCCTTCTCTCCGGATCCATGGTAGTCTCCCAGAGCTGCTCCGCATCCATTTCTCCCAAGCCTTTGTACCGCTGAATTTTATTGCTGCTGTCTCTTCCGATATCCTTTAAAATGCTGTTCAGCTCCGCATCGCTGTAGGCATACCATACCCGCTTGTTTTTCTCCACCTTGTAAAGAGGCGGCTGCGCAAGATATACGTATCCCTGCTTGATCAGCTCCGGCATAAAGCGGTAAATAAAGGTCAGCAGCAGGGTGCTGATATGAGCCCCGTCCACATCCGCATCGGTCATAATAATGATCTTGTGGTAGCGCAGCTTGCTGATATCAAAATCATCGTGAATTCCCGTTCCGAAGGCGGTAATCATGGATTTGATCTCCGCGTTTCCGTAAATACGGTCCAGTCGGGCTTTCTCCACATTCAAAATTTTTCCTCTCAGGGGAAGAATGGCCTGGGTGCTCTTATTTCTGGCATCCTTGGCGGAACCGCCGGCGGAATCTCCCTCCACCAGGTAGATCTCGCAGTTCGCCGGATTTTTGTCGGAACAGTCTGCCAGCTTGCCGGGAAGAGCCATTCCCTCCAGAGCCGTCTTTCTCCTGGTCAGATCTCTGGCCTTTCTGGCAGCTGCCCTGGCTCTCTGAGCCAGAATGGATTTTTCCAGCATGGATTTGGCCACTGCCGGATTCTGCTCCAGGAAATAGGTGAGCTGCTCGCTGACAATATTGTCCACTGCTCCTCTGGCCTCGCTGTTGCCCAGTTTCTGCTTGGTCTGTCCCTCGAACTGCGGCTCGCCGATCTTCACGCTGATAATAGCGGTCAGGCCTTCTCTGATATCTTCGCCGGACAGGCTGGCTTCGCTGTCCTTTAAGAGCTTATTTTTCCTGGCATAATCGTTGAAGGTTTTGGTCAGAGCATTCTTAAAGCCGGTGAGATGGGTGCCCCCTTCCGGCGTATTGATGTTGTTTACAAAGCTGTAAATATTTTCCGTATAGGAATCATTGTGCTGCATGGAGACCTCCACGTAAACTCCGTCTCTCATGCCTTCACAGTAGATCACCTGATCGTACAGAGGGGTCTTTCCCCGGTTCAGATAAGTCACAAACTCTCTGATTCCGCCTTCGTAGTGGAAGGTCTTCTCATGCTTTTCCTCCCGATCATCTCTGAGAATGATTTTTAAATTCTTAGTCAGAAAAGCGGTTTCTCTCAGACGGATCTTTAAGGTATCATAATCATAAACGGTCTCCTCAAAGATTTCCTTGTCCGGAAGAAACGTAACCTCCGTCCCGTGGAGGGAAGGCGCGCATTCTCCCACAACGCGAAGAGGATACATGACCTTTCCCCTTTCGTAGCGCTGCTGATAAATCTTTCCGTCCTGGCAGATTTTCACCTCCAGCCACTGGGAAAGGGCGTTTACTACGGAAGCTCCCACTCCGTGCAGGCCTCCGGATACCTTATATCCCCCGCCGCCGAATTTTCCGCCTGCATGCAGAATGGTAAATACCACCTCCACAGCAGGGATGCCGGCTTTTTTCTGGATTCCCACAGGAATTCCTCTTCCGTTGTCCTTTACGGTAATGGAATTGTCCTCATTGATCTGTACGTCGATGGTGTCACAGAAGCCCGCGAGTGCTTCATCCACCGCATTGTCCACTATTTCGTATACCAAATGATGGAGGCCTCTGGCAGAGGTGCTGCCGATATACATTCCCGGCCGCTTCCTTACCGCCTCCAAGCCTTCCAAAATTTGAATCTGATCTGCTCCGTATTCCGCACTCATGGTATATCCTCCTGTCTCATATTCTAATTTTCGCTGACTACGGTTCCGTCTGTCACGCGAAAAACCTTGTCTATGGGAAACCTGTGATTCACAAAATCATCCAGACCGGTACAGGTAATCACGGTCTGAATATGTCCGATTCCTGCCAGCAGCTGCTCCTGACGGCTGCTGTCCAGCTCCGACAGCACATCGTCCAGAAGCAGAATGGGATAATCCCTGACCAGCTTTTTGACGATTTCAATTTCCGCCAGCTTCAGCGACAGAGCCGTAGTCCTCTGCTGTCCCTGGGAGCCGAATTTTCTGATATCGATTCCATTGATCAGAAAGCTGATATCATCTCTGTGAGGGCCTGTCAGGCTGGTTTTCTGCTTCATGTCCTGACTTCTTCCTTCTGCCAGCTCTCTCTCAAAATCTTCCTGCCGAATATTAGGCTCATAGGAAATGAGAAGCTCCTCTTTCGAGCCGGACAGCTGCCGGTGAATGGAGCCGATCATGCCGTTCAGCTCCTCAATAAACTCCTGACGAAGCCTCATAACCTCAGTTCCGTACTGAACCATCTGCATATCCCACACATCCAGCGTCCCTTCATATTCCGGATGAAAGGTCAGCTCCTTCAAGAGCTTATTTCTCTGGGTCACCACACGGTTATACTGTACCAGAGAATGGACATAGAGCTTATTCAGCTGACACAGTTCCAGATCAAGGAAGCGCCGGCGCTCCGCCGGCCCGTTTTTTATAATGTTCAGATCCTCCGGTGAAAAAAACACCACATTCACAATGCCGAACAGTTCGCTGGCCCGGCGGATGGGAATGCCGTTTACCGCCACACCCTTAGGCTTATTCTTCTTCAGATGCATATCGATGCGGTACGGCACCTGATCCTTTCTCACCATCAGCTTGATATGGGATTCTTCTCTGCCGAACCGGATCAGCTCTCTGTCCTTGCTGCTCCTGTGGGACTTGGTGGTACAGCAGACGTACATGGATTCCAGAATATTGGTTTTTCCCTGAGCATTGTCGCCGCAGAGAATGTTGGTTCCCTGGCTCAGCTCCATATGTAATTCCTGATAATTTCTGTAATCCTGCAGCTCAATGGATTCAATATACATGGATAATTCCGTCCTTACTCCTCAATCCGCACAGTTTCTCCGTTGTATTCCACCACGTCGCCGCCGCGGAGCTTTTTTCCTCTTTGGTATTCTGTCTGTCCGTTTACCTTTACCAGCCCTTCCTCAATCGCGTGCTTGGCATCCACTCCGGACTCCGCAAGGCCGGAGGCCTTCAGAGCCTGGCCCAGCTTGATGTATTCTTCTCTTAATTTGATTGTTTCCATATAACCGCCCCTTTTAGTTTTCTGCAATAAAGTTCACCGGAAGAATCAGATAGATATACTGCTGCTCTTCATCCCGGATAAAGCACGGAGACTTGGGATTCATCATATACAGGTCCACGTTTTCGTCATCAATGGCCCGCAGTGCGTCCACCAGGAATTTGGGATTGAAGGCAATCATAATGTCCCGGCCTGTTTTGTGAGCTTCCACCTCTCCGTTCATGGAACCGAAGGCGGATTTCACCTTCATGCCGATTTCCGTATCCGTAACATTCAGAATGATGGGTTTCCGGTCGCTTTCCCTAATCAGGATCATGGACCGGTCAATGCTGTCCAGAAATTCCTTTTTGTTAACCGTAACTTTCGTTTCGTAATCGCTTGACAACATATTATCAATCTTAAAATACTCCCCTTCGATCAGCCTGGAAACCATGATTGTCTGATCGAATTCAAAGAGAATGTGATTTTTGCTGAAATAGATCAGCACCTCTTTTTCATTGTCTCCGTTCAGGATCTTGCTGATTTCAGTAAGAGTCTTGCCGGGAACAATGACTTTTATATCATCATAGCTCTCCTTCAGGGTAATATTTCGAATGGAGATCCGATGTCCGTCCAGAGAAACTACCCGGAGCTTATTTTCCTTTACCTCAAAAAGCTCTCCCGACATCATTTTATTATTGTCATTGACGGAAATAGAAAAAATGGTCTGGCGGATAGCCTCTTTTAAAGTAAACTGGGACAGGCTGATATGGTTGTCTTTCTCAATATAGGGAAGATAGGAAAATTCTTCTCCGTCCCGTCCCGGTATATTGAATACAGATTTTCCGCAGGAGATCGTAGTATTGAATTTCTCGTCAGATTCAATGGAAATTGCGGAATCCTCCGTAGAGAGCTTACGGATAATTTCATAAAAAAGCTTTGCTTCCAGAGCAATTTTTCCCTTTTCCAGGATCAGACCTTCCACGGTTGTCTCAATGCCCATTTCCATATCGTTGGCCGTAAGCTTGATCTGACCTGCCGATGCATCGATGAGAATGCACTCCAGAATGGACATGGTTGTTTTGGAGGGAATGGCTTTAGATACAATATTGAGGCCGTTTAAAATAGCGTCTTTTTCGAATGTCAGCTTCATAATTGTTGATAACTCCTTTGCTGTGAAATAGGTGGTGCGTTGTATGATATATAGTTAATTTTCGTCGCAATCGTAGTAGGGGGCGTGAATTTGTGTATAACCTGAAAAAATGCGAAAAATAACGGGAAAGTCCCTGTGAATAACCATGTGAAAAAGGCTGAGAAACAATCTGAATAATCTCAGGGTTATCCACAGGGGTAAATTTCCCTCAGGTTTTGCACAAATTATACACAAGAGATTCACAGATCTATTGTGGAGAAATTTTCTTCTTCAGAATATCGATGGTGTTCTGAAGAGAGGAGTCCGTTTTCAGTTCTTCCGTGATTTTGTCCACACCGTGCATGATGGTGGTGTGGTCTCTGCCTCCCAGGGCCCGTCCCACTTCCTGAAGAGGAATGTTCAGCAGGTTCCGGCAGAGATACATCACTACCTGACGGGGACGTGCGATATTTCGGCTTCGCTTTTGAGAGATGATTTCTTCGGGAGAAACCTCATACTGTTCGGCCACCATGCTCACAATATATTCGGGAGTGATGTTTTTCACTTCTCCGGGAGATATCAAATCCTTCAGAGCTTCTTCTGCCAGCTCGATGGTGATTTCCTTTTTGTTCAGCTTGGAAAGTGCCACAATTTTAGTAAGGGCGCCTTCCAGCTCACGAATATTGGATTTGATATTGGTGGCGATGTATTTAATCACTTCGTTGTCGATGTTGTAGCCTTCCAGCTCTTCTTTTTTGCGGAGAATGGCCATTCGGGTCTCATAGTCGGGAGACTGAATATCCACAGTCAGGCCCCACTCAAAACGGGAGCGGAGACGTTCCTCCAGGGTTTCGATCTCTTTCGGCGGCTTATCTGAAGAGATGATAATCTGTTTTTTGGATTCGTACAGAGCATTGAAAGTGTGGAAAAATTCCTCCTGAGTACTTTCCTTGCCGATAATAAACTGAATATCATCGATCAGAAGAATGTCGTTGTTTCTGTATTTTTCCCGGAATTCCGTGGTGGAAATATTGTTTTTGTTACGAATGGCGTCGATCAGCTCGTTGGTGAATTTTTCGCTGGTTACATAGAGGATCTTTGCCTTTGGATTGTTTTTTAATACAAAGTGAGCGATGGAATGCATCAGGTGGGTTTTCCCCAGTCCCACGCCGCCGTAGATAAACAGCGGATTGTATATTTCTCCGGGAGATTCGGCCACGGCCAGGGATGCGGCGTGAGCCAGGTTGTTGTTGGCGCCTACGACGAAGGTATCGAAGGTATACCGTGGATTTAAGTTGGCGTTCTGTATGGCGGCCAGACTCACTTCCGGCGCATTTTTCTTAAGCAGAGACGGCTCTTCCGGCTCCGGCTCCTTTTTTGCCACGTCTTCTTCCGCAATAAAAGCGATCTCACAGGAGATTCCGGTCACTTCTTCGATGGAGATCTGCAGAAGTCTGGAATATTTTTTCTTCACGTAGCTTAAAAACTCCTTTTCCGGAACCAGCAGATACAGCGTATTTTGTTCGTATGAATAAATTTTCAGCGGGAGCAGCCACGTGGTGAAGGATACATCGGAAACTTCATGCTCTTTTTTCAAAAAATTCAG
>CALWRQ010000091.1 GCA_944383965.1 uncultured Lachnospiraceae bacterium
ACCCAATGAGCTGGACGGTTACGGAAGAGAGATTGCTTTTTTCCGCAGTCTGGAATAAGCGGACGGACAAAAAGGGAGGCATCTCGGGGCCTCCCTTTTTTTCATGCCTGTGCGGCAGATTATTCGTTCCAGAGGGAATCGCCGTTGGTGGCGATAACTTCCTTCATCCAGTCGTAGGATTTCTTTTTCCGCCGTTCCAGAGTACCGTTGCCTTTATCGTCCATATCCACGTAGATAAAGCCGTAGCGCTTTCTCATTTCCCCGGTGCTTAAGGACACCAGATCAATGCAACCCCACATGGTATAGCCCAGGCATCTGACGCCGTCCAGACAGATTGCCTTCTGCATTTCGCGAAGATGGTCGGTCAGATAGGCGATGCGGTAATCATCATTGACAGAACCGTCGGCCTCTACCTGATCCACAGCGCCCAGACCGTTTTCCACGATAAAGAGTGGTTTCTGATACCGGTCATAGATCTCATTCATCACATAGCGCAGTCCGATGGGATCGATGGGCCATCCCCAGGGAGTGGACTCCAGATAGGGATTGGGATCCCCGCCGATCACATTGAAGCTGGAGGATGCGGAAACCGTGCAGGAGCGGTAGTAGCTGAAGGATACGAAATCCAGGGGAGAAGCAGCCAGAATGGCGTCATCGCCCTCTTCCTTTTTCAGAGTTACACCCCGGCGGGTAAAGATGTCGTCCGTGTAGGACGGATAGTATCCCCGGGCCATCACATCGATGAAGAATAAGCTCTCCCGGCGGCACTGCATATGGCGGAACATATCTTCCGGCCTGCAGGTGGCAGGATAAATCTCACTCAGGGCATACATAGCTCCGAACTGAGAGCCGGGCATCATCTCATGGCCCAGTTTTGTGGCCAGAGCGCTCGCCAGGAACAGATGATGCATAGCCTGATAGTGGGTCTGATTGTCTGCTTTTCTGGTTCCGCAGGAAGCATAGCCGCGGACGGCATTCACTTCATTGAAGGTGAGCCAGTAGCGGCAGCGGGAGCCGAAACGCTCAAACAGCACCCGGCACAGCTTTAAGTAGCAGTCAATCACCCGGCGGCTGGTCCATCCGTCGTACTTGTCTGCCAGAGCTGCAGGCATTTCGTCGTGACAGATGGTGATCAGAGGCTCTATATGATATTTTTCCAGCTCATCGATCACGTTCTCATAAAATTTCAGGCCTTCTTCATTGGGAAGTTCTTCTTCGCCGGTGGGGAAGATCCGGCTCCAGCTGATGCTGAAGCGGAATACATTGAAGCCCATGCCGGCCATCAGAGCGATGTCCTCTTTGTAGTGATGATAGAAATCTACAGCCTGATGGCTGGGATAGTAGCAGTCATCATAAAAACAGGGAACGGCTCCGTCCGGAATATCGTCCGGATTGAAAAAGCTGCTTTTCGCTTCCCCGTAGCTGCCGTCTGCCAGGCGAAGGGTGTGATGACGGGGATGATCCGGACTTCCGTCTGTTTCAAAATCATGGGTGGAGAGACCTCTTCCGCCTTCCCGGAAGCCGCCTTCAAACTGGAAGGAGGCGGTGGCGCCTCCCCACAGGAAATCCTTGGGTAACTGTTTCATCTGTTCTCCCCCTCCTTTACTTTCTCAGACACTGTCCGTTGGTGGCGATCACGTCTTTGTACCAGAAGAAGCTCTTCTTTCTGCTGCGGTTGAGAGTACCGTTTCCGTCATCATCCTTATCCACGTAGATAAAGCCGTAGCGTTTTCTCATTTCTCCGGTTCCGGCACTGACCAGATCAATACAGCCCCAGGGTGTGTAGCCCATAACGGGAACGTTGTCCAGCTCGATGGCATCCATCATGGCCTGAATGTGTTTGCTCAGATAGTCGATACGGTAATCGTCGTTGATGGTGCCGTCGGCTTCCACCGTATCGATGGCGCCCATGCCGTTTTCCACGATGAACAGCGGCTTCTGGTAGCGGTCATAAAGATTGTTTAAGGAGGTGCGCAGGCCCACTGGATCGATCTGCCATCCCCAGGCGGTGGCTTCCAGATAGGGATTCTTTCCTCCGGAAACAATGTTGCCTTCCACGCTCTCAGTACCCTGTCCTTCGATGGAGGAGAAGTAGTAACTGAAGGATACGAAATCTACAGTACCGGCTTTCAGAGCTTCCTCATCTCCGGGCTGAATATCCGGCTTTGCGCCCAGATCCTGCCAGATGGAGGTACATACGTTGGTATAGTAGCCGCGGCAGTGCACATCTCCGAAATAATAGGTCTTGTTCAGCTTCTTCATGGCCAGGATCTGATCTTCCGGCCGGCAGGTAGCGGCATAGCATAAGGGATAGAGGAGCATGCAGCCGATCTTGTTTTCCGGATCGATCTTGTGACCCAGCTCCACAGCCTTTGCGGAGGCGACCAGCTGGTAATGGGCTGCGTTCAGCATGGTCTGCTTCTGATTCTCTCCCTCCTGATAGATGATGCCGGCCTGGTGCCAGGGACGCCCGGAAAGCATGAGAGCATTGATTTCGTTGTGGGTAAGCCAGTATTTAACCGTGCCTTTATAGCGTGTAAAGATGGTCTCGCAGTAGCGGAGGAAGAAATCGATGAGCTTTCTGTTTCTCCAGGCGCCGTATTTCTTCACCAGCCCCAGAGGCATTTCATAATGGTTGATGGTTACCAGAGGCTCCATGCCGTACTTCTTCATTTCTGCGAATACGTCGTCATAGAATTTCAGACCTTCCTCGTTGGGCGTCTCCTCATCTCCGTTGGGGAAGATCCGGCTCCAGGAAATGCTCAGACGGAAGCACTTGAATCCCATCTCTGCGAACAGAGCGATATCCTCCTTGTAGTGGTGATAGAAATCGGTGGCTACATGGCTGGGGTAATAAGCATCCGGATGGATGGAGTCATGGATCTCACGCTGAACTCCGTGGCGCGCTCCTTTCTCCACATCATTGACGGACAGACCGCGTCCGCCTTCCAGATAACCGCCTTCATACTGGTTGGCAGCAGTGGCGCCGCCCCAGAGGAAATCTTTGCTCATTTCCATAAATGTCGTCCTCCTTTGCTTTTTTTTATGGTGAATCCCCTCCGGATTCACGGTGCGATGTTTTCAATTCCCGAGTATAGCAGAGTTAATGTTAAATGTCTATACACAAAAAAACGGGCAAGATGCACAAAATAATAGATAAAAAATAGAAAATATTAACAAATTTAAAATTTTACTTGCAAAAATCATCAGGTTCGTTTAGAATGTTTTTAGAAATTGAATAAGACACATATTACTTTTGTGGATTGTTACTTTCAGTAGGCAAGACCCAGATATGCGGATCGCTCCGGTTTCCGGATCATTTATATGATCGGGAAACGGTGTTGAATTTGTATTCTGAGGTCTTTTTTTGCGTTCCGAAAAGGCTCGTCCGGAAGGGCCCCAAGGAGCACAGGGAAAAATCAAGGAGGATATTATGGCAAGTAAGTATGACGGCCTGGCGCGGATCATTATCCAGAACGTCGGGGGAAAAGGAAACGTAATCAGTCTCGGTCACTGCATTACCCGTCTTCGTTTCCGTCTGAAGGACGAGAGCAAGGCGAACACAGATATTCTGAAAGAGACCGACGGTATTGTAACCGTTATTCAGAGCGGCGGACAGTATCAGGTAGTTATCGGAAACCACGTAGGAGAAGTATTTGATGCAGTGAATGACATCGGTCATTTCTCAGCGGCTGCCAGCGATGAGGGCGGCCAGGAAAGCGGCGGAGGAAAGAAGAGCATCGGAAACATGCTGATCGATACTCTGTCCGGTGTGTTTACACCGATCCTGCCTCTGCTGGGTGCAACCGGTATTGTAAAAGGTCTTCTTGGCCTGGCGGTATTCCTGCTGGGAAATGAGTTCAAAAATACAGGAACCTATATGCTTCTGTATGCGGTAGGAGACGGATTCTTCTACTTCCTGCCCATCATGCTGGCATATTCCGCATCCCAGAAATTCAAGCTGAATCATTATACCGGTATGGCTATCGCGGCTGCTTTCCTTTACGCAGAAGTGAAATTCCCGGCTATTGCCAGCGGTGAGACCGTGATCACCACCCTGTTTGCCGGCACTTTCATGGAAACGGCCATTCATGAGACCTTCCTGGGAATTCCGGTCATCTGGCCCGCAGCCGGATACGGATCCTCTGTAATCCCGATTATCTTTGCCGTATGGTTTGCCGCGAAAGTGGAGAAAATGTGGACAAAGGTAATTCCGGATGTGATCAAGCTGTTTATCGTACCTCTGCTGACCATGGTAGTAGCGGTTCCCGTATCCTTCCTGGTGATCGGACCGGTTGCTTCCTGGCTGTCCAGCGGTATCGGGGCATTCTGTCAGGCGGTATACGGCATCAGCCCCATCGTGGCAGGCTTCCTGGTAGGTGCACTCTGGCAGGTACTGGTTATCTTCGGACTGCACTGGGGCCTGGTTCCTGTTATGTACAATAACTACTCCACTCTGGGATTTGACACCTTTGTAACTGCAAACTTTACAGCTTCCTTCGTACAGACGGCAGCTGTTCTGGCAATCCTGTTAAAGACCAAGGACAAGAAGTTAAAGAGCCTTTCCGTTCCGGCCTTCCTGTCCGGTATCTGCGGTGTTACGGAGCCGGCTATTTACGGTATCACTCTTCCGAAGAAAAAGCCGTTCTATATCACCTGCTTTA
Organism: uncultured Lachnospiraceae bacterium; assembly: GCA_944383965.1. Classification (GTDB taxonomy): domain Bacteria; phylum Bacillota; class Clostridia; order Lachnospirales; family Lachnospiraceae; genus Lachnoclostridium_A. Next base: position 4,665 of record CALWRQ010000091.1, read on the forward strand.
CAGCCGGTATCGGCGGTGCAATCATGGGAGCGTTCGGCATTGCTTCCTACAGCTCCGGCGGACTGGGAGTATTCAAATTCCCCTGCTTCATCCCCACTACGGAGGCCATTGAGAAGCTGGGAATCACAGATGTGATGTATGATGTAAGAACGGTTGCCCTGATCGTTCTGGCTGTGATGATCCTTACCTTTGTGATCATCTGGTTTACTTACAAGGACAGCGTACCGGCAAAGAAGGCTGAGCCTGCGGGAGAGACCATTGCCAAGCAGGAGATCGCCGGGGAAGAGGGAACGCTGGTTGCTCCTGTAAGCGGTCATGTAGTTCCGCTGTCTGAGGTGAAAGATGAGGCATTTTCCTCTGGCGTACTGGGCAAGGGCGTAGCGATTGTTCCGGCAGACGGAAAGGTATATGCTCCCTGTGACGGAGAAGTTTCCACTATGTTCCCCACAGGCCATGCGGTAGGCATCACCGGAACCAACCGTGCAGAAGTTCTGATCCACATCGGAATGGATACAGTAAAACTGGACGGAAAATATTTCAGCCCGAAGGTTGAAACCGGCGCAAAGGTAAAGGCCGGAGACCTTCTTGTTGAATTCGATATGGACAAGATCAAGGAAGCAGGTTATGATGTAACTACACCGGTGCTTGTCACCAACGCCGATGATTTCGTGGATATTTCCGGAGAGACCGGAAAAGACGTGAAAGCAGGCGATATGCTGATTTCTATTATATAATAGGAAGAAACTAAGGCGGCCGGGGTCAGGCAATCCTGATTCCGGCCCTCTGTATGTTATGATCAAAAGATGGGAGGTAAAAAATGGGACGTTTTCCGGAAGGATTTCTCTGGGGCGGCGCAACGGCTGCCAATCAGTGCGAAGGAGCTTATGACACAGACGGAAGAGGATTGGCGAATGTGGATCTGATTCCTCACGGGCCGGAACGCCGTGCTGTGATGAACGGTGTCAGAAAGATGCTGGAGTGTGAAGAGGGATATTTCTATCCCGGTCATGAGGCGATTGATTTTTATCATCATTATAAGGAAGATATTGCTCTGTTCGCAGAGATGGGATTCAAATGCTTTCGTCTGAGCATTGCGTGGACCCGCATTTATCCCAATGGCTTTGACGAGGAGCCCAACGAGGCGGGACTGAAATTTTATGAAGATGTATTTGATGAGTGCCGCAGATACGGGATCGAACCTCTTGTGACCATCGTGCATTTTGATGCTCCGGTGGCCTGCACGAAGAAGTTCGGATCCTGGAAGAGCCGGGAGATGATCGACTGTTATATGAAGTACTGCCGTACTCTGTTTACCAGATATAAGGGGAAAGTAAAGTACTGGCTTACCTTCAATGAGATCAACATGATCCTTCACATGCCTTTTATGGCTGCCGGAGTGCTGATCGAAGAGGGAGAAGACGGGGAACTGGTGAAGTATCAGGCCGCTCATCATGAGCTGGTAGCTTCCGCTATGGCTACGAAGCTGGCTCATGAGATCGATCCTGAGAATAAGATCGGCTGTATGCTTGCAGCCGGGCAGTACTATCCCTACAGCTGCAATCCTGATGACGTATTTGAGGCGATGAAGAAGAACCGGGACAATTTCTTCTTTATTGATGTACAGTCCAGAGGAGAGTATCCGGAGTATGCGAAGAAGTTCTTCCAGCGGGAGAACTATGACATCGGTATCACTCCGGAAGATGAGAAGGTGCTGAAAGAAAATACGGTAGACTTTATTTCCTTCTCCTACTATTCTTCACGGGTGGCCAGTGCAGAGCCGGAACGGTATGGAGAAACAGCGGGAAATATCTTTGCCAGCGTGAAGAATCCTCATCTGAAGGCATCGGAATGGGGATGGCAGATTGACCCTCTGGGACTCAGGATCACCATGAATGCTCTGTATGACCGTTATCAGAAGCCGCTCTTCATTGTGGAAAACGGCCTGGGAGCGGTGGATATGCCCGATGAGAACGGATATGTGGACGATCAGTACCGCATTGAATATCTGAAGGCTCATATCAGCGCCATGGCAGATGCGGTGGATATTGACGGTGTGCCGCTGATGGGCTATACTCCCTGGGGCTGCATTGATCTGGTCAGTGCCAGCACCGGAGAAATGAAGAAACGCTACGGTTTCATTTACGTGGATAAGGACAATGAAGGAAAAGGAACTCTGAAACGGAGCAAAAAGGCATCCTTTGAATGGTACAGAAATGTGATTGCTTCCAACGGAGAACAGCTGTGACCGGAACGGTTTCCGGAAACTGCGGAAGGAACAGTCATGAAAATAACCCGTGTGATCAATAATAATGTAGTTGCAGCGGCGGATGACCAGAATCACGAGCTTGTTCTTATGGGGAACGGCATTGGTTTCCGGAGAAAGCTGGGAGATGAGGTGGATCCTGAGTCGGTGGAGAAAGCATTTGCCCGTTTTGACGAGAAATGGGTAAGAAATTTCCAGAGACTTTCCGAGGAGATCCCTTATGAATATATGCATATGACCAACGAGATCATAGATTATGCCCAGCTGTCTCTTAACAAGGAGCTGAATGAGAATGTTTATATTGCTCTTATGGACCACCTGAATTTCGCAATTCAGCGAATTCAGCAGGGAGTGGCGCTGAGCAACTCCATGCTTTGGGAGATTAAACATTATTATAATCATGAATACCGGATCGGTATGGAGGCCATTGCCATCATAAAAAAATACACCGGACTGGATATGCCGGTGGATGAGGCGGGCTTTATCGCCATGCACATTCTGAATTCAGAATTAAATCTGGACATGGATCGTTCCAGAATCATGACAAGGATCATTCAGGATGTGCTGGGGATCATTACCTACCATTTTCATATCGTGATCGATGAGGAGTCCCTGGACTATGAACGGTTTGTCACCCATCTGAAGTTTTTTATTCAGAGAGCCATTCATGAGAATGAATCCAAAATATGGGATAAGAGTCTGATGGATATGATCCGGACACAGTATCTGGAATCCTACGACTGTGCCAGTAAGGTGGCGGCGTACATTCAGAGGACCACTCCCTACCATGTGTCGGAGGAAGAGACCATCTATCTGACCGTTCATATTCAGAGACTGCAGACCACTTCAAAAAAAGCAGAATAAAAAAGCTGTTCAGAAAGGCCGTTCCTGAAGGAGCGGCCTTTCTTCTTATACTACGGAACTGCCGCAGTCCTCCAGCTCTTTCGCGCAGGCCAGATAATAATGCCGTGCGTTGGCGCTGGTCACGGTTTTTCCCATGGAAATCAGCCCCTGCTTCTTCAGGGAAGAGACGGGAGTTCCGCTGCTTTCCAGAAGCTCACACAGCTCCAGCCCAAGCTGGTATTCTCCGGAGGCATAAAGGGTCTTGATCCGTTCTTCTACGGCCTCAGTGCTGCCGATCAGATCCATAATCTCCCGGCTTCGGCGCCGGCGGGGGGCCGGGTCCAGGTGAACGGGATTTCCGTCAAACCAGCCCAGATATCCGGCGTAGATTCCCTTTACGGTCCAGCTTACAGTTCCGTAGAATTCCTGGAGATAGGGAAGATCCCTGTATTCTTCGGGCAGGGCCACCTGTTCGGCAGCTTCGTTCATATCAAGCCCCCGGTTCATACAGTCCAGGGTCTGGAAAAGAACAGACTGAATGGCGCCGCGGAAATTGCCCAGTACGGAGAGAATCTGTTCTTTGCCGAAAATCGGAAGTGTATGACCGGGCAGAAGGACCTCCGGTTCATAGGACATGATTTTTTCCAGAGAGCCGATCCATGCGGCCACATCCCGGTACTGGCTGCCGCGGATGGCATAAAGGTTGGGCCAGCACCCGTAATAATTGTCGCCGCAGCACAGAATGTTCTCATCCGGAAGAAAGACAAAAAGCTGGTCATCGGTTTCTCCCACAGCGGAAACCAGCTTGATCCGTACGCCGTCAATGACCCGTTCTTCTTCATCGGAAACGAACAGAGTGGTGGGAGGAAGAAAGTCATAGTTTCCGTCATTTACGGCATGCCCTTCCCGGATTCCGATTCCCTGAGTGATGCATTCTTCGTCGGTGAGGCCGTATCCGAACTGGCGGGCGGTTCTTGCTGCCAGTACATCGTTCAGCCTGTCATAATATCTTAATACGGGCTTTCTGGGGGAGCTCATGATGATTTCCTCTGCCGTATCCCGGAAGGCACCGGAACCGCCCCGGTGGTCCGGATGACCATGGGTATAGATGATAGTTTTTACCGGTTTTCCGATCTGCTCCCGCAAAAGCTCCTTCAGACGTGAGCCTCGTTTATCAGAATCCAGGCAGTCTACCAGAATGACGGAAGTGTCGCCTTCAATGGCAATGGAATTGCTGTGCCCCAGTCCCACGATGCACCGTACCCACTTCCCGGCCGGAATGATTTTATAGGGGTAAGCGGTTTCGGCATGATGCCTCAAACGTTCTTCTCCTGTCATAGTTCATACCTCCTGATAACAGTTTGCTTTTTCTATAGGTTCATTGTAGGAGAAAGAACAACGGCTGTAAAGTAGGCACAAAAAAGTAACCATGTCTTTTCCGGCTACAGGAGGGAGGCAAGATTGTTTACCGCAGCACACAGAAGTACTCCGGCGGAGGTGGGAATGAGAATGGCTGCCGCCGTCCATTTCAGGCTTCCCGTTTCTTTGCGGATGGTAAGGCAGGTAGTAGAACAGGGCCAGTGGAACAGACAGAAGATCATCAGGCACAGCGGAGTTACGCCGGTCCACCCCTGGGAGGCAAACAGGGCGCTGAGACTGGCGGTGCTTTCCATTTCTGCCAGGGTACCGGTCTGAAGATAGGCCATAAGGATGATGGGCAGTACGATCTCATTGGCGGGAAAGCCCAGAATGAAAGCGCCCAGGATCACTCCGTCCAGCCCCAGGAACCTGCCCATGGGATCCAGGGCACCGGTAAAGAGAGAAAGAAGACTGGGGGCGGCTGGAGCAGTGCCGGAGAATGCAAGCCATCCCCCGTCCGGGCCGGTGTAGGAGAGATTGGCCAGAAGCCATATGACCAGTCCTGCAGGCGCAGCCACTGCAGCTGCCCGGCCCAGAACGAACAGGGTCCGGTCCAGTACGGATCGTACCAGCACCCGCCCGATCTGGGGACGCCGGTAAGGAGGAAGTTCCAGGGTAAAGGAGGATGGAAGCCCCCGCAGCAGGGTATGGGACAGCAGCCAGGACACGGCAAGAGTCATGGTTACTCCCATAAGGATCGTTCCGGTCAGCATGGCGGCGGAAGCCGGAGAGGACGCCGGAAATCCGGACAGGAGAAAAAACAGGGAGATCATGGTAAACAGGGTGGGAAGACGGCCGTTGCAGGGGACAAAGGCATTGGTGAGAATGGCCAGAAGCCGTTCTCTGGGGGAGTCAATGATCCGGCAGCCGACCACGCCTGCGGCGTTGCATCCCAGTCCCATGGCCATGGTAAGACACTGCTTGCCGCAGGCCCGGCATCGCTGAAAGGCCCGGTCCATATTGAAGGCAGCCCGCGGCAGGTATCCCAGATCTTCAAGAAGGGTAAAAAGAGGAAAGAAAATGGCCATGGGAGGCAGCATGACGGATACTACCCAGGCCAGAACCCGGTATACCCCGAAGACCAGGCAATCTCTGAGCCAGGCAGGTGCGCCCAGGGCATCCATGCCTGCAGCCAGCTGGCTTTCCAGAAAGAAAAGGAGATTCCAGAGAAGGCGGGAGGGATAATTGGCGCCTGTCATGGACAGCCAGAATACTCCGAAAAGCAGGGCCAGCATGATCAGGGTTCCGGTGATTGTTCCGGTGGCCAGCCGGTCCAGAAATTCCTGACGCTTTCGGAAACCGCTTTTGGTGTAGGTGACAGCCGCTTCTGCCAGGTCCTTCGGAGAAAAATCCAGACAGTCATAGGAACATGCAGTACCGTCTGCCTGAGACACGACCTGCTTCAGTCTGTTCAGGTCAGGAGAGCGTCGGGCGCATACGGGAACAACGGGAATCTGAAGTACATCCTCCAGAAGAGAAAAATCGATCCGGATCCCCTTCTTTTCAGCTTCATCACAGAGGTTGACGCAGAGGATCACAGGAGTTCCCTGCTCCTTTACCGCATGGAGACTGACAATCTGCTTAAGCAGGTGCAGTCCCCGCTCCAGGCAGGTTGCATCGCATACGGTTATAATGATCCTGGGAATGCCGGAAGACAGGAAATCCCGGGCTACTTCCTCTTCCGGAGAGCGGGCAGACAGGGAGTAGGTGCCGGGAAGATCAGTGAGCAGATACTCTGTTTCTCCTTCCTTAAAAACTCCCCTGGCAGTGGAAACGGTCTTTCCCGACCAGTTTCCCGTATGCTGGTGCAGGCCGGTAAGACCGTTGAAAATGGTGCTTTTTCCCACATTTGGGTTGCCTGCCAGAGCTATCAC
>CALWRQ010000092.1 GCA_944383965.1 uncultured Lachnospiraceae bacterium
CTGAATTTTTTGAAAAAAGAGCATGAAGTTTCCGATGTATCCTTCACCACGTGGCTGCTCCCGCTGAAAATTTATTCTTATGAACAAAATACTCTGTATCTGCTGGTTCCGGAAAAGGAATTTTTAAGCTACGTGAAGAAAAAATATTCCAGACTTCTGCAGATTTCCATTGAAGAAGTAACCGGAATCTCCTGTGAAGTAGCCTTTATTGCAGAGGAAGACGTGGCAAAAAAGGAGCCGGAGCCGGAAGAGCCGTCTCTGATCAAGAAAAATGCGTCGGAAGTAAGCCTGGCTGCCATTCAGAACGCCAACTTGAATCCCCGCTACACATTTGATACCTTTGTGGTCGGCGCCAACAACAATCTGGCCCATGCCGCTTCCCTGGCTGTCGCCGAATCCCCGGGAGAAATCTACAATCCGCTGTTTATCTACGGCGGCGTGGGACTGGGAAAAACGCATCTGATGCATTCCATCGCCCACTTTGTGCTGAAAAATAACCCGAAAGCCAAAATTCTCTATGTAACCAGTGAAAAATTTACCAATGAGCTGATTGATGCCATCCGTAACAAAAATAATATCTCCACTACGGAATTCCGGGAAAAATACCGCAATAACGATATTCTTCTCATCGATGATATTCAGTTCATCATCGGCAAGGAAAGCACACAGGAGGAGTTTTTCCATACCTTCAATGCTCTGTACGAATCCAAAAAACAGATCATTATCTCCTCGGATAAACCTCCGAAAGAGATCGAAACACTGGAAGAACGTCTCCGTTCCCGGTTTGAATGGGGACTTACGGTGGATATTCAGTCACCTGATTACGAGACCCGTATGGCCATTCTCCGCAAAAAAGAAGAACTGGAAGGCTATAATATCGACAATGAAGTCATTAAATACATCGCTACCAATATCAAATCCAATATCCGTGAGCTGGAAGGAGCTCTTACTAAAATCGTGGCTCTCTCCAAGCTGAACAAAAAGGAAATCACCATCGAACTGGCCGAAGAGGCTCTGAAAGACCTGATTTCCCCAGGTGAAGTGAAAAACATTACTCCGGAATATATTGTGAGCATGGTAGCGGAACAGTACGAAGTCTCTCCGGAAGAGATCATTTCTCAGAAACGGAGCCGCAATATCGCACGTCCCCGTCAGGTGGTCATGTATCTCTGCCGCAATATGCTCAACATCCCGCTCCAGGAAGTAGGACGGGCTCTGGGCGGACGGGACCATACCACCATCATGCACGGTGTGGATAAGATCACGGAAGAGCTGAAAACAGACTCTTCTCTTCAGAATACCATCGATATTCTGAAGAAGAAAATTTCTCCACAGTGATCCTGTGAATCTGTTGTGTATAATTTGTGTAAAACTTGAGGGAAAATTTCCCCTGTGGATAACCCTGAGATTATTCAGAATGTTTCTCAGCCTTTTTCACATGGTTATTCACAGGGACTTTCCCGTTATTTTTCGTGTTTTTTCAGGTTATACACAAATTCACGCCCCCTACTACGATTGCGACGAAAATTAACTATATATCACACAAAAACACACCTATCTCACAACAAAGGAGTTATCAACAATCATGAAGCTGACATTCGAAAAAGACGCGATCCTCAACGGCCTTAATATTGTATCCAAAGCGATCCCATCAAAAACAACCATGTCCATTCTGGAATGTATCCTCATTGATGCCTCTGCCGGACAGATCAAATTTACTGCCAATGACATGGAAATGGGTATTGAAACAACAGTGGAGGGTCTTATTCTGGAGAAAGGAAAAATTGCTCTGGAAGCGAAACTGTTTTACGAAATCATCCGTAAGCTCTCTACGGAGGATTCAGCGATTTCCATTGAATCCGATGAAAAATTCAATACCACAATCTCATGCGGAAGATCGGTATTCAATATACCGGGACGGGACGGAGAAGAATTTTCCTATCTTCCCTATATAGAAAAAGACAACCATATCTGTCTGTCCCAGTTTACTTTGAAAGAAGCAATCCGCCAGACAATTTTTTCCATTTCCGTCAATGACAACAATAAAATGATGTCTGGAGAGCTTTTTGAAGTAAAAGAAAATAAGCTCCGGGTGGTTTCTCTGGACGGTCACCGGATTTCCATCAGAAATATCACCCTGAAAGAGAGCTACAATGATATAAAAGTGATCGTACCGGGCAAGACTCTCACTGAGATCAGCAAGATCCTCAACGGAGACAATGAAAAAGACGTACAGATCTACTTCAGCAAAAATCATATTCTCTTTGAGTTTGATCAGACGATCATGGTATCCCGGCTGATCGAAGGGGAATATTTCAAGATTGATAATATGTTGTCAAGCGATTACGAAACGAAAGTTACAGTTAACAAAAAGGAATTTCTGGACAGCATAGACCGGTCTATGATCCTGATCCGTGAAAGCGATCGGAAGCCGATCATTCTGAATGTGACGGATACACAGATCGGAATGAAGGTAAAGTCTGCATTCGGATCCATGAACGGAGAGGTGGAAGCTCATAAAACCGGACGGGATATTATGATTGCATTCAATCCCAAGTTTCTTGTGGATGCCCTTCGGGCCATTGACGACGAGAACGTGGATCTTTATATGATGAATCCCAAGTCCCCCTGCTTTATCCGGGACGAGGAACAGCAGTACATTTACCTGATTCTTCCGGTAAACTTTATTGCAGAAAACTAAAAGGGGCGGTTATATGGAAACGATCAAATTAAGAGAAGAATACATTAAGCTCGGCCAGGCCTTAAAGGCCTCCGGGCTTGCAGAGTCCGGCGTGGACGCAAAACACATCATTGAAGAGGGACTGGTAAAGGTCAACGGACAGACAGAATATCAGCGAGGAAAAAAGCTCCGAGGCGGCGATGTGGTAGAATACAACGGAGAGACCGTGCAGATTGAGGAGTAAGGACAGGGCTATCCATGTATATTGAATCCATTGAACTGCAGGACTACAGAAATTATCAGGAGCTACATATGGATCTCAGCCAGGGAACCAATATTCTCTGCGGCGACAATGCCCAGGGAAAGACCAATATCCTGGAATCCATGTATGTCTGCTGCACGACCAAATCCCACAGAAGCAGCAAGGACAGAGAGCTGATCCGCTTCGGACAGGATGAATCTCACATTAAGCTGTTTGTGAGAAAGGATCAGGTCCCGTACCGCATTGATATGCATCTGAAAAAGAACAAGCCCAAAGGAGTAGCCGTGAACGGGATTCCGATCCGGCGGGCCAGTGAGCTCTTCGGCATTGTGAATGTGGTGTTTTTTTCTCCGGAGGATCTGAATATTATCAAAAATGGCCCGGCAGAGCGCCGGCGTTTTATCGATCTGGAGCTGTGCCAGCTGAATAAGCTCTATGTACATTCTCTGGTACAATACAACCGTGTGGTGACCCAGAGAAATAAGCTCTTAAAGGAACTTGCCTTTCATCCGGAATATGAAGCGACTCTGGATGTATGGGATATGCAGATGGTTCAGTACGGAACAGAGGTCATGAAATACCGCAGGGAATTCATAGAAGAACTGAATGGGATCATCGGATCGATTCACAGACAGCTGTCCGGTGAAAAGGAGCAGCTTACGATCATCTATGAGCCCCATGCGGATCAGGAAAGGTTTGCAGAAGAACTGGCAGAGAGCAGAGGACAGGATATCAGACAGAAAACAAGTCTTACGGGACCTCACAGAGACGATATCAGTTTTTCTGTTAATGGAATCGATATCAGAAAATTCGGTTCTCAGGGACAGCAGAGAACCACAGCGCTGTCTCTGAAGCTGGCAGAGATCGAACTGGTCAAGAAGCTGGTCAGGGATTATCCCATCCTGCTTCTTGATGATGTGCTGTCTGAGCTGGACAGCAGCCGGCAGGAGCAGCTCCTGGCCGGAATCGGACATATTCAGACTGTGATTACCTGTACCGGTCTGGATGAATTTGTAAATCACAGGTTTCCCATAGACAAGGTTTTTCGCGTGACAAACGGAACCGTGGTCAGCGAAAATTAGAATATGAGACAGGAGGACATACCATGAGTGCGGAATACGGAGCAGATCAGATTCAGATTTTGGAAGGCCTGGAGGCGGTGAGAAAGCGGCCGGGAATGTATATCGGCAGCACATCTGCCAGAGGTCTCCATCATTTGGTATACGAAATAGTAGACAACGCGGTGGACGAAGCACTCGCGGGCTTCTGTGACACCATTGATGTACAGATCAATGAAGATAATTCTATTACCGTAAAGGACAACGGAAGGGGAATTCCTGTGGGAATCCAGAAAAAAGCCGGTATTCCGGCCGTGGAAGTGGTATTTACCATTCTGCATGCAGGCGGAAAATTCGGCGGCGGCGGATATAAGGTATCCGGAGGCCTTCACGGAGTGGGAGCTTCTGTAGTCAATGCTCTTTCCGAGTGGCTGGAGGTAAAGATCTGCCAGGATGGAAAGATCTATCAGCAGCGCTATGAAAGAGGAAAGGTGATGTACCCTCTTCGGGTGATCGGGGAATGTTCCCCTTCGCTTCACGGAACGGAGGTTACCTTCCTTCCGGATAAGGAAATTTTTGAAGAAACGGTATATGACTATGACACGCTGAAGATCCGTCTGAGGGAGACGGCGTTTCTCACCAAGAACTTGAAGATCATTCTCAGGGACGACCGTGAGGAGAAACATGAAAAGACGTTCCACTATGAGGGCGGAATCCGAGAATTTGTCACCTATCTCAACAGAGGAAAGACCCCTCTCTATGATCAGGTGATCTACTGCGAAGGCATGAAGGACGGCGTGTACGTGGAAGTTTCCATGCAGCACAATGATTCCTATACGGAAAATATCTACAGCTTTGTAAACAATATCAACACACCTGAGGGCGGTACTCACCTGACCGGTTTTAAAAATGCCCTGACCAAGACGTTCAATGACTATGCGAGGAAAAATAAGCTCCTGAAGGACAGCGAAGCCAGTCTGTCGGGGGAGGATATCAGAGAAGGGCTGACGGCCATTATCAGCGTAAAGATCGCAGAACCCCAGTTTGAGGGACAGACCAAACAGAAACTGGGCAACAGTGAAGCCAGAGGTGCGGTAGACAATATTGTAAGCGAACAGCTCACCTATTTCCTGGAGCAGAATCCTTCCGTGGCGAAATCCATGCTGGAGAAGTCTATCCTGGCTCAGCGGGCCAGAGCGGCGGCCAGAAAGGCCAGAGATCTGACCAGAAGAAAAACAGCTCTCGAGGGGATGGCTCTTCCGGGCAAACTGGCAGACTGCTCCGACAAAAATCCGGAAAACTGCGAGATTTATCTGGTAGAGGGAGACTCTGCCGGCGGTTCTGCCAAAGATGCCAGAAATAAGAGCACTCAGGCCATTCTTCCGCTGAGAGGAAAGATTCTGAATGTGGAAAAGGCCCGTCTGGACAGAATTTACGGAAATGCGGAGATCAAGTCCATGATCACCGCATTCGGAACGGGCATTCATGATGATTTTGACATCAGCAAGCTTCGTTACCACAAGATCATCATCATGACCGATGCGGATGTGGACGGAGCTCATATCAGCACCCTGCTGCTGACTTTTATCTATCGTTTTATGCCGGAGCTGATCAAGCAGGGATATGTGTATCTGGCTCAGCCTCCTCTTTACAAGGTGGAGAAGAACAAAAGAGTATGGTATGCCTACAGTGATGCGGAGCTGAACAGCATTCTGAAGGATATCGGAAGAGACAGCAGCAATAAGATCCAGCGTTATAAAGGACTGGGAGAGATGGATGCAGAGCAGCTCTGGGAGACGACCATGGATCCGGAAAGAAGGATCCTGCTGCGCGTGACCATGGATGAAGAGACGACCTCAGAGATCGATCTGACCTTTACCACACTGATGGGAGACCAGGTGGAACCCCGCCGGGAATTCATCGAGGCAAACGCAAAATACGGAACGCTGGATATTTAAGGAGGAGACCAAATGGAGCCAAATGTATTTGACAAGGTTCACGATATAGACCTGAAAAAGACCATGGAAAAGTCCTACATCGATTATGCCATGAGTGTAATCGCTGCCAGGGCCCTTCCGGACGTGAGGGATGGTTTGAAGCCCGTTCAGAGACGTGTTCTCTACTCCATGATCGAGCTGAATAACGGCCCGGACAAGCCGCACAGAAAATGCGCCCGTATTGTAGGTGATACCATGGGTAAATACCATCCCCACGGAGACAGCTCTATTTACGGTGCTCTGGTGAATATGGCGCAGAAATGGTCTACCCGCTATATGCTGGTGGACGGACATGGAAACTTCGGATCCATTGATGGGGACGGAGCTGCGGCCATGCGTTATACAGAGGCCAGACTATCAAAAATATCCATGGAAATGCTGGCCGATATCGGCAAGGACACGGTGGATTTCGTTCCAAACTTTGATGAAACAGAGAAGGAGCCGGTAGTCCTTCCTTCCCGGTATCCCAATCTTCTGGCAAACGGAACCTCCGGCATCGCCGTAGGAATGGCGACCAATATTCCGCCTCACAATCTGCGCGAGATCATTGCAGCAGTGGTAAGGATTATTGACAACCGCGTGCAGGAAGACAGAGATACGGATCTGGATGAGATTCTGGATATTGTAAAGGGACCGGATTTCCCAACAGGGGCCACCATTCTGGGAAAAAGAGGAATTGAGGAGTCCTACCGTACGGGAAGAGGAAAGATCAAGGTCCGTGCGGTGACCAATATTGAAAGTCTTCCCAACGGAAAAAGCCAGATCATTGTCACCGAGCTTCCCTATATGGTAAACAAAGCCAGACTGATCGAGAAGATTGTGGAACTGGTAAAGGAAAAACGGGTGGATGGAATTACGGATATCCGTGATGAGTCCAACAGGGAAGGAATCCGCGTGGTGATTGAGCTGCGCCGTGACGTAAATGCCAATGTGCTGCTGAATCAGCTGTTGAAGCATACCCAGCTGCAGGATACCTTCGGAGTGATCATGCTGGCTCTGGTAAACAATGAACCGAAGGTTCTGAATCTTCTGCAGATGCTGACCTATTATCTGGATCACCAGAAAGATGTGGTGACCAGAAGAACGAAATACGATCTGAACAAGGCAGAAGAGCGGGCTCATATCCTGGAAGGCCTGCTGATCGCTCTGGATAATATTGACGAGGTGATCCGGATCGTCCGGGGCAACAGAACAGCTCAGGAAGCCAAGGCACAGCTGATGGAGCGCTTCGGACTGAGCGATGCCCAGGCGCAGGCCATTATTGACATGCGTCTGAGAACTCTGACCGGCCTGGAGAGAGAAAAGATCGAAGCAGAATATGCAGAACTGGAAAAGACCATAGAAAGACTGCGTGCCATCCTGGCAGACGAGAAGCTTCTCCTGGGAGTGATCCGGGAGGAGATTCTGGTGATTTCTGACAAATACGGCGATGACAGAAGAACAGCCATCGGCTTTGACGATGAAATGTGTGATGAGGATCTGATTCCCAATGAAGATACAGTCATTACCATGACCAGACTGGGCTATATCAAGAGAATGGCCATTGATAACTTCAAGAGTCAGAACCGGGGCGGAAAAGGAATCAAGGGTATGCAGACCATAGAAGAGGATTACATAGAGGACCTCTTTACTACAACTACCCACCATTACATCATGTTCTTTACCAATTCAGGACGGGTATACCGCCTGAAAGCCTACAATATACCGGAAGCGGGAAGAACGGCCAGAGGAACGGCTATCGTAAACCTTCTTCAGCTTCTTCCGGGAGAAAAGATTACCGCGATTATCCCGATGAAAGAATATGACGAGGATGAATATCTTCTGATGGCAACGAAAAACGGAATGGTGAAGAAGACTCCTATGCGGGAGTATGAAAATGTCCGCAAAAACGGTCTTCAGGCCATTGTGCTGAAGGAAGATGATGAGCTCATTGAGGTAAAAGCCACCGACGATAAAAAAGATGTTTTCCTTGTTACCAAAAAGGGAATGTGTATCCGATTCCATGAAAAAGACGTGCGGGTGACCGGACGAGTATCCATGGGCGTGATCGGCATGCACTTAAATCCGGGAGATCAGGTAGTGGGGATGCAGGTGGATACCCAGGGCGAATACCTTCTTGCTGTTTCTGAAAAGGGAATGGGAAAGAGAACGGATATTGATGAGTTCAAAGCTCAGAAACGAGGAGGAAAAGGCGTTCTCTGCTATAAGATCACGGAGAAGACCGGTGACCTGATCGGGGCCAAGCTGGTATTCGACGACCGTGATATTATGCTGATTACTACCGGCGGCATCATTATCCGCCTGTCTGTCAACGATATTTCTATTTACGGAAGAAATACCTCCGGCGTGAAACTGATGAATATCGAACAGGATTCTGACATTACGGTGGCAAGCATTGCCAAGGTGCGCGAAAGCCGTGAGGAATCAGACGAGGAAGAAGATGCAGAGGGAAACTCTGAGACGGAAGAGTAAATCATATGGGGCAGCTGTGATCAGACTGCCCCATTTTCACACAGAAGCAAAAAATGATATTGCAGAAAATGAGGGAAAGAAAAGTGAGAGAGATTCAGGCATGTGAAATCACTGCAGCGGTGAAAGAAATGTGCATAGAGGCAAACTATACACTGTCTGCAGATATGAAGAAAAGATTTGAAGAAGCGTCGGAACAGGAGGAATCTCCGTTGGGAAGGATGATATTTTCCCAGCTGCAGGAAAATCTGAGAATTGCCAAAGAGGACAGGATTCCGATCTGCCAGGATACCGGCATGGCCATAGTATTTTTAAATGTGGGCCAGGAGGTCCATATAAACGGTGATCTGACAAAAGCCGTAAATGAAGGGGTACGTCAGGGCTATGAGGAAGGCTATCTGCGCAAATCAGTGGTCCGGGATCCGCTGGAAAGAGAAAATACCGGGGATAATACGCCCGCAGTGATTCATACCAGTCTCGTTCCCGGAGATCAGCTGGAGATTACAGTCGCACCAAAGGGATTCGGAAGTGAAAATATGAGCAGAATCTTTATGCTGAAACCTGCCGACGGAGCAGAAGGAGTGAAAGAAGCGATCATATCAGCCGTACGGGATGCAGGGCCCAATGCCTGTCCTCCTATAGTAGTGGGAGTAGGAATCGGGGGAACATTTGAAAAATGCGCTCTTATGGCCAAACACGCCCTTACGCGGGATCTGAATGAGCCGTCTCCCGTTCCGTATGTGAGAGAAATGGAACAGGAGCTTCTGAAACGGATCAACGGTCTTGGAATCGGTCCGGGAGGCCTGGGAGGAGCGGTGACAGCTCTGGCAGTCAATATTGAAACGTATCCGACTCATATTGCAGGACTGCCGGTTGCGGTTAATATCTGCTGTCATGTGAACCGCCATGCTCACAGAGTTCTGTAATTCTTCCTCTGAGGAACAGCCATATTGAAAATAGTAAAGGAGGCACATGCCATGGAATATCATATTCAGGCGCCCGTAACAAAAGAAACGGCAGCGATGCTGAAGGCCGGTGATTACGTATATATCAGCGGGACTATTTATACAGCCAGGGATGCAGCGCACAAAAGAATGGAAGAGGCACTGAACAGAGGAGAATCCCTTCCTCTTGATCTGAAAGGAAACGTCATTTACTATATGGGACCGTCGCCGGCCAGAGAAGGGCGTCCCATCGGTTCGGCAGGTCCGACCACAGCCAGCCGTATGGACAGGTACACGCCCAGACTGCTGGATCTGGGACTGGGCGCTATGATCGGAAAGGGAAAAAGAAGTCCTGAAGTGATCGAAGCCATTATCCGAAACGGCTCTGTTTATTTTGCAGCTGTGGGAGGTGCAGGGGCTATTCTGTCCAAATGTATAGAAAAATCAGAAATTATTGCCTATGAAGACCTGGGGACGGAAGCCATCCGCCGTCTGGAAGTCAGAAATTTTCCGGCAGTGGTGGTAATAGACAGCAGCGGCAGAAATCTGTATGAGACAGAACTGCTGAAATACAGAAAAGAATAGGACGATATGAACAGAATCGCATGGATGGTATTACGCAACCTGTTCCGTGCACCGTTCTGGTTTTATCAAATCAGCCAGATGGGAAAAGAGGACACGCCTCTCAGCGAACAGGAGCGGTACGACTATATTCGCCGCATGGTTCAAAAGGTCAATGCGACGGGGAGAGTAAAGGTTCAGGTACACGGCTGTGAAAATGTACCTGAACAGGATGGATTTATCATGTTTCCCAATCATCAGGGACTGTTTGATGTTCTGGCGCTGATCGAAGCGTCTGAGCATCCGTTCGGCGTGGTGATCAAAAAAGAGGCAGCAGGAATTATTCTGATCAAACAGGTAGTCCGTGCTCTTAGGGGAATCGCCATAGACAGAGATGATATTAAAAGTTCTATGGAAGTGATCAGACAGATGACAAAAGAAGTGAAGGAAGGAAGAAATTATGTGATTTTTCCGGAGGGGACCAGAAGCCGAAAGGGAAATCAGATCCTTCCCTTCAAAGGCGGAACGTTTAAAAGTGCCGTAAATGCCCGGTGTCCCATTGTACCGGTTGCTCTTATTGACAGCTACCGGCCCTTTGATGAAGGGGGAATTGCCAGACAGACCGTGCAGGTGCACTTTCTTCCTCCTATTATTCCAGAACAATATATAGGAAAAAAGACCATAGAAATCGCAGATATAGTGCATGATCAGATTCAGGACAAAATTAATCAATATATATGAAAAAATGGCTTGACAAGTCCTGGTAAGTCATTTATAATAATCCATGCACTTGCGAAGTGCGCCATATGTTGATATGGAATTCGGAGAAATACTCAAGAGGCCGAAGAGGCGCCCCTGCTAAGGGTGTAGGTCGGGCAACCGGCGCGAGGGTTCAAATCCCTCTTTCTCCGTTCTTTTCTTCAAAAAAGAAAAGAAAATAAAAAAAGTTGTTGACAAAGCAAACGGGATGTGATAGAATCAATAACCGTCGCCGAGAAAACGACTGAGAGGAAAGAAAAAACTTCCTCAAAAAAATAAAAAAAGTTGTTGACAAAGCAAACGACTTGTGA
>CALWRQ010000093.1 GCA_944383965.1 uncultured Lachnospiraceae bacterium
GCCTATGTAAACAGACTGGACTTCGTGATCCTGGCGGCGCTTGAAGTGGATGTAAACTTCAACTGCAACGTGGTGGTCGGCTCTGACGGCATGATCACCGGTGCACAGGGCGGCCATCCGGACACGGCGGCAGGAGCAAAATGTACCATCGTGATCGCGCCTCTGCTTCAGGGAAGAATTCCGGCAATCTGCACCAATGTTACGACAGTTACCACTCCCGGAGAGACCGTAGATGTGGTAATCACCGATTATGGTATTGCCATCAATCCTAAGAGACAGGATCTGATCGAGTGCATGAAGGGAGTGAACCTTCCGTTCTGCACCATCGAAGAGCTTCGTGACAAGGCATATGCCATCGTGGGTGAGCCTGCACCGGTTCAGTTTGACGACCGTGTAGTGGGAGTGATCGAGAGCCGTGACGGTACGGTACTGGATGTAGTGAGAAAGATCAAGGAGTTTGAATTCTGATCGGAATTGAAATAAAAAAATAACAGAGCGGTCCGGTTTCAGGACTGCGCAGAAAGCGGACAGACTGCCGGAAGAAGGAATGGTCTGTCCGTTTTTTCATTTTGGATGAAATGGAGAAAAGATTATGAAGGATCTGGAAATTCTGAAAAGACTGACTCAATATACGGTTCCTGAGCTGCGCGATGGGATGGAGATGTTCCGTATTATGGACTGGCAGATCAAGCCGGAGGAGGCTGCAGCCATTCTGAAAAGAGCCGAGAGGAAGGTACGTTCCCAGGAATATACCAGACAGGAAATGGAACGTACCGGAACAGTGATCCCGAGAGTACTGGAACTGCCGGAAGAGTAAAAGGAAAGCCGGCGGAGCAACATGAGCAAATGGTTATGGATTTTATTCTGAAATAAAATTTTACTAATGAGTATACCCCCTTTATAATGAGTGTAGGAGCATCAGGAAGGGGGTTTTTTGCTGCGCAAAATTTCCCTTCCCCGCAACAGTCCGAAGAAAAGGATTCAGAAAAGGAGGAAGACCATGGAGAAAGAAATAAGAGAGGCTCAGGAAAAATTTGCAGAGCTGATCCGCTCGGAGTATGAAAGAATTGAGAAAATGAAGGCGGAGCAAGAAATCACGGATTTCGGAAAACTGGAAAAGATCATTGTGGGAGTTCTGCCCGGAGACGGCATCGGCCCCATTATCATGGAACAGGCTCTCAGGGTGCTGAAGGATCTTATGGGACCGGAGCTGGAGACCGGAAAGCTGGAGATCCGGGTCATTGAGGGAATGACCATAGAGAATCGGGCGGCAAAGCTTCAGAGCCTGCCGGATGAGGTCCTGGATGAGGTGCTGAAGTGCAATGTGCTCTTAAAAGGTCCCATGGTAACGCCGAGAGCTTCCGATCCATGGCCGAATCTGCTGTCGGCCAACAGCCTGCTTCGGAGAAAACTGGAGCTGTTTGCGGCGGTCCGTCCCATACGGATTCCGGAAAAGAATATTGACTGGACCTTTTTCCGGGAAAACATTGAGGGAGAATATATCTGGGGAAATAAGGGCATTCAGGTAAACGAGGATCTGGCAGTGGATTTCAAGGTTCAGACCAGGCAGGGGAGTGAGCGGATTGCCAGAGCGGCTTTTGAATTTGCCAGAAAGAACGGAAAGAAGAATGTGACCATTGTGACAAAGGCCAATATTGTAAAACTGGCGGACGGCAACTTCATCAAGGCGGTACGGAAGGTGGGAGAGGAGTATCCGGAGATTGAGATCCAGGAACGGCTGGTGGATGCCATGTGCGCCAAGATGCTGGATACGGAATTCAACAAAGGAATCGAAGTCATCGTTCTTCCCAACCTGTACGGAGATATTGTAACCGATGTGGCTGCAGAGCATCAGGGAGGACTGGGAACGGCATCCTCCTCCAATCTGGGAAACCGCTATGCCATGTTTGAGGCCATCCACGGAACGGCTCCCTATCTGATCGAGCATAACCGGGGGGCTTATGCAGATCCCTGTTCCCTGATCCGGGCTGTGGGCATGATGCTGGCACATATCGGTTACGGAGACAGAAAAGAACTTCTGGAACAGGCGCTGGATATCTGTACGGTCACGGAGAGGAAAAAAGTGGTTACCACCATGCCGGAGGATGCCAGCGCGGAGGAGTTTACAGATTATCTTCTGGAAACCATAGAGAAAATCAGAGCATAGGAAGCCGGATGAAAGGAGGACCATATGAGAAAGTATCCGACGGTGTTTATGAGAGGCGGAACCAGCAAAGGATGTATGTTTCACCGGGAAGATCTTCCGGAAGACAGAAAGGAATGGGACAGTATTTTCCTTCAGGCCATGGGAGATCCGGATCCGAAGCAGATCGACGGCATGGGAGGAACGGTTTCCTCCAACAACAAAATCGTGGTGGTCTGGAAAAGCGAGGAGCCGGGAATTGACGTGGAGTATCTGGTGGGTCAGGTGATTGTGGGAAAAAGCCAGGTGGACTATAAGTCCAACTGCGGCAATATGACGGCGGCAGTGGGACCTTATGCGGTGGAGGAAGGAATGGTTCCGGTCCGGGAACCGGTGACCACGGTGCATATGCTGAACCGCAATACGGACAAGTACATTGATGTGACGGTTCCCATTGACCCGGATACCAAGAGCTTTGCGCAGGAAGGAGACTGCGCCATTGCAGGGGTGGACGGAACGGCTGCGGAACTGAATGTAAAATTCTTAAATCCGGCGGGAGCCAAGACGGGAAAGCTGCTCCCTACGGGAAGCTGCCTGGACATTCTGGATATACCCGGGTTCGGAAAACTGGAGGCAACCATCCTGGACGTGTCCAATCCCATGGTGCTGGTAAAGGCGGAGGATATCGGCATGACCGGAACGGAACTGCCGGAAACAATCAACAGCAATGCTCCGATCTGTGATCTTCTGGAAAAGATCAGAGGAACGGCCTGCTGCAGAATGGGATTTGCAAAGGATCTGGAGGATGCGGAGAACAACAGTCCGGCCGTGCCCAAGGTAGGCTTTGTCACCGTGCCGAAGAGCTACAGGGATATTTCCGGAAAAGAAGTAAAGGCGGAAGACATGGATGTCTGCGCCAGAGTGATCTCCGTATTCAAGTGTCATAAGGCCTGTCCTCTGACCTCTGCCAGCGCCATCAGCGTAGCGGCGGCTATGAAGGGATCAGTGGTGGAGCAGGTGCTCCGTCCCATGGAGCAGGTGCGTCAGGTCCGGATCGGACATCCCAGCGGCATTATGACCATGGTTCCGGAACTGACCGAGGAGCAGGGAAAACGGAAGCTTCCCAGTGTGGGAGTACAGAGAACAGCCAGAAGGATCATGGAAGGCACGCTGTATATTCGAAAATAGCAGGTGAGGAAAGAGATATGGTGAAACTGACAGACCATAAGGTCGTACTGAGAAAAAAATGGGAGCTGGAAGCAGCCGGAGGGGAGAAACTCCGGGATGGACGGAGCAGAACCATGGCCTGCAGGATCCTGAATGCCCATAATCAGAGCGGAAATGAGGACTGCCTTCGGCTGAAATTTGATGCTCTGGTATCTCCGGACAATAATTACGTGAATATTCTGCAGACTGCCGGAGCAAGCGGCCTAAGACGTTTTCCTGTGCCCTATGTCCTTTCCAACTGCCATCACACTCTTTGTGCCGCAGGCGGCACCATCAATGGAGACGACCATGTCTACGGCCTGGGAAGCGCGGAGAAATACGGCGGGATTTTTGTGCCTCCGTACTGCGCCGTTCTTCATCAGTACATGAGGGAGATGATGGCCGGCTGCGGAAAAATGATCATGGGCTCCGACAGCCACAGCCGCTACGGGGCTCTGGGGACTCTGGGAATCGGAGAAGGAGGGGGAGAGGTGGTCAAGCAGCTTCTGGAGCGGACCTATGACCTGAGCGCTCCTCCTCCGGTGATTGCAGTCAGGCTTACCGGAAGCCCACGGCCGGGAGTAGGGCCTCAGGATGTGGCCCTTTCCCTGGTGGCTGCTGTCTTTCAGAATCATTTTGTGAAAAATAAAATTCTGGAATTCATAGGACCGGGGATTGCAGGTCTTTCCATGGAATACCGCATGGGAATTGATGTGATGACTACGGAAAGCGGGGCGCTCTCCAGCATCTGGTGTACGGATGAGAAGACCAGGGGATATCTGGCAGAACACGGAAGGGAAGAGGATTACAGGAAAATGGAGCCGGAAGAAGGCGCTGTGTATGACGGCCTGATCGAAATGGATCTCTCTCAGGCGGAATGTATGATCGCTCTTCCCTTCCATCCCAGCAATGCCATGCCCATCCGGGTATTTAAGGAACATGCGGAGGACTTCCTTCATGAGGTGGAAGAAGAGGGCAGACGGATCAAGGGGGCCGGCGGAAAGCCCTTTTCCGTAATGTCCCATATCCGAAACGGGGAGTTTTACGCGGACCAGGCGCTGGTGAGCGGCTGCAGCGGGGGAATGTTTGAAAACATCACAGCCATGGCAGATATCCTGAAAGGGTACGGGATCTGCGGGACAGGAATAAGCCTTGGCATCAATCCTGCCAGCCTGCCGGTTATGACTGATCTGATGGAACAGGGAATCGGGGCAGAGCTGTCTGTGGCCGGTGCTGTGCTGCGCCCGTGTATCTGCGGTCCCTGTTTCGGAGTAACCGATGTACCGGCGGACAATCAGCTCAGCATCCGCCATGTGACAAGGAATTATTCCAATCGGGAAGGATCCAAGCCGGATCAGGGACAGATGGCGGCAGTCTGCCTGATGGACGCACGCTCCATCGCGGCTACCGTGAGAAACGGGGGACGTCTTACGGCGGCTACGGAGCTTAAAGTGGAATACAGGAACCTGCACCATCATTTTGACAGGCGGATCTATGAGAATCAGGTATTCCGGAATTACGGAAAAGGAGATTCGGGAAAAAGCCTGATCATGGGACCGAATATTGCGGACTGGCCGGAATTTTACGCCCCGGCTGAATACCTCCTGCTGAAAGCTGCGGGAGTATACGAAGGGTCGGTGACCACGGATGAGCTGATTCCTTCGGGAGAGATTTCCTCTCTCCGTTCCAATCCGGAAAAAATTTCCCAATATACTCTGATTGGCCGGGACCGGGAATATGTGGGACGGGCGAAAGCAGTGAGAGCTCTGGAAGCGGTCAGAAGAGAGCAGATCGGGAAGGGCTGCAGCAGTGCGGAAACGGGAGACCGGGAAACAGACAGGCTGATGAAGGCTTTAAGAGAAAGGCTGGGCTGCGGGGAGAAAGATATTTCTCTGGGAAGTATTCTGGTCAGTGAACAGATCGGAGACGGCTCTTCCAGGGAGCAGGCGGCCAGCTGCCAGAGAGTGCTGGGCGGACTGGCCGATCTGACCAATGAGTATGCTACCAAACGGTACCGTTCCAACCTGATCAACTGGGGAATTCTTCCCCTTCGAACGGAAGAAAGGCTGAAGCTTCCTGTGGGAAGCTGGATTCTGCTGCGGAATGTGAGACAGGCCCTGGAAGGAACGAAGGAGATGCTGAGCGCGGAGCTGCTGGATCCGGTTACGGGAGAAACCGTTGAGACGATTTCCTGCACGATGGATGTCCTGACGGAAGAGGAAAGGAACACCCTGCTGGCAGGATGTCTGATCAATTATTATCGGGGGCAGAAGGAAGCCGCCCGGGTATTTTAGCTGCCAGGGATTCCCGGCTGAACACCTCCCTCGCGATCCGGATGAAATCCCGCTCCGGCTGTCCCAGATAGGAATCCTTCCGGTACATGACCTGAACTTTCCAGGTTCTGGACGGCGAGCCGAGAGAATAAAGATCCACCGGCTGGTCACAGCAGGCCAGCCGGGTTGTCATATAGGGGATAATGGCCAGACCGTCACCTGTGGCCGCCATGCGGTAGCAGGTGATGTTGCTGGCCAGTTCCATTTTTATAACCGGCTTGATTCTGTTTTTTCGGAAAAAATGGTCGCAGAAGGATCGGGCCACATGGTCCTGGGACAGGAGAAAAAACGGCATGCCGTCCAGCGCTCTGGGATTTATGGCGGAGGGAGTTCCGGCAACGCATTGATCGGGAGAGAAACGGTCTTTTGCGCAGGCCAGGAGGAGCTCTTCTTCATAGATGGTCTGGCAGTCGATTCCCAACAGATTGTCTGCTTCGCTGCTGGGCAGGAGGACCAGATCGATGGCGCCGGAGCGCAGGGCCTCCAGCAGCTTCTGGCCGCTTCCCGTGGTAACTGTAAGCTCTATGCCGGGATAGAGCTCCCGGAAGGGGCAGACCAGCCTGGGGAGCATATAGGAAGCCCGGTCTCTGGAGGTTCCCACCTTCAGCTTGCCGGTCATGTGATGGGTGATATCCCGGAACTCCTTCATCAGGCGGTCATTTTCCAGCAGAATTCGCTGAGCGGATTCCATGTATTTCTGTCCGGCATAAGTAAGGGTGATGGGGGTGGTGGAGCGGTCAAAGAGCTGAATGCCGAATTCCTCCTCGGCCTTTTTGATGTAATGGCTCATGGCAGGCTGGGAGATAAAAAGAGCTTCCGCCGCTTTGGTGATGCTCTGGTATTCTGCTACTGCGGTGAGATATTTTAACTGTCTGAAATCCATAATGCCTCCGTTACAGCAAGGAAAACAATTTTCTTTGACATGAGAAAAAACTCATGATTTTTATAAATATAATAACATTTTACATATTTCATGTAAAGCGTTAAAATTGTGTCATGATAAAAAATAAATAAGGAGAGGAAAACAGAAATGTCAATGAATCTCACAAAAAAGATTCTGAAGGTCCATCTGGCAAAGCCTTCGGAAATGATTCCGGGAGAGGAGATCTTCCTGAAGGTCGATCAGACTCTGACCCATGACATCAATGCGGTTATGACCTATCTGGCCTTTGAGGCAGTGGGGCTGGACCGGACTCAGGTGGAGACCAGTGTCAGCTATCTGGACCACAACCTGCTGTATCTGGATAACAAGACTCCGGATGACCATATCTATCTTCAGTCCGTGGCCAGACGGTACGGAGTATATGTATCCAGGCCGGGAAACGGCATCTGCCATGCCGTGCACGTAGCCAGATTCGGAGCTCCGGGCAAGCTGTCCATGGGCGGAGACAGCCATACGCCCCATGGCGGAGCCATCGGCATGCTGTGCATCGGAGTAGGAGGAATGGATGTGGCCACAGCCATGACAGGAGTTCCCATGAGGCTGAAAATGCCGAAGGTTGTAAAGGTAACTCTGACAGGACGGCTGCAGCCGGGCTGCAATGCGAAAGAAGTGATCCTGGAGATGCTCCGCAGAGTGGGGATCAAGGGAGGACTGGGCAAGGTGTTTGAATATACCGGCCCGGGAGCAGCTGCTTTGTCTGTGGGAGAGAGAGTTACCATTGCCAACATGGGAGCGGAAATGGGAGCTACCACCTCAATTTTCCCGGCAGACGAGCAGGTTCGCAGGTTCATGAAGGCTCAGCACCGGGAGGAGGACTATAAGGAGCTTCTGCCCGATGAGGGATGTGAATATGACGAGGAGATGGAAATCGACTTAAGCCGGCTGGAGCCCTTATGTGCCTGCCCCCATCAGCCGGACAATGTGATTCCCTTAAAGGACGTGGAAAAGAAAAAGGTACAGCAGGTATTTATCGGCAGCTGTACCAACGCCAGCTATTCCGACATTGCCAAGGCTGCTCTGGTATTTCGGGGAAGGCATGTGAACGAAAATGTGAGCTGTACCTGCGGAATCTCCTCCAAACAGATCTATATCCAGCTCATGAGAGACGGCTATCTGGAGATGCTGCTGAATGCGGGAGTGCGGCTTCTGGAGCTGGCCTGCGGTCCCTGCTGCGCCATCGGCCAGTCGCCGGCTACAGACGGGATTGCGGTCCGCACTTCCAACCGGAACTTCAAAGGAAGGGCCGGAAATCCCACGGCTCAGATCTATCTGGTAAATCCGGAGAGCGCAGCTGCCACAGCCATTATGGGAACCTTTGCCAGCGCCAGAGACGTGATGGGAGATGAGGTGGAGAAGCTGGCTTCTGT
This sequence comes from uncultured Lachnospiraceae bacterium, assembly GCA_944383965.1. GTDB lineage: Bacteria > Bacillota > Clostridia > Lachnospirales > Lachnospiraceae > Lachnoclostridium_A. The sequence goes on from CALWRQ010000093.1 coordinate 7,993, forward strand.
CCATGAGCCGGAGGAGTATCCCATTGATGATTCCATGATTATGGAACCTCTTCCGGAAGAAGAGGCCAAGCAGGTGGAGATCGTCCGCGGACCCAATATTCAGCCCCTTCCGGTGCCGGAGGCGCCCTCTGATTATCTGAAGGCCCAGGTCAGCCTGAAGGCAGGGGACAATGTGAGTACGGATGATATCACTCCGGCCAGCGCGGAATTTTCCAGCATGCGTTCCAACATTCCGCTGATGAGTCAGTACTGCTACCACCGGTATGATCCGGAGTTTGCGGCAAGGGCAAGATCCATGGGCAAGAGCTTTATCATCGGAGGAGAGAACTACGGTCAGGGTTCGTCCAGAGAACACGCAGCCATCAATCCCATGTATCTGGGGGTAAAAGCGGTAATTGCCAAGAGCATTGCCAGGATTCACAAAGGAAATCTGATCAATCACGGCATCATTCCCATGGTGTTTGAGAATCCGGCGGATTATGACCGTATGAACATGGGGGACGAGCTGGACATCCGGGATCTCCTGGAACAGATGAAAACCAGGGAACTGGAAGTTACGGATCTTACCGGAGGATTTTCCTTCCGGGTCCGTCTGGAGCTTTCGGACAGTGAGCTGGAAGTGGTTTCCAGCGGGGGACAGCTGAGATATCTGAAAAAACAGCTGGAGGAGCAGAAGAAAAACAGCTGAAAATAAAGAGAGAGGGGTAGTATTTATGTCGGATGCAAAAGAAAAAGAGATGCTGAAACTGGGAGGTCTTCCCTGGCCGCATGCAATTGTGGCGATTATCCTGTGTGCCGTTCCCATGTATTGGGGAATTCAGTCGGGCAGTCTTTCGGGAACCCTCTGTTCCTGTTTTGCCCTGGCAGTGGTGCTTTATGAGTTCGGAGAACGCCTGCCCATCTGGAATAATTACATCGGAGGCGGACTGCTGATGGCATTCTTCGGGGTGGCACTGATGAAGTATTTCGGATGGATTCCTGTGGAGGCCATAGACAATATCAACCGGATCATTTCCGGGGATGATGTGAACCTTCTGGAATTCTATATCATTTTCCTGATCGTAGGTTCTGTTCTGGCGCTGGAAAAAGATATTCTGGTCCGCTCTTTTGCAGGATACATTCCGGCTATTTTAGGAGGTCTGGTAGTATCTGCCGTTCTGGGAGTGGCAGTGGGAATGATGTTCGGCGTAGCTCCTACGGATACCATCATGAAATACGTGCTTCCTATTATGGGAGGAGGAAACGGAGCAGGAGCTGTTCCTTTGAGCAACATCTATGAACAAGTGACAGGAGATCCGGCAGCAAACTTTTATGGATTTGCCATTATTATCCTGACCGTCGGCAATATATTTGCCATTGTGGGTTCGGCCATGCTGAATGTGGTCGGCCAGAAGTTCCCGAAGCTGACAGGAGATAAGAAAACCCTGGTGCGAGGAGGAGAAAACATTGCCAGGGATGACGCAAAGGTAAAATACACCATCAACGATATGCTGGGTGCCATGGTCCTTGCGTTTGCCTGCTACAGCGTGGGACGGATCATGGGGAAGAAAATTCTTCCCACCATTGCCGGAGCAGCGATTCACCCCTATGCATACATGATCATTTTTGTGGTGATCCTGGCGGCCACCGGCGTCATTCCCGCCAGTGTCCGTGCCGGTGCGAAGAGACTGCAGTCGTTTATGACAGCGGTGCTGGGCATGGTAATCATGGTAGGAATGGGAGCTGATTTCGATATTGCGGAGCTGTTTACCGTAATGACTCCAGGAAATGTGATCATGGCTCTGGCTATTGTAGTAGGAGCGATCATTGGAGCAGGAGGAGTGGGTTATCTGGTAGGATTTTATCCCGTAGATTCCGCTCTGACGGCCGGACTGTGTATGGCAAACAGAGGGGGTTCCGGAGACCTGGCCTGTCTGGGAGCTGCTGACCGTATGGATCTGATGGCCTATGCGCAGCTTTCTTCCCGTCTGGGAGGCGGCATTGTCCTGATTATCGCGTCCTTCCTGTTCTCCTTCTGGCTGTAAAGAGGAGACAGACAAAAAAGAGAGGTTTGGAATGGTTGCTTATTTCAGAATTCAGAACAATTTGTTTATGGCGGCAGGCGCTCTGGCCGGTTTGGGCACAGCCCTTCTGGGTTTCGGCAGTTGTCTGGAGGATATGCCGGGCTACACAGCGGCCTTTGCGGCAGCCCTGGCTGCTTTTGCAGGAGTGATTGCCGGCCGGATTCTTTCTTTCTGCTGGGCATCCGGAGCACTGAAGGCAATTCACAGGATTCTTTATGTGGAAGCAGATCCGGAGGGCTTTCTGAAAAAATTTGCTCCCATGGTGGAACGGGTTCCGAAAAATACCATTGAATATGTGGACGGTATCTGCCGACTGGCCTTTGCGTGGGAGACTCTGGGAGATTACGACCGGGGACTGGAACTGCTGAAGAATGCGAAGCCTGAGAACCTGAAGCTGCACAGATTGATCGGGACCTCTCTGGTAGCCAATCAGAGGCTGCGTCTGCTTCTGCTGAAAAAGGAGGAGGAGCAGGCGCAGCAGGTGATCTGTCAGATGGAAGAACTGAAAGAGGCAGCCAGGACTAGAGCGCCGGCCATATGTGCCAACCTGGAGCAGTGCCTGCGGCTGGCTCGTATATGGCTTTCTGTTCTGAAAGGGGAAAAAACGGAGGCAGCGGATCTGACCTATGTCAGAGAAGAGATTGCCCTGGCCGGAAATCCCATTTACAGACAAGAGATGGAGCAGCTTTTCCTGCTCCTTCAGGAACAATAAAAAAGCTCCCGGCCGCTACAGCCGGGAGAGGGGATGGAACTCCGGTTCCATTTTAGTAAACGTACAGAATTCTTTGAAGCCGATTTCCGAAAGAATCGGCTTCATTTC
>CALWRQ010000094.1 GCA_944383965.1 uncultured Lachnospiraceae bacterium
TCCGGCTCCGAGCTTAAAACCGCATTGGCAGCCACTGACCCGGAAGCACCTGCAGAATTAACCACTACGGCATTCCACCCGCAGATCTCTTTCACATACTGTGCCCATACCCTGGCAGACAAGTCTACCGTTCCTCCCGGCGACGCCGGAAGAACCACAGAAATCGTACTCTCCGGCTTCCAGGAAATTTCTCCCTTCTGTTCTTCAGACCCGTTCTCCATATCTGTCCCGCTTATCTGCCCCGTCTCTCCTGCGCATCCTGATACCATTGCTACCAGAAGTCCCGCCATTATAAATAACCCCAGTTTCCGCATATTTCCTTCTCCTCTCTTTCTTCCCTTATCGTTCGGCCAGCACATCACAGGAGCAGTAAAAAATATTTCCCTTTATGATCGTTACCATCGGTTTTATTACCTGTTTTCCTATGATTCTATCTCCGTACTTGTCTGTAAACGGTATTTTCTTCTCTTCAATAGACAGAATGCTGATATCTGCATCCGTGTCCGTTTTCAAAGTTCCCATCCCATCGGGCTCCCCGTAAACTGCAGCCGCATTTGATGTTGTGCATCGGATCACATCCGAAAAACTCATGCCCAGTGCCATGAACTTTGACATCGTCATCAGAAGGCTGAAATCCCACGGCGCATTCCAGTTTTCAATATTCAGATCCGTACTGATCGTATCCGGTATAAACCCCTGCCGGATACATTTTTCCGCAAGTCTTATGGAAAAATTACCTCTCCCCTGAGAAACATCAAAAACAACTCCCCGCTCTTTCGCCTTCCATATCTCTTCCGTCACTTCTCCCCGTTCCATAATGGTATGGCCTTCATTATGATACATATGGCACAGAACATCTCCCGGTCTGAGGACGGAAACCACCTCTTCCATGGTTTTCGGCGGATCTGTAGGATGTACAAATACCCTTGTGTGAAGATGGTCGGCCAGCTCCACTGCCCTTTTCAAGGGAATCAGTTCCAGACTGCCTACCACATCTGTACTGACTCTCAGCTTCAGCCCCGCAATCCTTTTCCCGTAATCTTCAAAGGCACGTTCAAACAGATCTCTGTCCCATGCGGCCGGATCAATATTTTCCGCATACTGCTTCGACATCATCTGTCCTCCGGCACTGACATGAAGCATCAGTTTCGCTTTTATTTCACAGGTATCCAGATATCTCAGCAAAGAGCGGAAATTGGATACTCCCGTACTGCCCGCATCGATCGTAGCTGTCACTCCTCCGGGAATCAAGCCCAGGTCTGCCGGCATTCCGATATAATTTCCTTTCCAGTTTATATGGGTATGAACATCAATCAATCCGGGTACAACAAAAAATCCTTTTGCATCCACGGTCTTCCTGCTGTCACAGGTCAATACCGGAGCTATTTCAGCGATTTTCCCTTTATAAACTGCAATATCTCCTACAATATCCAGTTTTTGTCCCGGATCAAAAATCCTTCCGTTTTTTATCAGCAGATCAACCATATTACTCACCTCCTTGTTTTCTGATTTTAAACTCATTATAATAATCGTAATAGTGTTTGAAAAGTTTTAAAAATGACTAAAATATGTGCAATTTATATTACAGTTGGAGGCCGTATGAATTTAAAACAATTATCTTACATCACAGCAATTGCCGATACCCAGAACATTTCCCATGCCGCTGATCTTTTATATATTTCCAGACCTGCCCTCAATCACTATCTGATTACACTGGAACAGGAACTGGGATTCCCGCTTTTTAAAAGAATTCAGAAAAAAATGATTCCCACAGAGGCCGGAGCAGTTTATATAAAAGCGGCAAAAGAAATTCTGGAAATAAAAAAACAAGCCTACAAAGCCATGGATGAAATCAACAACTGCGAAACCGGCCGCCTCAATCTGGGAATCACCCGCGTCATCGGCGCTGCCATGTTCGATCACATTTTTCCTGTATTTCACCGGAAATATCCAAATTACACCGTAAATCTGGTGGAAGGCAACGTAAATGAACTGGAAGAAAGCTGTTTGGAAGGAAAGATTGATTTTGCCATTATGGGACAGAGTTCCATTCAGTCTCAGCTGGAGCATATTGTTTTTTCCCCTTGTGAAATTGTGCTCGCACTCCCGCTCAGCCATCCATTGTCCCGGCTGGCTGCTCCCTCTCACTCCCCTTATCGTTCCATCAGCCTGGAGCTTCTCAAAAATGATTCTTTTATTTTGATGTCCAAAGCCACTCGGATACGTACCGTTGCCGATTACCATTTTCTTAAATCCGGATTTTTCCCCAAGATCATTCTTGAGACCAGTCTGAGCTCCACTGCCTACGAAATGGTCCGTCAGGGCGTCGGACCTTCCATTCTGATGGAATCTGCAATCAAAGACCGAAGCAGTGTGGCCTGCTTTTCCCTGAATCCCAAAGAACAGTGGAAACAAAGCATCGCTTACCGCAAAGGTACTATTTTTACCAAAGCGGAGCTGTATTTTACTGAACTGGCCAAAGATTATTTTAATCCGGAACAATAAAAGCTCCCATCCGTCCTTTCAAGGATCAGCCATAATAAAAACTGCCATCAGCCGTTTACCGCTGATGGCAGCAATGAAAATCCTGTTTTTATTCTCTGTGAATGGTCCTATACTCCGTCAAACATCCTGCCGTACTGGACCGTTTGATACTCTTCTATCAGTTCCCCATATCGGTTGGTTTCCAGATGGCTGTGAGCCCGTCCCTGTCTGTCAAAATATCCGGAAAATGTCAGAGCCGGGATTTCCTTCTGAAATTCCCTGAGGTAATCCCCGTACTCTCCCGTATCCACTCCTGCACATTCCAGAACATACTGTCCCAGAAAGTTCAGGCTGGTGATCTCGGGAGCCTCTGCTTCCAGCCCGTAATTAGACCAGATCAGGTATGGTACTCGGAACTTTCCCATGTATTCCTTCATGTTCATATCTTCCTGTCTGACTCCATAGGCCTTATCCAGAAATCCCTGCTCCACTGAGGGCTGATGGTCCCCGAACATCACAATCAGCACCGGTTCTTCCTGATTTCTGAAATAGGTGATCAGTTTCTCCATCGCCTGGTCTGTCTCCCGCACCAGAGTAAGGTACTGCTCGGCCATGGGATATTTTCCCGGTTCATCCTTCAGCTGTACCACCGTCTCATAATCCGGATCGGTATAACTGCCGTGATTCTGAATGGTCACATTAAACAGAAACAGCCGTTCTCCCTCTTCCCTGTGCTCAAACTCCCAGATCACCTGCTCGAAATCTGACTGATCGCTCACATATCCGTGGGCTTCCGATAATTCCACATCCATATCATCCTCACATTTGAAATCATCAAATCCCAGCAGCGGATACGCCTGATTTCTCTGCCAGGAAGTTCTCTCTCCCGGATGGAATGCAAGACAGCGGTATCCGTTTTCCTTAAGGACAGACGCCATGGAAGAAGACGGTCCCAGAATATACTGCTGGTAAGGGATGCTTCCCGGAGGAAGAAACGCCATGGTATTTCCCGTCAGAAACTCAAATTCACTAGCACTGGTACCCGCCCCGAACACAGAAGTATACGCATGCCCTCTGATTCCATCCATAGAATTGACGAACTCCATGACCCCCTCGCTGAGTTCCAGATTCCCGTACTCCTCAAAGTCTGCCCAGGACTCATTCATAATTGCGATAATATGAGGAAGCCTGACTTTTTCCTCCCCCATTTCCTGAGAGAGAGGGGTGTCCTTCAATGCAGCCAGCCGGGTGCCGGAATTTCCGTCCGTTTCCGCAGCTGCCTGCATCAGAAGTTCCTGTGCCCGCTCCTGAGAATATCCATCAGGAACATCCACATCCAGGAATTCCAGATTACAGAGAAACGCTCCCACCGCACCGCTGTCCCTGTAAGCTCCTGCCTGGTCCCATACGTCGGCCTCTATACCGAATGTTTCAAGCTTGGCCGGCTGCCAGATCTGGAACAGGCTGAACAGCCCCAGGCACAATGCCGCAGCCCGGCCTCGAAGCCGAAGACGGCTCCACTTTTTTCTCATCAGGAAACAGACCGCCGCTGCTCCTGCTGCTGCCAGAATTGCTGCTCCCATCCTCCCGGTTATCTGAAACCGATAGGTTCCGGAAACAGCTGCCGCTGTTCCCAATGCGGTAAAATCCCACGGAAGAATGGGATTTCCTCTGAATTCTGTCACAAAATAGTTTGCCGCCCCCCACAGACCGGCCAGCCCATGCACCGCCATCCCACAGATCAGCGGCCTGCCGCTGACCGCACAGAGCAGCCAGTATAATACACCTATGCACAGTCCGTTTCCGACCGCCACTCCCAGGGAATAATCCCATGGCCAGCAGCCAAGGACAAACTGCATCAGATAGAATGCCGTAAACGGTGTAAGCAGGAATACTGCTGCTTCCGCCGCCCGCAAAAGCCTTGTTTTTTCTTTCATCTGAACTTTTCTCTCTCCCGTTTTATTTCTCAAACGGTTTATTATTTTATCTTAAAATCAGAGAAATGTCAAAATGAATCGGATAACGAAACTCTTTTTTTCGCTACAGTCCGCAGATCCGGCAGCTCAGAATTCCCAGCAAAATCCGACTGGGGCAGAAACAGCGGCATGGACACCGGCAGCAGCATCGGCAGCAGAACGAATCATTTAAGAAATTTTCCGCAGGGACTGCAGATTTCTCCCATCGGAAGCAAAAGTTCTGACAGATTTCCATTTCTCCTCTCAGATGAAAAGTCCTTCCTGAAAGAATGCCTGCCCTCTTCCGGTTCAGGCATTCAGTTTTGCTTTTACCAGATACGTTCCCCCTGCAACACCGCCGAAAAGATATTTGCCGGAAGTATTGGTCTTTGTCACAGCAACCAATACTTCCTTGGTTCCTCCCAGGCTGTCATCCACCACCCGGTAAAGGCCCACAAAGCAGTTTGCCATAACATATCCGCTGCTATTTTTCACAATACCGCTTACGGTTCCGTTATAGGTCCGGGTATCCATATCCATTGCCATACTGACATTGGCAATGGATCCTCCTGCGATCGTAACCGCCATGACAGTTGCCGTCATATATCCGTCCGCTGTCGCTATAAGGGAATATATGCCGTCCGCTACATCATAGAATACAAACTCACCATCATTTGCAGTATAGGTTACCGCTGCCGCCGTTCCCAGCGCATTCGTCATAGTAACTTTTGCGCCCGCCAGCGGCATGGTTCCTCCTGTCAGAAGTCTGGCGGAAACAACACCCGCGATTGCTCCCAGAGTAAGCGTTGCATCCTTCACCACAGCAAACGGCACTTCTGTCGTGCTGTCTGCCGTCAGGGTCACCGGCTGCAGGTCACTGAGGCGGTAGCCTTCCGCAACCGCACCAAGGCTGTAGCTTCCGGCTGGAATATCGCTGAACGTATATTCCCCTGCGGTGTTGGTAACGGTGTGTCTGTAGGGCTGTCCGGCCGCATCAAATACTTTGATCGTAGCGTCCGCTACCGGAATGCCTCCGTCTGTCACTGTGCCATAGATTGTCGCCGACAATTCCGGAGCCGGCGGGAGATTCAGGTCCACATTCTCTTCCTGAATTCCTTCCAGTGAAAAATTGCTGCTGTACTGCAGGCTTAAAAGATCTTTAACCATGTCTGCCATTTTTCCCTCTCCTTGTTTTGATTTTACGGTTTTTGTTCCCCGGGACTTCCGATAAGAAATCCCACACTGCCTGATACAAAGTCACGAAGCTGGGCAGCTGCCGCAGTGGCATAACCGCTTTCTCCGGAAGCTCCGCCGGGCTCCAGATTCCGGTATATGAGAAGTACTGCCAGACTGATCAGACCGATAACAGTTGCAGTCAGGATCTGAGCCCGGGCAGTCGGTTCTTCCGGCTCCGTGCTCTCCCCGGTCTGATCCGCACTCTGTGCTGAGATAACCCCCTTTTCTGTTTCCCCATCCTCTTCCGGTCCGTTCCATCCCCTCTTTTTTGCAGCTCCCGTAAAATTCGCGCTGAGAATATAACCGAAAATGGACGCCAGGGAGGTTCTGACAATCACGTCAATATGCTCGGTCTCCGCTCCTGCATCTCCTGCATAAAACATACTGCAGACCGACTGAAAGAGAAGCACCCCGAAAAAGATGAGCAGGCATCGGTCCACCAGGCTGAATCCTGTCCATAGCCTGCGCAGGCGGTTCCTGCCCTTATCTTTTCTCTTCAAACCGTTTCCCCCTCTCTTTTCCCGTTTGAATCCTGCTTCGGATCTCTGCTTTTTTCTTTTGTATCTGATATAAGATATGTACAGCATGGACAAAGTGTGCCTTATGGGATTTTTCCTGCGTCTTTGCAGTTATCAGCAGGTTTTTCCCCACAAAAACAGCCGCCCTGATTTCTCAAAGCGGCCGTCCGATCTATCGGTATTTCCGTTTCTTCTCGGACTTCCGTTTAATATTACAATTTTCTTTTCCATATTTTGAATTTTCCTCTCACTCAAATTTTCTCCGCCAGCGCCGCCGCCTGTCTGCATCCGTCTGTTTTTTTGATATCACCTGCATTCAGGACTCCCGGAACCAGCACCTCGCCGACCATCGTCCATCTCAGCAGCGCAGCAGAGCGTTCCAGAGGAATCCGGACACCATCCATAACAGACATATCCTCTTCTTCACAGCAGGCAATCAGGGCACATTCCTTTCCTGCAACGTTCTTACCTCCCACACAGAAAGAAAACAATTTGTCAATCACTCCCTTGATCTGAGCCGGAATGGAATACCAATAGACAGGCATGGTAAAGACTACTGCATCCGCTTCCTGGATAGCAGGAGCGATAGTATTGAAATCATCATCAAAGGAACAGGCTTTTCCCGTCTTAAAGCATGTTTCACAGGCATGACAGCCGCCTACGTTTTTCATGGCTGCATCAAAACGGGTAACCTTATGCCCCATCTTTTCTGCCGCCTCAACAAAGGCATCCGTCATAGCAAAGCTGTTGCCGTTTTTGCGGGGACTTCCGGTAATCACTACAATTTTCTTACTCATATAAATTGCCTCCAGTTCTCCAGAATTGACTTTTTTTATTGCTGATATTATAATTGTAGCAAGAATATGTAAATGAGCAAGTACGCACTATAAAGTGCGATACTAACATTGATGTCTCATACTTACCTGATGGAGAGTGTCAAAATGAGTATATCCTGTATCAAAGACTCCCGGCTGGAAGAAACCGGATTTAATTATACGATGTCCCTGATCCAGGGAAAATACAAAATGTTTATCCTGTATGCTTTAATGGGATTTCAGACTGTCCGTTTTAACGAGCTGAAAAAATACATAGGGACCATCTCTTATAAGACCCTAAGCGCCACATTAAAGGAACTGGAGGCGGACGGACTGGTTCACCGAAAAGAATACCCCCAGATTCCGCCGAAGGTTGAATACAGTCTTACGGAGAGAGGAAAATCCCTGATTCCGATCCTGGATGCGATGTGTGATTGGGGGGAGAAAAACCGCATGCCGTAACTCTGTCCGGCATAATATGGGAGCAGTGTTTTCACACCGCTCCCTTTTTCAATTCACACCAGAAATGCAAAAAGACGGAAGCCGTATCCTGATACAGCTTCCGCCTTACTTTTTGCTTATTCTGTTTAATATTCCGAAACAGAAAACCTAAGTTTCTCTGTCTGGCCCTTCTCAGGTCATACAGCAACAGAACTCTTAGTCTTCAACCTTAACGATCTCTCTCTTGTTGTAGCTGCCGCAAGCCTTGCATACTCTATGAGGAAGCATTAAAGCGCCGCACTTGCTGCACTTCACTAAGTTCGGAGCGCTCATCTTCCAGTTCGCTCTGCGCTTGTCCCTTCTAGCTTTAGAAGTTTTATTCTTAGGACAGATAGACATGGTTTACACCTCCTTAAACTGTTTAAAAATATCCTGGATTACTGACATCCTCGGGTCTGGAGTGCTCCTGTCGCACGCACAGCTCTCATAATTGAGATTGGCGCCACATCTGTTGCAAATCCCTTTGCAATCATCCCTGCACAGAACCTTCATAGGTAAGTTCAGCAACAGCTCGTTGCGGACCAGTTGGTCTACATCCAGATAATTACCACTTATATAGGGCTGCTCATCGAGCTCCTCCGCCCGCTTTTCTTCTGACTGATTCAGATCAGCAGAAAAATCAACATCAAGATCAAAGTCTACCTTTACCGGACTCAGACAACGATCACAGGGAATCAGCAGAGACAGCCGGATCTTTCCGTCAGCCTGAAGCTTCCTTTCCCCTGTATGACGGACTGTCAGCCGGACAGGCTGCTTTTCCGCAATCTCATATACTTCTTTCAAAGTCTGAAACTGCTCCATCTCAATATTACAGGTATAGGTCTTCTCTTTTCCATCACTGGAAAACAGCTCTGATAAGTTAATCTGCATATTTGTCTCCTAATACGCACTTATGCTATTATACATAGGTGACCTGGGTTTGTCAACCGTTTTTTCTATGATTATTTCACAAGTTCCAGAGTTTCTCTTGCAATAGCCAGTTCCTCATCCGTAGGCATAATCATAACCTTCACCTTGGAATCGGGAGTGGAGATCATTTTTCTCTCGCCTCTTACCTTGTTTGCCTCATCATCAATGGAAATTCCCAGATATTTCAGGCTGTCGCAGACATTTTTACGGATCGTGGCGTCATTCTCACCGATACCTGCAGTGAAGGCAATGGCATCCACACCGTTCATGGCAGCTGCATAAGCACCGATGTATTTGATAATACGGTACTCAAAGCTCTTGATTGCCATATCTGCTCTCTCATTTCCCTCAGCCTGTGCATTCTGCACGTCACGGCAGTCGCTGGAAATTCCGGAAATGCCCAGAAGACCGGACTTTTTATTTAAGATATCCAGCATCTCGTTTACTGTCTTGTTCTCCTTATTGCAGATGAACTGAAGGACAGCCGGATCCACATCTCCGCTTCTGGTTCCCATTACAAGACCCTCAAGAGGAGTAAGACCCATGCTGGTATCTACACACTTTCCGCCGATGGAAGCAGAAATGCTGGCACCGTTGCCCAGATGGCATACGATAACCTTGCCTTCCTTCGGATCCAGTCCGGCAAACTTTAACACCTCGCCGGATACAAAACGGTGGCTGGTTCCGTGGAAGCCGTATCTTCTGATGCTGTACTTCTCATAATACTCATAAGGAATGGCATAGAGATATGCCTTCTTCGGCATGCTCTGACCGAAAGCGGTATCAAACACTGCCACATTGGGAACGCCGGGCATAGCAGCCTCGCAGGCCTCGATGCCGATCAGGTTTGCCGGATTGTGCAGAGGTCCCAAGTCGAAGCAGTCACGGATTACTTTCTTCACATCATCATTTACAATGATGGAATCGCTGTAGTACTGACCTCCGTGCAGAACTCTGTGGCCTACGGCAGAGATCTCATCCGTGCTGGCGATCACGCCGTGATCCGGATCCACCAGTGCATCCATTACCATCTGTACAGCAACCTTATGATCCGGCATTGCCTTCTCAACCACATATTTGTCCTTTCCGGTAGGCTTGTGAGTCAGCATGGAACCTTCAATTCCGATTCTTTCGCAGAGACCCTTTGCCAGAACGCTCTCATTGTCCATATCGATGAGCTGATACTTTAAGGATGAGCTTCCGCAGTTAATTACTAAAATCTTCATATTGGTTTCTCCTTTTCTTTATTCACACGAATGCCGGAACACGGTCTGTCCCGGCATTCTCACCGCTCTCTCCATTCCCGCAGGAACGGATTCGGCAGTTAATTTTCGTTCTGAGCCTGTACGGCAGTGATCGCCACTACGCCTACGATATCCTCTGCAGAGCATCCTCTGGACAGATCGTTTACCGGCTTTGCGATTCCCTGGCACATGGGGCCGTAAGCCTCTGCCTTGGCCAGTCTCTGCACCAGCTTGTAGCCGATGTTTCCTGCATCCAGATCCGGGAATACCAGTACGTTTGCATGTCCTGCAACCTTGCTGTTCGGAGCCTTTGACGCACCGATTTCCGGAACGATGGCAGCATCCAGCTGAAGCTCACCATCCAGTGCCAGCTCAGGAGCGCTCTCCTTTGCAATTCTGGTAGCTTCCACTACTTTAGTAACATCATCATGCTTTGCGCTTCCCATAGAGGAATGGCTCAGCATGGCAACCTTCGGCTCTTTTCCAACCAGCATCTTAAAGCTCTCGGCAGAAGAAACGGCAATGGCAGCCAGTTCTTCCGGATTGGGATTCTGGTTCAGACCGCAGTCAGCAAACACGAATGTTCCGTTCTCACCAAACTCGCAGTTCGGCACCTCCATCAGGAAGAAAGCGGATACCAGCTTCGTGCCCGGTTTGGTCTTGATGATCTGCAGACAGGGTCTTAAAGTATTTGCCGTAGAATGGCAGGCGCCGGAAACCATTCCGTCTGCATCGCCGTTCTTGATCATCAGGCAGCCGTAGTAAGCATAATCTTTCAGCATGGTCTCTCTGGCCTGCTCCGGAGTCATGCCCTTGGATTTTCTCAGCTCCACAAACAGATTGACATACTCTTCCGTTTTCTCATATGTAAACGGATTTATAATGGTAGCCCCGGAGATGTCCAGCCCTTCACTGTTTGCGGCAACCTCTTCAGGAGTACCGATAATGATCAGATTCGCAAGTCCTTCCTTCAGAATCTTCTCTGCGGCCACAAATGTTCTTCTGTCCATAGAC
>CALWRQ010000095.1 GCA_944383965.1 uncultured Lachnospiraceae bacterium
AGGAGGTATCCATATGGATAGTAATAGTCTATCACATACGAAATGGAATTGTAAGTATCATCTTGTATTTGCCCCCAAATATCGGAGAAAAATTGCATATGGGCAATTAAAACAGGACATAGCCAATGTTTTAAGTATGCTATGCAAGAGAAAAGGGGTACACATAGTAGAGGCAGAGATTTGCCCGGATCATGTGCATATGTTGGTAGAAATTCCCCCGAGCATCAGTGTATCCAGTTTCGTGGGATATCTGAAGGGGAAAAGTACGCTGATGATATTCGAACGGCATGCAAATTTGAAATACAAATATGGGAATCGGCATTTTTGGTGTCGAGGATACTATGTAGATACTGTAGGAAAGAATGCAAAGAAAATCCAGGAGTATATTCAAAATCAGTTAAAAGAGGATTTGGAATATGATCAAATGACACTAAAAGAATATGTAGACCCGTTTACGGGTGAGCCAGTAAAGCAAAACAAATAGGAAGAGCCCAAGGGGCTCAGTGGAAAAATGATGTTGCGGCTGGCGAACTATTCGATGAGTCTTTAGACTCCAGTGCCGGTAACAGGCCCTTATAGGGCCAGAACAAACCACCGGCTAAGCCGGTGGTTGTGATTTACCTCTAAAATCAAAAATCAGGAGGATTTTTTATGAGCAACAACCCGAGAACCAACGAGGCCAATCCGTTTTTATCAGGTCCGATTCTGCCGTCGCTGCTTCGCTTTGCCTTTCCGCTGATGCTTTCGCTACTTCTGCAGGCATTCTACGGAGGAGTGGATCTGGCTGTAGTCGGACAGTTTTCACCGACGGAAAGCGTGTCTGCTGTTGCAACAGGCAGCCAGATCATGCAGGTGATCACATCTGTGATTACCGGACTGACCATGGGAGTGACCGTACTGCTGGGAAAAGCAATCGGTGCCCGCGATATGAAATATGCAGGAGCAGTGGTTTCCAGCCAGATCAAACTGTTTTCAGCCGTGGCGCTGATCCTTACTGCGGTCATGCTGCTGTTCGCTCCGCAGATTTCCATTCTTCTGAATGTGCCGGATGCTGCACTGGATGAGACTGTAAGGTATGTCCGGATCTGTTCGGCAGGGATCCTCTTTATCACTGCGTATAATGGAATCAGCGGCATTTTCCGCGGGATGGGAAATTCCCGGTCTCCGTTCCTTTTTGTGCTGATTGCCTGCCTGGTCAACGTCGTTCTGGATCTGCTCTTTGTGGGCGTGTTTGGAATGAACGCTTCAGGCGCTGCTCTGGCGACAATCGCTGCTCAGGCGGTCAGCGTGGTGTTTTCCGTTTGTTATATGCATCGTCATCCCCTTCCGTTTTCTATTCTGGAGCAGTGGAGAGGAGAAAACAGAAATATGGGAAAGATCCTGCAGATCGGTTTTCCCATTGCCCTGCAGGATTTCCTGTGCAACCTGTCGTTTCTGATCATTACCGCCATCATCAACACGCTGGGAGTGGTGGCCTCTGCCGGTGTGGGCATCTCGGAGAAGCTGTTTGTGTTTCTGTCCATTGTGCCGATGTCATTCATGTCCGCACTTTCCAGCTTTGTGGCGCAGAATATGGGGGCGGGAAACGCAAAGCGTGCCAGCCAGTCCCTGTTTTTGGCGCAGAGAATTTCACTTATGTTCGGCATTATCATGTTTTTCCTGACGTTTTTCGGAGGAGAATTCCTGGCATCGTTTTTTGACAATGATCCGGAGGTACTGCAGGCGGCAGCACAATATTTGAAGGGAAATTCATTTGAATATCCGATGATTGCCATTACGTTCTGCTTCCTTGGATATTTTAACGGGCGGGAGCATACCACTTTTGTGATGATCCAGGGGCTGCTTTCCTCATTCCTGATCCGGATTCCCCTTTCCTACCTGTTCAGCCGTCTGCCGGAAACAGGACTGTTCCGGATCAGTCTGGCCGTGCCTGCATCTGCCTTCTGCAGCCTGGTTTTCTGCATCCTGTATTTTATCTGGCTGCGCCGGAAAGATATCCGTCTGCCGGGAAGGGCTCTTCAGGAACCGTAAGGCCGGAAAAAGGGCAGCAGCCCGGATAAAAGCAAAACAGCCGCCGGCTCAGCCGGCGGCTTTCATTTATAACCGATTATACATTGAAGCGGAACAGGATCACATCGCCGTCTTTGACAACATATTCCTTTCCTTCCAGACGGACCAGTCCTTTTTCCTTGGCGGCGGTGTAGCTGCCGCAGTCCAGAAGATCTTTGTAATTCACTACCTCGGCACGGATAAAGCCGCGTTCAAAATCGCTGTGGATCTTGCCGGCTGCCTGAGGTGCCTTCATGCCTTTTGTAATCGTCCAGGCGCGGGTTTCTTTCTCTCCTGCAGTCAGGTAGCTTAAAAGACCGAGAAGGCTGTAGCTTGCAGCGATCAGCTTTTCCAGTCCGGATTCTTTCAGACCCAGATCTTCCAGAAACATTTTCTTCTCGTCGTCATCCAGCTCAGCGATTTCCTGTTCGATCTGAGCGCAGATCACAAATACCTCGCAGCCGTTTTCAGCAGCGAATTTCCGCACTTCTTCTACGTAAGGATTGGAAGCTCCGTCATCGGCCAGGTCATCTTCTCCCACATTGGCAGCAAAAATCACCGGTTTGTAGGTAAGGAGATTTAAGGAAGCGATGAAGGGAATCATTTCCTCGTCATCAGGAACATAGCTCTTGGCCAGCTTCCCGTCCTCCAGATGGGCTTTGAGCTCTTTCAGCACAGCCAGCTCCTTGGCCAGAGCCTTATCGTTGATGGCGGCTCTTCCTACCTTGGAGATGCGGCGCTCCAGGATTTCCAGATCGGAGAAGATCAGCTCCAGATTGATGGTTTCAATATCCCGGATCGGATCTACGCTGCCGTCCACATGTACGACGTTCGGATCTTCAAAGCACCGTACCACATGTACGATGGCATCCACCTCGCGGATGTTGGAAAGAAACTGATTG
This sequence comes from uncultured Lachnospiraceae bacterium, assembly GCA_944383965.1. Lineage (GTDB taxonomy): Bacteria > Bacillota > Clostridia > Lachnospirales > Lachnospiraceae > Lachnoclostridium_A. The sequence continues at coordinate 2,952 of CALWRQ010000095.1, forward strand.
CCCAGTCCCTCACCTTTGGAGGCGCCTTTTACCAGACCGGCAATGTCTACGAATTCTATGACAGCCGGGGTGATCTTTTCGGAATTGTACAGATCAGCCAGCAGCTTCAGACGTTCGTCAGGAACGGCAACCACTCCCACGTTGGGATCAATGGTGCAGAAAGGATAGTTTGCAGATTCAGCTCCGGCTTTTGTGAGGGAATTGAAAAGAGTGCTTTTTCCCACGTTCGGCAAGCCTACGATACCTAATTTCATATATACTCCCATCTCCTTTGTTTATCGGTATTTCAATCAATTCTGAAATAATATAATGCAACTATAAACTATAGCATAAAGCCTTCTTTTTTTCAATCCTCTCCGGAAGGATTGAAGGGGATAAAGTGCAGCCTTCAGATTTCTTCAGATTTCTTAGGTGGAAATACAGGAAGTTTCCGGGTAAGATGTAGGCACAGAAAAGAAGCATCAGTTTTTTGAAAAACGGAAGGAGAGATTTTATGACGATCGGAATTTATTTTCTTTTATGTGCTGTAATGGGAATCGCGGCGGTAATCGGGAGTGCGCTGCTGTTTTTTGTCAGAAACAAAAGGGCGAGTGAGGTGCTCCTGGTACTGATGACCGCATACAGCTTGCTGATCGCGCTGATCGCTGCTACATCACTGCCTCAGAATGCCACCATCCGGCAGGCAGTCTGCTGGATCATAGGTCTGGTAGGGGTGATCGGGGCAGGAATCTATTTCGCTGAAAAGAAAAACGGAATCCTGGGGCAGGCCTTGGTTGCGGCTTCCGTTCTTACGGGAATGGCAAATCTTTTTCTGTTCTGATCAGACAGGAATCCCCTGGACCGATGTCGAAAATCCGCACAGCATGTCGGCCGAATCTGTTTGATTTTTTCCCTTTTTCGGTATAAAATAAAAAATGTCCCGAACGATACATACAAGCAAGGAGGCCGGAAAACGGGACGCCACTGTTCCGGCATGGTCGCCTGCAGGCGGTCCAGGCCAGGTTCTCCCGCACGGGAGGAGGCCGTGCGCCGCATGGCTGACACAAAGGAGAATGAAGATGGCAATATCGAAAGAGGAACTGATCGGACAGATCGAACAGGCAAGGAGGGTGCTGAACGAAAGTATTGATTTGAACGAGGAATATGACATTATCTACCACAACAGCATAGCTTTGGATAAATTAATAGAAGAATATATTGTTTCCGGCTATTAGACCGGAGGGGAAGAAGAGCGCGGTCTGCAGCAGACCGCGCTCTTTCCTCACATGACAGAAAAGAATATTTTTGTGAGCAGACAGGCCCTGACCCGTCCTTCTCCCCCATTTTCCCTTCCGGATCCTGCAGGATTTTCAGCTTTTTCCCCACCAGCCTGCACCGATCTCCCACAAGGGAAGAAAAAATCCCAAAAAATCCAGGATTTTCCAGCAAAATTAGCTCCAATTTTGGGGCTTCTTTTTTTACGATTTTCTAAAAAAATTCTTGCCATTTACCCCTAAATGTACTACTATAAGAATACAAAGTGGTAAAAAGTGGTGGTAAGTGGTCTGCAGTGGTAAAAAGTGGCGGACCGGTGACAGTTTTGCAGTACGGTGGTGATAAAGATGTTCATGGGCGAATACAATCACACAGTTGATGCGAAGGGACGTCTTATCGTACCTTCCAAATTCAGAGAGCAGCTTGGTGAAGACTTCGTGGTAACGAGAGGTCTGGACGGCTGCCTTTCTGTGTACGCCAGTGATGAATGGTCTGCCCTGGAAGCAAAGCTTCACGCCCTGCCTTATACCAACCCTGCCGCCAGAAAGCTTACAAGATTTCTTGTGGCCGGCGCGGCGACCTGCGAAGTAGACAAGCAGGGAAGGATCCTCCTTCCCGCTTCTCTCAGAGAATATGCAGGAATAGAAAAGGACGCAGTTCTCGTGGGCATGGGAAGCCGGATCGAAATCTGGAGTAAGGATGCCTGGAATGCGAAGAATGATTTCAGCGATATTGAGGACATTGCGGAAGACCTGGGAGGATTGCTGTAAATGTTTGAACACAAATCAGTGCTGCTCTGGGAGACAGTTGACGGATTAAATGTCAGAAGCGACGGGATTTATGTGGACGGCACCCTGGGGGGAGGCGGACATGCCAGCGAGGTTTGCCGCCGTTTGGGAGAAAAAGGAAGATTCATCGGCATTGATCAGGATGCGGACGCCATTGCAGCGGCATCGGAAAGGCTGAAGGAATTCGGAGATAAAGTAACAATCGTAAGAAGCAACTATGAGAATATTGCAGACATCCTGGACAGTCTGGACATCCGCGGGGTGGATGGCATCTGCCTGGACCTGGGGGTATCCTCATACCAGCTGGATACGGCAGAACGGGGATTTACCTATCGGGAAGATGCGCCTCTGGATATGAGAATGGACCAGAGAAATCCAAGAACTGCGGCGGATATTGTCAATACCTACAGTGAACAGGAACTGTACCGCATCATCCGCGACTATGGAGAAGACCGGTTTGCAAAAAATATTGCGAAGCACATTGTAAAGGCAAGGGAATCCGGCCCGATCCGGACTACCGGTGAACTGACGGAGATCATCAAAGGCGCGATTCCGGCGAAGATCCGCGCCACCGGAGGACATCCGGCCAAGCAGACCTTTCAGGCGATCCGGATTGAACTGAATCGGGAGCTGGAGGTGCTCAGCCATTCCATTGATACCATGATCGACCGGCTGAACCCGGGAGGAAGGCTGGCCATTATCACCTTCCATTCTCTGGAGGACAGGATTGTAAAGACACGGTTCAGAGACAATGAAAATCCCTGTATCTGTCCGCCGGATTTTCCGGTGTGTGTATGCGGCAGAAAAAGCAAGGGAAGAGTGGTCACCAGAAAACCGGTGGTGCCCACGAAAGAGGAAATAGAAGAAAATAAAAGGGCCAAAAGCTCCAAACTCCGTATCTTTGAACGGGGCCGGGAGTAAAAAGGGGGAGATAGGATATGGCTGTTAGAAGAACTCCGCAGAGGATGATGACATACGTAGACGGAAATACAGTGCGAAGAGCGGAGCCGGAGCGGAGAACGTCCGCACCGGAAAGAAAGAGGACAGCGCAGAACCTTCAGCGCCGGGAACAGCTCAGGAAAAACAGAGAAAGAGCGCTTTACATGGATCTGCCCTATCTGATGATGCTGTCGGCGGCAGCGATCTGTGCTCTGGTGATCTGTGTACAGTACCTTCACCAGCAGTCAGCCATGCAGGCCAGACTGAGCCGGATTGAATCGCTGGAGCAGCAGCTGGAAAATCAGAGAGCGGAAAATGACACTCTGGAAACGAGGATCAATACGTCTGTAAATCTGGACTATATCTATAAAGTTGCCACAGAGGAGCTGGGAATGGTCTATGCCAATAAGGATCAGGTCTTAATGTATGATAAAACGGAAAGCGAGTATATAAGACAAAATGAAGACATCCCGAACTACAACTGACGGCAGAAAACGAAAAAAAAACGTTACGGGTACCATGCACAATCTGCAGACAAAGCTGGCGGTCACAGTTCTTGTGATTACGCTGGCTTTATTTGCACTGGTGCTGGTACTCTATGATATTATCAAGGAGAATAATGAAGAATACAGCCAGATTGTGCTGAGCCAGCATTCCAGCTATGACAGCCGGACCATTCCCTATAAGCGGGGCGATATTGTGGACAGGAACGGAACCTATCTGGCTGTGAGCGACAAAGTATACAATCTGATTATCGACGCCACTCAGATCATGGCCGGTTATGATCCGGAAAACGGAGTGGACAAGTACCTGGATGCCACGACTACCGCTCTTTCCACAGCCTTCGGCTATGATAAGACAGAACTGACCAATCTGATTCTGGAAAACAGGGAAAGCCCTTATATCCGGTATGCCAGGCAGCTGACCGTGGATCAGAAGGAAGCATTTGAGGCGACCAAGGAAGAGATGAACAAACAGTTTGCTTCCAGCAAGATCGCCAGCGAAAAAAACAAAAAAGTGTATGGCATCTGGTTTGAGGAAGAATATAAGCGCAGCTATCCCTATAACGAGTCTGCAAGCACGGTGCTGGGGTTTGCGTCCAGTGACGGAACCACGGGAAACGGCGGAATTGAGCAGTCCTACAACAGCGTGCTGACGGGCACGAACGGCAGGGAATACGGTTACCTGAATGATGATTCCAACCTGGAGACCGTGATCAAGCCGGCAGTGAACGGAAATACGGTGGTATCCACCATAGATCTGAATGTGCAGCAGATCGTGGAGAAGTACATTAAAGAATGGATGGAGACTACCGGTTCTGAAAATATCGGTGTGATCGTGATGGATCCTAATAACGGAGAGATCCTGGCCATGGCGACGGACAGGATGTACAATCTGAATGATCCCAGAGATCTGACGGCTCAGTATACGGCCGAGGAAATCGCAGCCATGAGCGAAGAGGAGCAGACGGAAGCCTGGTATCAGATGTGGAGAAACTACTGTGTGAGTGATACCTATGAACCCGGGTCGCCTTCGAAAATCTTTACCATAGCGGCTGCTCTGGAGGAAGGGATCATAAGCGGAAATGAGACATTTTTCTGCGACGGGGGACAGGATGTTGCCGGTACGTACATCAAATGTGTAAACCGGGTAGGAGGACACGGAAACCTGACTGTCGCGGAATCTCTGATGGTATCCTGCAATGATGTGCTTATGCAGATCGTGAGCAGGGAAGGAAAAGAAATTTTCTATAAATATCAGGACATGTTCGGCTTTACGCAGAAAACAGGCATTGACCTGCCCGGTGAGGCGGATACAAGCGGGCTGGGCTATACGGTGGATACTGCCGGACCGGTAGATATGGCGACCAACTCCTTCGGACAGAACTATAACTGCACGATGATTCAGATGGCGGCAGCGTACTGTTCCGTATTGAACGGAGGTTCCTACTATGAACCGCATATCGTCAAGCAGATTCTGAATTCCCAGGGATCAGTAGTGAAGAAGGTGGAACCGCTTCTGGTCAGGGAGACGGTTTCTCAGTCTACCAGTGACTTTATAAAGGATGCTTTATTCCAGACCGTCTATGGAGAAAAAGGAACGGGAAAAGCTGCCCAGGTAGAAGGCTACGAGCTGGGAGGAAAAACCGGTACAGCAGAGAAGCTGCCCAGAAAAAGCGGGAATTATGTAGTTTCATTCTGCGGCTTTGCGCCGGTGGAACGCCCGGAGGTTCTGGTATATGTGGTGGTTGATCAGCCGCATGTGGAAGATCAGCCTCATTCCACTTATGCCAGCGAGATATTTGCCAAGATCATGAAAGAGATCCTTCCTTATTTGAATGTATTTCCGGAAACAGATGTGGCCGGAGATGAGGCTGATGCTGTGCTTCCGGAGGAAGAAGGAATCACGGACAATACTTCCGGAGAAGGGGCTGAAGAACAGACAGAGGCGGAGACGGAATCTGCGGAGCCTTATCCGGATGAGGAACTGGTGATTCCGGAGGTAGGCGACAGCGGAGCGCCGGACCGGGTTCCCGGTGATGATGGGCAAACGGTTTCCCAGTCCGGTGAGACGGGAGCGGAAGAAACGAAGGAAATGGAAAGCGAAACTGCTTCAGAAGGAACTTCGTCCTCTCAGACGGATGGTGCAGGGCAGGCAGAAGAGAGTTCCGGAGCTTAACAGGAGTAAAAGGATACAGTGCCGGGAGGCTTCTGAAACAGAAGCTTCCCGGCTGTTTTCATAAATGACGGTTTTCCGCATATATTTTAGCAATATGGATCCGGGAGAGACAGAAATGGAGGAGAACCGTACCAGAACCAGACACAGGCTGCGGGTGATCGTGCTGTTCCTGGCAGCGGCGGCCGCAGCAGTGGCACTGTGCGGAAGACTGGGATATCTTATGATATACCGTTCTCAGTATTACGGGCAGATGGCGGAAGATCTTCATCAGCGGGAGCGGACGATCAAAGCAGCCAGAGGAAAGATCCTGGACCGGAACGGGCAGGTGATTGCGGATAACCGCACGGTATGTACCGTTTCTGTGATTCACAATCAGATCCGGGATGCGGAACAGGTGAGTGCAGTCCTGGCGGAGAAACTGGGGATGACTTCTGAGGAAGTAAGAAAAAAAGTGGAAAAGAGAAGTTCCAGGGAGATTGTCAAGACCAATGTGGATAAAGCGCTGGGGGACGAAATACGGAATCTTCGCCTGGAGGGAGTGAAGGTGGATGAGGATTATAAGCGCTATTATCCTTATGACAGTCTGGCCTCCCGTGTACTGGGGTTTACGGGAGGAGACAATCAGGGCATTATCGGCCTGGAGGTGGAGTATGAATCCTGGCTGAAAGGAGTCAACGGAAAGATTCTTACTATGGCGGACGCAGCCGGCATCGAGATTGAAAATGCGGCTGAAGACAGGGTGGAGCCGAAAGCGGGGTGGGATCTCTGGGTAAGCCTGGACAGGAACATCCAGCAGTATGCGGAACAGGAGGCTGCCCGGATCATGGAGAAAAAGGGGGCAAAGCAGGCATCGATTCTGATCATGGATCCCAGAAACGGGGAGGTTATGGCCATGGCCAGTGCTCCGGAATTTCACCTGAATGCCCCATTCCAGCTGCCGGAAGGAGTGGAAGGTGCCGCAGATGAAAAAGAAAAACAGGATATGCTCAATGCCATGTGGAGAAACCCCTGTGTGAGCGATACCTATGAACCCGGATCGACCTTTAAGATCATTACGGCGGCCGCCGGTCTGGAGGAAGGAGTGGTAGAGCTGGATGACCATTTTTCCTGCCCCGGCTACTGCGTGGTGGAAGATCGGAAAATCCGATGTCATAAAACAGGAGGACACGGCGGAGAAACATTTCTGCAGGGGATGATGAATTCCTGCAATCCGGTTCTGATCCAGGTGGGGCAGCGGCTGGGAGTGGAAAACTACTGCAAGTATTTCAGACAGTTTGGCCTGATGGGAAAGACCGGTATTGATCTGCCGGGAGAAGCGTCCACGATTATGCACAGGGAGGAGGATATGGGCGCGGTGGAGCTGGCGACCGTTTCCTTCGGGCAGTCCTTTCAGATCACGCCCGTACAGCTGGCGGCTACTGTTTCTTCCATTATAAACGGCGGAATCCGTGTGACGCCTCATTTCGGATTGAAGGCCGTGGGAGAAGGAGGAAACGCTGTCCGGGAATTTTCTTTTCCGGTGGGGGAACGGATCCTGTCGGAAGAGACCAGCGCCGTTATGCGCTATATACTGGAGCAGGTAGTGGCAGAGGGCAGCGGAAAGAACGCTGCGGTTCCCGGTTACCGGATCGGGGGTAAGACGGCCACTTCAGAAAAACTTCCCAGAAGTCTGAAAAAATACATTTCTTCTTTCATCGGATTTGCGCCGGCAGATGATCCCGAGGTGATCGCTCTGGTCACCATCGACGAGCCGGAAGGAATCTATTACGGAGGCACCATTGCAGCTCCCGTAATTGCTGATGTTTTTAAAAATATCCTTCCATATCTGGGAATCCCGGCAGAGGAGGAAGAATCTGTTTCCGCATTCCGAATCTACGGTTGATTATTCCCGGAAAAAGACGTATACTATTCCGTGAATACATAAAAGACAGAGGTGCGATATGATAAATGA
>CALWRQ010000096.1 GCA_944383965.1 uncultured Lachnospiraceae bacterium
GGAGGATATTCATTATGAGTGAAGTCATTGTGATTACTTCCGGAAAAGGCGGGGTGGGCAAGACGACAACCTCTGCAAATGTGGGTACCGGCCTGGCCATTTTGGGTTACCGGGTTGTTCTGATCGATACAGACATCGGCCTGAGAAACCTGGATGTGGTAATGGGACTGGAAAACCGCATTGTCTACAATCTTGTGGACGTGGTAGAGGGGAACTGCCGGATCAAGCAGGCCCTGATTAAGGACAAAAGATATCCGAACCTGTATTTACTGCCATCGGCCCAGACGCGGGATAAAACTGCTGTCAACCCGGGCCAAATGAAAAAGCTGGTAAATGATCTCCGCGGTGAATTCGACTATATCCTGCTGGATTGTCCTGCAGGAATCGAGCGGGGATTCAAAAACGCCGTAGCCGGGGCAGACAGAGCCTTTGTGGTAACGACCCCGGAGGTGTCCGCCATCCGTGATGCAGACCGCATCATCGGTCTGCTGGAAGCAGAGGATATGAACGAAATCGACCTGATCGTAAACCGTGTGCGTATGGATATGGTGCGCAGAGGGGACATGATGTCAGTAGGCGATGTGGTGGACATTCTTGCTGTCAACATGATCGGAGCGATTCCGGATGACGAAGACATCGTGATCTCCACCAATCAGGGAGAACCTCTTGCGGGAACAGAGTCCCTGGCCGGACAGGCTTATATGAGCATCTGCAGAAGGCTGGTAGGAGAAAGTGTTCCTCTTATGAATCTGGAAGCTTCCAAGAGCATTTTCCGCCGGTTGTCCGGACTGCTCAAACGGGCATAGGAGGCGGGAACATGAGGTTTTTATCCGGATTCCTGAAAAGGAATTCAGGAGAGCTGGCCAAAAACCGGCTGAAGCTCATCCTGGCTGCTGACAAAACGGATTGTTCTCCCGAACTGATTGAGATGGTAAAGGAAGACCTTGCGGCCGCTGTCTCCAGATATATGGAGATCGACCAGGGGGGAATTGAGATACAGATCCGGCAGGCAACTGCCGGTACCGGCAGAAAAATACCGGCCCTTTATGCCAATATTCCGATCCTGCATATGGGAAATAAGGGGACATTTTAATGCTATTTGATTACAACTTTAGAAATTACAACTTTCGTCTGGTCCTGTACGTGCTGGCACTGAACTGCATCGGCCTTCTGGTGATCAACAGTGCCTCCGGCCAGGACTCGGGAATGGTGGGAAAGCAGGCCATGGGAATTGCCCTGGGACTTGTCCTGGCTCTGGTTATTTCCCTGATTCCCTATCAGAAGATTCTGACCTACAACTGGGGAATTTATGCCGGTTGTATCGTTATTTTGATTGCCGTTCTGATTTTTGGCAAGAATGTAAATGGGGCTACCCGCTGGATTGAAATCGGAGGCATACAGTTTCAGCCCTCTGAGTTCGTCAAGCATGGTATGATCCTGTTTGCTGCATGGTTTCTGGCAAAAAATCAGGAAACACTGAATACAGTAAAAACTCTGCTCATTACAGCCGGGGTGTTTGCTGTTCCGGCAGTTCTGATCTTGGAAGAGCCCAATCTGTCCACGACACTGGTTATTCTGTTTGTTCTGGCCTGCATGGTCTTTACTGCCGGTCTGAGCTATAAATGGATCTTTGGTGCTTTGGCCGTATGTCTTCCTGTGGGCGGACTGCTGATTTATCTGGCCAGATTTACAGATGTTCTGAATAAGATCCCCTTTCTTCAGGGGTATCAGATTACAAGAGTACTTGCCTGGCTGAATCCGGATGAATACGCATCCACCGGTTATCAGCAGGCAAACTCCATCATGGCCATCGGTTCTGGCATGCTCAGAGGAAAGGGGCTGAATAACAATACGCTGGCATCCGTAAAAAACGGAAATTTTCTGTCTGAGGAACAGACGGATTTCATCTTTGCAGTCATTGGCGAGGAACTGGGGTTCATCGGCTGTGTAGCAGTGATTGCATTGTTTGCCGTACTGGTATTTGAATGCCTGTGGATGGCCCATCGGGCAAGAGATCTGTCAGGAAAGCTGATCTGCTGTGGGGTATCAGCACTTCTGGCTTTCCAGACATTCGCCAACATCGCCGTAGCCACGGGAATCTTTCCCAATACAGGGCTTCCCCTTCCATTCATCAGTTACGGAGTAAGCTCGCTGGTCAGTATGTACATCGGGCTGGGGGTTTTATTAAATGTCGGACTTCAGAGAAATAAGCACTAACATAAGGAGGGTTTCGTTATGAATATCGGTCTGATCGCCCATGATTCTAAGAAAAAGCTGATGCAGAATTTCTGCATCGCATACAGGGGGATTTTAAGCAGAAATACGCTTTATGCCACGGGAACTACCGGACGCCTGATTGAGGAAGTCACAAATCTGAACGTTCACAAGTTTCTGGCCGGCCATCTGGGTGGAAATAAGCAGCTCAGTGCAGAAATCGAGCATAATACCATTGACCTGGTTATCTTTCTGCGTGATCCTCTTCATCCAAAGGAGCATGAGCCGGATGTTAATGACGTGGTCAGACTTTGTGACCTGTATAACATTCCTCTTGCCACCAATGTAGCTACAGCAGAGCTGTTGATCAAATCTTTGGACCGCGGAGATCTGGAATGGAGAGAAGCATACCGATAAAGCAAAGGATCAGAAAGGCACGGCTGCTCGGAGCGGCCTTTCTTTTCGCAGCCTGTCTTTCCGGCTGCAAAAGCGAAGTGGCCGATTTTCCTTACCGCATGGAGGAGCGGGATTTTTCTGTTTCTTCCGATGCGGAAAAGGCAGCACTGTTTGCCTCTGATCTGTGTGTCCCGGATGAAAGCGGAGCCTATGAGGATCCTGCCATTACGGCAGAAGCAGCTGCATTGTTTTCCCTTTCGGACGGAACCGTTCCCTATTACAAAAATATATATGAAAAACTGTATCCCGCCAGTATCACCAAGGTGATGACTGCTCTCGTAGCCATTCGGCGGGGAAATCTGGAAGATATGGTAACTGTAACAGAAGATGCCGTAATCACGGAATCCGGAGCTTCTCTGTGCCATATCCAGCCCGGAGATCAGCTGACTCTGGAACAGCTTCTCTATGGTCTTATGCTTCCTTCCGGCAATGATGCGGGAGCTGCCATTGCCGTACATATTGCAGGAAGCCTTTCTGCTTTTGCAGATATGATGAACGAAGAAGCCCAATCCATAGGCGCAACCGGCAGTCATTTCGTCAACCCTCACGGTCTGACGGATCCGGAGCACTATACCACCGCCTATGATCTTTATCTCATTTACAACGAAGCAATGAAAGAGCCGGAGTTCCGCAAGATCGTCGGAACCTCTTCCTATTATGCGGAATACGTCAACAATGCAGGGGAGACTGTATCGCAGACATGGAAAGCCGGCAATCAGTTCATAACAGGAGACCGTCCGACTCCCGACGGCGTCACGGTAACAGGCGGAAAAACCGGTACCACGCAGGCTGCCGGATATTGCCTGATCATATCCAGTGAATCGGACGGCGGGAATGAGTTTATCTCTGTTGTACTTAAGGCCGACAGCCGTCCTTCCCTTTACGATAATATGACAAATCTTGTGAATAAAATTGTCAATTAGTGATTGCCTTTTTTTAGAATTTATTCTATAATTAGGGTAATATGAATTGATTTTTTATGCAAATTAAATAAACTCAAGGAGGACATAGCTATGGTTCAGATCATCGCAGGAGTAAAGGGTAAAGGAAAGACAAAACATTTATTGGATAAGGCCAACACAGCCGTTAAGGAATGCACCGGTTCTATCGTATATCTTGACAAGAGTTCCAAGCACATGTACGAGCTGAACAACAAAATCCGTCTCATCAACGTAAAGGAATATCCCATTTCTTCCTGTGAAGGATTCGTCGGATTCATCTGCGGAATCATTTCTCAGGATCATGATCTGGAAATGATGTTCCTGGACAGCTTCCTTCGTCTGGCTTCTCTGGAAGGAGAGGATATCTCCGAAGTGATCACTACCTTAGAAAATATCGGCGAAAAGTATCATGTGACCTTCGTTCTGAGCGTTTCCATGGATAAAGAAATGCTGCCTGAGAATGCACAGAAAGACGTCATCATCGCGTTATAATAAATCAGATGACAGCAGCGGATCCTGCTGCTGCGGCCCGAGATGCATATCGTGGCCTGTTGTTTGGATTCCATAGACCCCTGCAGCACAGCGGGGGTCTTTTTATTCGGGAGAACGTCTGGTGTTTCCCACAATACTGCCCTTGGAGGATTATGGATTCATGGCAAAAAAAAGACATCCTGAGGTCATCGACCTGAAAAAGCAGAAAAAGAGAATGGACCGGGACAGAGGTATACGCAGTAATATCGGTACTGTTATTTTCTTTCTGATCTTCGTGTATATGGCATTCTATGTATATACCTATGTCACCAGGGACAAAGTGCAGTTCTATGAAGTATCAAAGGGCAGCATTATGGAAGACCGGGAATACACCGGACTGGTTCTGAGACAGGAAACCGTCTACCAGACGGACAGCGCCGGCTATATCAATTACTATATCCGGGAGGGAAAGCGGGCCTCTGTGGGTTCCAGCGTTTATTCCCTGGATGAATCCGGAAGGGTGGAGCAGTTTCTGGAGGAAAACGGCAGTGAAGCTGCCCAGCTGTCCGATTCTGATCTTGCCTCCCTGAAAAAGCAGCTGTCATCCTTCTGTCTTTCCTATGATAACGAGGATTTTTCTGCCGTAGAGGATGCAAAATACTCTCTGGAAGCATCCATGATGGAATATGTCAGTTTCAGCGCCATGGAAAATCTGGCTGCAGATATGGCTGCCGCCGGCATCAGTTTTCATCAGATTACCGCTCCTCAGGCAGGAGTCGTATCCTATGTGATCGATCAGTATACGGACGAAGGCGGAGAGGCACACTCCTATTCGGATCTTACTGCTTCCTCTGTTACCGCGGCAGCGTTTGACCGTTCTTCCTATAGCAGGACACAGCCTAAATCAGGAGATCTGATCGAGCAGGGCGCCCCTGTTTATAAGATCATTTCTTCCGATCAGTGGTCCCTGATCTTTCCGCTCAGTGAGCAGGATCTTTCTGATTACAGCGGAAAATCCCAGCTCCGCGTTGTCTTCCCCGGCTATGATCTGGATCTGACCGGTGATTTTTCCGTAATCACGGGCTCAGACGGGGCTGCATACGGACAGCTCGATTTTGCAAAGTACATGGTCCAGTTCGAATCCGAACGGTTTCTGACCTTTGAAATCAGCGCAGATACGGCCTCCGGGCTGAAAATCCCCAAAACCGCCGTAACTCAGAAGCAGTTCTACATGATTCCGGAGGAATATGCCGCCAAAGGAGGCGACAGCTCTTCCGACGGTTTCATGAAGGAAACCTATTCGGAGCAGGACGGATCCTCCTCAATCGTATTTGTCCCGACTACCATCTACGATTCCAGGGACGGTTATTACTATATTGAAGCCTCTGACAAGAGCACCATCACCGCAGGAGATTACCTGGTAAAGCCGGGATCCACAGAACGGTTTCAGGTCGGGCAGACTGCCCCTCTGGACGGTGTCTACAACATCAACAAAGGCTATGCCGTATTCCGCCAGGTAAAGATCACTACCTCCAATGACGAATATTACATTGTGGAGGAGGGCACCCGCTACGGTCTGTCTGTTTATGACCACATTGTACTGGATGCCTCTACCGTAACGGAAGGCGCAATCATTTATCAGTAAATCTTCCGGCAGGTCCGGACATTGAAAAAGAAAGGATACATTGCCATGGTAAAAGAAAATCTCGCTGAAGTAAGAACCCGTATGAAGGAGGCCTGCATCCGTGCCGGGCGTTCCCCGGAAGATGTCACACTCATTGCGGTCAGCAAAACCAAGCCTCTCTCCATGCTTCTGGAAGCCTATGAATCCGGTGCACGGGATTTTGGAGAAAACAAAGTCCAGGAGATTCTGGAAAAACAGCCGGACATGCCTTCTGATGCCCGTTTTCATATGATCGGCCATCTTCAGCGGAACAAGGTCCGCCAGGTCATCGGAAAAACAGTTCTGATCCACTCTGTAGACTCTCTGCGGCTGGCCGAACAGATTGATTCAGAGGCAGCCAAGCAGGCGCTTCACGTTGATATTCTGCTGGAAGTAAACGTGGCGAGAGAGGAAAGCAAATACGGGTTTTATATGGAAGAAGTGGAGGAGGCTCTGAAAAAAATCTCCCAATATTCCCATATTACCGTCAAAGGGCTGATGACAATTGCGCCCTTTGTGGAGAATCCGGAGGAAAATCGCGATATTTTTAAAAAATTATATCAACTTTTTATTGACATAAAAAGTAAAAACATTGATAATGTTACTATGAGTGTCTTGTCCATGGGAATGACCGGAGATTATCAGGTCGCCATTGAAGAGGGCAGCACCATGATTAGAGTTGGCACCGGTATTTTTGGAGCCAGATAGGAGAGAGTTAGAATGAGCCTTTTAGGAAAGTTTATGGATACCATGAGATTAAATGACGATGAGGACGATGACTACTTCTTAGATGATGACTATGAGGATGAGAAGCCCAGCAAAAAAGGATTCTTTTCCAGAAGCACCAGCAGCTATGAAGAAGAGGAAGAGGAAGAAGAGCCCGCTGCAGCACGTCCGAAATTCTTAAGCCGCGGAAATACGAACAGCAAGGTTGTTCCCATGCGCCGTGGAATGGAGGTTTCTCTGGTAAGACCCACATCCATGGAGGATTCCAAGGACATCTGCGATTACCTGCTGGCAGGAAAGGCTGTAGTCCTTAACATGGAAGGGATTCATACAGAAGTGGCCCAGCGGATTATTGATTTTGCCTCCGGAGCCACCTATTCCATGAACGGCAATCTGCAGAAGATATCCAATTATATTTTCATAGCTACACCAGAGTCCGTAGAGCTGTCAGGTGACTTCCAGGACCTACTTAACGCCGGCGCATTGGATGCGTCCGGCCTTAACGTCCGTTTCAACGGCTGAGTCCAGCCGGAATGCACGCTATGGAAAAAGAAGAACAGCTGCTGAGAAAACGGATTCAGGAACTTGCTTCCGTCTGCGAACGGCGGGACATTCCTGTTCATACGGATTTTTTAAACCTGAGTGAGCAGACTGTTTTTCACTCTGTGATCCGGGAACTGGCCGGCACCCGATATATACTGTCTGGCGGATATTCCATGGCAGAGAGAAAAATTGTCTGCTTTCTTCCTTCCTATACGCAAGAGGAAATCCCTCCCATTTCCTGTGTGGAAGCAGCGCCCTTGAACGCAAAATTTGCCGAAGATCTGAATCATCGGGATTACCTGGGGGCCGTCATGAGCCTGGGTATTGAGCGCGGAAAGGTGGGCGACATACTCATAGAAAATGGCAAGGGATATATTTTTGCGCTGGAAGAAATGGCTCCCTACATTGCGGATCAGCTCAGCTCGGTCCGTCATACTCCGGTATCAACCAGGGTATTTCCCGCACAGGAACTGAATATTGCACCGCGGTATGAGCGTATGGAGGGCAGCATCGCGTCCGAACGGCTGGACAACGTGCTGGCTTTTGTCTATCGTTCCTCCCGTTCCCGGATTCTCCCTTATATTGAAGGAGAAAAGGTATTTATCAACGGAAAGCTGACTGTAAAAAGCAGCATTCTTCTGAAAGCAGGAGACGTGGTTTCCGTCCGCGGCCTTGGCAAGTTCCGTTATGAGGGAATTTTAAATGCCACGAAAAAAGGACGCCTTTTTGTTGCGGCAGACCGTTTTGTATAGGGGCCTCAGAGAGGAGGAACGAATATGTCAGAAAGAATGACCATACATCTGGACGGACGCTCCATCTATGATATTGTGCTGGAAACGTCCTTTGACAGTCTGGGGCGGGAAGCTGCCCATTTTACCAGCGGAAGGCAGGTCTGTATTGTAACGGACTCCAATGTTGCACAGTTATACCTGGATCAGGTGTCGGAAATCCTTTCTTCCTGCTGCCGTCGGGTGATCCGCTTCGTGTTCCCCGCAGGAGAAGAGCACAAAAACCTTGCAACCGTACAGAATCTGTATGAGGCTCTGATCCGTGAAAAATTCGACCGGAAGGATGTGCTGATAGCTCTGGGCGGCGGAGTCGTGGGAGATCTCTGCGGCTTTGCGGCAGCTACCTATCTGCGCGGAATATCCTTTATTCAGATTCCCACCACCTTGCTTTCCCAGGTCGACAGCAGCATCGGAGGAAAAACCGGTGTGGATTTTCTGTCCTATAAAAACATGGTAGGCGCTTTTCACATGCCCAGAATGGTCTACAGTAATATGGCTGTGCTCCATACCCTGTCAGATGATCAATTCTCTTCTGGAATGGGCGAAGTGGTAAAGCACGGCCTGATCCAGAATGCAGACTACTACCAATGGCTGGAAGACTGCTCCGGCGAAATCATGGAGCGCAGGCTTCAGACCTGTGAAGAAATGATCCTTTCCAGTGATCTGATCAAGCAGCATGTGGTAGAAGAGGACCCAAAAGAGCTCGGAGTAAGGGCTCTGCTGAATTTCGGTCACACGCTGGGACATGCGATTGAAAAAGAAATGGAGTTTTCCATGCTTCACGGCCATTGCGTCGCGCTGGGATGCCTGGCTGCGGCCCGTATTTCTCAGCTGCGCGGAAAGATTCCTTTTGAAGAGGTAGAACGGCTTCAGAAACTCCTTTCCCGTTTCGGGCTTCCTCAAACCGTGTCGGGTCTGTCTCCTGACCAGGTCATCCAGGCTACAAAAAATGATAAAAAAATGGATGGAGGACAGGTGAAGTTTGTCCTGCTGGAGCGGATCGGAGATGCTTACGTTGACCGTACGGTCACGGAAGAGGAAATGCGTCTGGGACTGGACTTCATTCTGAGATGACAAAGGAGAATACTATGAATCTGAAACAGAAACAATTTGCTGGTTTCTTTCTGAGCTGTGCCGCCCTGGTCGGATTGGATCAGTGGACAAAATTGCTGGCGGTAGAACGGCTGAAGGGCCAGTCCCCTTTTGTTCTGATAGACGGAGTATTTGAACTGACATATCTGGAAAACCGGGGAGCTGCCTTTGGTATGATGCAGGGAAAACAGGTCTTTTTCTTTCTGATCGCCGCTGCCGTGATTGCCGCTGCCGTCTACAGCATCTGGAAAATGCCCGGAGATCGCAGATACCTGCCTCTGTATCTGTGTGCCGTCTCCCTGACTGCAGGGGCTGTGGGAAATATGATTGATCGTGTAACCCAGGGATATGTAGTGGATTTCCTTTATTTCCGCCTGATCAATTTCCCTGTGTTCAATGTGGCCGACTGTTATGTGACAGCAGGCGCCGCTGTGCTGATTTTTCTGATCCTGTTCTATTACCGCGAAAGTGATCTGGAACCATTTTCCTTTCGTCACAGGAAAGGAGAGTCCCTTTGATTCAGATTCTCACAGTTACGGAAGAGGGGAAGGACTCCCGGCTGGACGCATTTTTAAGCTCCGGGCTGGAAGGCCTTTCCCGTTCTTATATTCAGAAATTATTGAAAAACGGCAAAGTCACTGTAAACGGAAAGCCGGCAAAAAGCAGCTGCCGCATGATTCCGGGAGATCAGGTGGAAATCGATGTTCCTGAACCGGAAGAGCCCGAGATTGCGGCAGAGCCTATGGATC
Source organism: uncultured Lachnospiraceae bacterium (assembly GCA_944383965.1). Classification (GTDB taxonomy): domain Bacteria; phylum Bacillota; class Clostridia; order Lachnospirales; family Lachnospiraceae; genus Lachnoclostridium_A. Next base: position 9,644 of record CALWRQ010000096.1, read on the forward strand.
TTGATATCCTTTATGAAGACGAGGACATTATACTCATCAACAAGCCAAAAGGCATGGTCGTTCATCCGGCCGCAGGCCATTATACGGGCACTCTCGTCAACGGACTTATGGCTCACTGCAAAAATGATCTCTCCGGCATTAACGGAGTCCTCCGCCCGGGGATCGTGCATCGCATTGATATGGATACCACCGGTGTTCTGATCGTCTGCAAAAATGACGCTGCTCACCAGAGCATCGCCCAGCAGCTCAAGGTCCATTCCATAACCAGAAAATATTATGCCATTGTTCATGGGGTGATCCGGGATGACAGCGGAACTGTAAATGCTCCCATCGGCCGCCATCCCACCGACCGGAAAAAAATGAGCATCCAGGCCAGAAACGGCAAAGATGCCATCACCCATTACCGGGTTCTGAAACGTTTTGAAAAGTATACCTATGTGGAATGTCAGCTGGAAACAGGTCGCACTCATCAGATCCGTGTTCATATGGCCTCCATCCATCATCCCCTTCTGGGAGACCGGGTCTACGGGCCGGCAAAGTGTCCTTTTCCTGATCTGCAGGGGCAGACACTTCATGCCGGTGTTCTTGGAATCATTCATCCCCGCACCGGGAAATATATGGAGTTTTCCGCTCCATTGCCAGAATATTTTACTGAACTGCTGACTAAATTAAAATAATTATATACTTTTTTGTTTTTTTTATCTATCCCGGTTTGAAGCTCTTTTCTTTGGGTATAGAAACTTTTGAAAGCTTCATGCGATACGTTGTTAATTTTCATGGCCGTATATAATAATTAGGTCTACATTTATATAAAACCAAAAAATCGGATTTTTTTCAATAGGTAATGCTTCTTTACAATTAATTGTTTTTAAATGCCGTTTGGGGTATGGTTTTTTTATTATGACTTGGGAATTTTA
>CALWRQ010000097.1 GCA_944383965.1 uncultured Lachnospiraceae bacterium
GGAACCGTCCGGATGACCATATTGTGATATAACAAATAATATGATTTTGCCGTGATACAAATAAGCCGCCCTGCGGAAGTAATTTCCCGCACGGCGGCCTTTTCTGATTCATGATGTTCTAAAACTGCGTTATTATGCAGATTGTTTCAGTCTGCAGCAGCGCTCTGCTCTATCGCTTTCTGACGCTTTCCTCCTTGGAAGCTGCCCGCTCCTTCTGACGGGTATATTTCTCGGATTCAGAGGCCCGCCTCGTCCGCGTCGGCCTTTCTTTTTCCTCTTCGGCCAGCAAATCCTGAAAGCTGACAGCTCTGGCAGAACTGGACCGAGGCCTGGTCTCAGCCTTTTCTTCTGCTTTCTTTTCTTCCGGCTTCTTTTCCTCTGCTGTCTTCACCGGATCAGCCCTGAGGACCTCGTCCTTCCGGTATGTGATCACTTCCATTCTGTCTCCCGTCTTTTGTATGGCCAGGGTATCCTGGTTATACAGCTGAGCAAGTCCGAGAATGCACTTTCCCTCTTCCAGGCCGGAATGAGCCAGCATATGAGCACGTCCTGCATAGATTACCCCGCGCTTGCCCGGCTGGGGCAGATTGGCGTCAATGATTTCCCTTGCCGCATAATTAAATTTGGCCGCCCGCTCTGCTTTCTGCTCCTGTCCTTTGCCGGTATCGGTCTGAGCCAGTTCTGTTCCCAGTGCCACGATCCGGATGTGATCAGCTTCCGCATGAGCAGTATTGTACTCTTTCGCCCCTTCCAGAAGCTCCTTAAATCCCGGATGGGCGGAACAGAATCCCCGCAATCCGTAAGGCATCTCTTTCTTGCCTCCTGTCAGATAATCGTCCAGATCCTGCTGATCCTTTCCTGCCATGAAGTCTTCCACATAGATAACTCCAACATTCTGCAGCACTCCCTCTGCACCTTTTTCCAGTTCTTCCGCCATCCACTTCTTTGTATCCGGTGAAGTGTGATTGCTCTCCGCCACAATGATCATGGCGTTGTTTCTGGACTGGTCAGCGTTTAATTTCCCGGTGTCCTTTTCCAGCGCTTCCATTGCCTCTTTCTTAAACTGTACACGCTGCATACAGCGGATCTCTGACGAGAAGCGAACGCCAAAATCCGCCTCATTTTGATCAAATGTTTCTCCCAGGCTTCCCGGAAGAGCTTTGTGGGATTCCAATGCATTAAAATACAAATATCTGATTCCATGGGAGAGCGCCTCCTGCCTGCTCACAGAGGTTTCCATTATGCCCGTTTCTCTGTCCATTGTGAAGGCAGGGTCATACTGCCGGAATTCATGGAACCAGGGCTTATAGCCTTCGCTGAAAGCTTCTTCGTTTACCGCAAACCGATATCTTGGAAGCGGTCTAACCCCTTCATTTTTCACCTTTGATTCAAGCAATTCCGGATCCACCCGGCTTTTTCGGATATAGCCGCAGGTTCCATCCTTTCCCATAACCTGAACCCAGTTCCCGTCTCTGCTTTCCACCAGTGGATAGATAATCCGGATGGATTCCCCCCGCCGTACAGGCTGACCGATTTTCTCATCTTCCTTCACCGTGCGGTCCCCGGTTTCCATATTAAAATCATAATCCCGCAGCCTGGCGTTTCGCTCAAACATGCTGTATTTTAAGGGTATCTCCACATAATTCAATGTCGGCCGTTCCGGCAAAGCCCCCTTCCTGGGAATCTCCCAGTCCTCCGACTTTCCGCGAAGCCGGTCCACCCGTTCCTGTTCCCGTTCCATCCTTGCCCTCTCCAGGGACTCCTGGACGGCAGGAATCTTTGAATGCATGTTCAGGGGAATTCTTCCGCCCTTCTCTTCACTTTCCAGTCCGAGAGCGAACTCAATCTTACGGTCTCTGAATGAAGCTGCGAGAATCTCACATTTTGCCAGATCATGACTTGCATTCTCCGGTCCGTATTTTTCATTAAGCAGCTGGCTGACCGGGCGTCCGTCTATCAGAATCTGGCTGTAAAGTTCCATCCCCAGGGCGCTTAATGCTTTCTGCTCATCCGGAAGGAACGCTCCCTGTAAAGCAGAGTCAAAATTATCTGCGGCGAAGTCCACCACCGCCTGCTGGGCATACCGGAAATCCTTTGTCTCAATCAGACCGGCAGCAAGTCCCGGAATGGCTTCCTGAACATCCATGGAAACCTCCGTCACAGGCAGAACCTCTTCTTTTATCCTCTCGGCCAGAGAAATTACGCCTTCCTCCGTAATTCCGTAGGGACGCATGGCCTGGGCAAAGGCAGATCGTTCCGCTTCATTCCCGATTTCATAGGTACCGCCCGTCACAATCCGCTCCAGAAAGCCGGCTGTCACCGTTCTTGTCATATAGTCGTCTGTACTGCGGTTTCCAATCTCTTCTGCCACCTGATCCAGCAGGCGGATTTCCCCGCGGACCCGTTCTTCCTCTTCCGGCGCGATTTCCCCATTTCTCAGCTGATCTGCCTTCAGGGATGCAATATTTTTCATAAACAGTTCCCGATTGCTGATGTCTCTGACCTGATGGTTCAGATACCGGTATGCCTCCAGCAGAGTTCCATACTGGGACCGCAGCTCTTCCGGAATTCTGGAGGCAAAGGCTTCCGCCCGCCGGAGCAGACGGTCATGCTCCGGCTCATACAGGCTGTTTGCGCTCTGGATATCGATTCCCATCATCGGCTCTCTCGTCTCATTCTCCGCCTGGCTTTTAAGACTTTTTTCCCAATCGCTGCCCTCACCGTAGTACGCCATATTCATGTCTTCCTGCCGGTTGTCCCGCATCTGCTGATACTGTTCCCGTATTTCCTGGGTGAGCAGCTCCTTCGGGAAATCAAACATTTCCTTCGATACCCGTTCCATGAGCTGGCCGCGTCTCTGCTTCAAACCGGAAACAGTCGTCAGAATCCGGTCGTCCCTGGAAACCCGTGCATGATCCTGAAGATAATAATTCCGGAATTCCTCCTCAGAACTGTAAATGCCGATAGAAACCGCATCCGATATACCGGCGTGATCCATAATCACATTACTTTCCGGCGCAAATCCCTCCAGCGTAATGTAATAAGTTTTTTTCGTGCCGTCCGGCTGTTCCAGTTCAAATGACGCTGCGTTGACTGCTTCATGATAATCCCATTTCAGCTCCGTACCGGGATCCTCGATGGATCTTCTGTCAATCTCCTCCTGCAGAGTGACAAACTCCTGGCTGGACTGGCTGATCTGCTGATTCAGAAGCCGCCTGCCCGCTTCCTCCCTGTCACTTTGCAGCTGATTCAATTCGCCAGACAAGCGGTTCTTCTCATCCGGATCGGTCTCTTTCTCTATCTTTCCGGAAAGTTCCCGGCAATGCTGTTCAAACAGTTCCTGTGCCTTCTCTATCGGATTATCTGCCATGAGCTGAAGCTCTTTTCTCAGCTTTTCCCGCTGCTTGATCAGACTGCTCTCTGCCATGGAAAAGCTGACTGTAAAACGGCCCAGATCTTTGCCGTTCTGGGATACGTTATAGCCGCGGGCAAACAGCTGGCTGTTTACATAGGTACTTCCGTTGCACTCTGTGGGAATGATCATTCTCCGCTCTGTTTTGGGATCGATCCCGGCCAGATCCAGAATTTCCCGTTTGCTCTGTTCAATCCCCGGAAGCACTGCGTCCCGGAACTCCCGGTCTGATGCCAGTTCCCCCTTCAGTTCTTCTTCCACCTGGATGCCGCCATACGCCCATTGCCCGATAATATCGAAAAAGTTACCGCTGCCGAACACATACTGGTCATTTGTATCACTGAAAATACAGCTCTGGGCAAAACGGGAGAAATCCTCCTGCTCCTGTTCCGGAATCCGCAGTTCATGGCAGAGCCAGGAAATCCGTTCCTTTCTCACCTCATTCTCATCCAGAAGGGGATCCTCCAGACTGCTCCCACTGGTAAATCTTGCATTGAATTCCTCCATGAACCGCGCTCCGGCACGAAAGTCAACCTCTCCCTTTCCATTGACAAAATGCGAGGCCACGCCTTTGTATAACCGGTTCACATTTTCCCGGAGCTTATACGGAATTGCCCCTTTTTCGTTTGCTCCGAACTCCGGATAGGTAGGATGCATGGAATAATAGCCCGGCCGCTCCGGCAGCTCCTCAAAATAGAACAGCGAGCCGCCGTTTCCCCGTTTGATCGCTTCCATTACCTGCTCCGTGACCTGCATACCGGAATAGGTTCCTCCGCCTGGCTGTTCCGGACGCCTCTGATCCATGGAGGCGGAAGCATGAGGCACCAGGGCGGCCCCTACCCCTTCCATTCCTTCCACCGGCGTATAAAATCGCTGTCTCCCTAATGTTTCATTTGCCATTCTCTCATTATCCTTCCTTTTCTGTTTCTGTCTTGCCATAGCTCTCAGCAGTTCTGTAAAACAGTCTATAAAAAAGAACGGGAATAGTCAATAATCCCCTGCTGATTTGATTTCTGAACATATCCGGATTTTCTTCCCCGGCTGATGCCCTTTACCCCCAATGCGGAATTACAAGCTGATAAACCAATGCAGTCACAACAGCCAATCCTAATTCCGCAGCAAGCTCTTTGGGAGATCTCAGAAGGACGATCACGCCGACCATCCATGTAAGGATCTCCATAAAATGATACACGTAAAACCCCTGTGTAAGCGAAACTGCCTGAGCCAGCAATACTCCGGCCACCACACCGGAAATGAGCACTGCAGGCATACCTTTTCCTTTTGCATACCAGCATATGTATGCCATGAATGCAGATAAAAATGAGGCCCCTGCCCAGAATATCACATCAGTTTTCGGCAGGAATCCCAAAATATAATGGCAGTACAGATAATAACCTGCCAGCATACTGGCAAAAAACGAAAATGTATTGACGGCTGCCCGCAGCGGCGACTTTGCATATACGGAAATGCATGTCCCCAGCAATATCCATACCCCCAGCCGGCCAAAATAATTTCTGATATCCAGCTGCTGTACTATCAGCGGCAGCCGGTCCCCGGATGAACTGTCCATCCATTTCTGCAGTACTCCCAGGGAAAATCCAAGCAGGAGGATCCCTGCTGTCACTGTCACCTGCATTTTTAAAGGAACCTTTTCCGGTACTCTGATCTTATCAAGAATATCTTTCATTTTTCTCCAACTCTCCACTCACTGTATGATCCCCTTCTGTCCTTTCTCTGTCTGAATCCGGCGGAACCGGGCCGGCTAATCCTGCTCCAGTCGTTCCCGCTCCTCCTGCATTGCCTTTCTCTTCCGGTAGGCCCGCTCCTGGGCGTACCGTTCCATCTCTTCTTCAGCGAAAACCAGATCTTTGTACTCTTTTGAACCATAAGTTCCGAACTGGGCAGCAGGCGCCCGTCGGCGCAGGCAGTCCATTGCATCCTCCAGCTCTCTTTTGCTGCGCAGGCTTGTAATCTGCTGCTGCCGCCGGTCATCCACGATCCAGATCTCATAAATACAGACGACACGGGTGCGTTTCCCTGCAGCAGAGGCATGCCGTTCTTCCCTGCTGAATACTCCCCGGATACGGGAAATACGGGAAACCTGTTCTCCCAGAACCCATTCCTTTCCGACTCCTATTCTGCCGCACCACTGACCATTCTGTTTCAAATCCTGATCGACCAGAGCAAAAAGTTCCTTTGCTGAAGGCACTTCATCCGGACAGGACAGCTGACGGCGGATCGAACCGGCCAGAGCGCTTTTTTCCGGGCAGAACGCATCCCGCAGGCTTCTCCATGCCAGGAAAATACTGATCAGAGCTGCACCTGTTCCCAGAAAGGGACAAAGGTAGTAGAAAATACGCATCTGTTCATCCAGCTGCTCCACCTCATGGGGAATCGTCTGCCCAAGAAGAAAAAACCATACTGCCAGAGCACCGCCTGCACCAAAAGCAGCTGCAGGAATCAGGCCGGTAAGCCGCCTGCGGGTCCGCTGCAGGCAGTATCCTTCCTCCGGACCATCCGGCTGCTGCTTTCTGTTCCACCACATAAGAAAAAGAATGGGAGGAACGGCAAAAAGGCGCATGACCACTGCCAGAACGATGTAAACCGCCGCATTCCAGGGCCACTTAAGATAGAAACACTTTTCCGGTGTTTCTTTTGATTCCATAATATCCCCTTCTTTCTGTGTTCTATATGCCGTAGACGACCATTCCCAGAACGGCTGACAAAATAATCAGGGGAACCGGAGCGAATTTCTTCCCGAACCCTATTCTGACTGTCAGTATGCTTCCGGCCAGAGCTGCGGCAATCACTGCAGACCGCCCATTCACCGCCGGAATCTCTGTCAGGGAAACACAGCTGCTGACCAGCATGTGCACACCGGTAGCCAGAATGATCCCGATGATACATGGCTTCACTCCCCGGAGAACCGCCTGTACATACCTATTCTGCAGCAGCGCTCTCAGAATCACCATGACCAGAAGGATCACCGCAAACGATGGCAGGACTACGGCTGTGGTAGCAAGGACCGCCCCCGGAAATCCGGCCTGCCGGCTCCCCACATAAGTGGCAAGATTCACCATAATGGGGCCCGGTGTGCTTTCACTCACCGCAATCATATAGGTCAGTGCTTCATCTGTCAGCCAGCCGTTGGAATGCACCACCTCCCGGATGAGCGGAATCGCTCCGTATGCGCCTCCGAAAGCAAAACAGCCTACCCGCAGAAAACCGAGAAACAGATCCAGATATATCATTTTTCCTCACCGCCCTTCTGCTTCCGTTTTCCTCCGATCATTGCGCCAAGACTGATGGCGCCTGCTGTCAGCATCAGGCTCACGGACGAAACATTCCAGGAAAAAACACTGATAAGAAGCATGAGAAAAAAGGAACCGGCCATTATCATCCGGGGCAGGGCCTTTTTCTGCATCTTTCGGATCATCGAGACTGCTGCTTCCAGGATCAGAATGCCTACCGCCACCTTGATGCCTTTAAAGGCATTGGCAATTACTGTAATTTCCAGAAAGTTGTCAAGGAATCGGGAAATCAGATAGATCAGAGCAAAAGACGGAAGCACGATCCCCAGTGTAGCAGCCAGAGCCCCCGCCAATCCGGCCTGCTGATATCCTACAAAGGTGGCGCAGTTGATGGCGATCGGCCCGGGAGTGGATTCGGCAAGAACCGTCACATTCATCATGTCATCATGCGTGATCCAGCCTTTCCTGTCAACGCAGGTATCCTCGATCATGGAAATCATGGCATAGCCCCCGCCGAAGGTGAACAGGCCGATTTTCATGAATGTAACAAGCAGATCTGCCAGAACCTTTTTCTTCATGAATAACCAGCTCCTTTCTCTGACCGGCAGCAGCCTTTCCCCTGCCTGTCCCGGCAGCTTCCCTGCTCCGCAGAACAGCTTCTCCGTTCCGTTTCTGCAAGTGCATCCAGTTCCTCTGCCAGTTCATGCAGGAGTGCCCTGTTTACATCATAGTGCATAAAATAGCCCTTTCTTTCCCCTGTAAGAAACCCTGCTTCCCGCAGAATCTTCAGATGCTGGGACACTGCAGCCTGAGAAAGATTCAGTTGTTCTGCCAGAGCTCGAACACAGTAATTGCGCTGCAGCAGCAGGTTTATGATCTGCATCCGGTTTTCGTCTGCCAGGGCCTTCAAGACCAGAGTCTGATTCACAGTCGTTTTTCCTCCTCTTATTTAATTAAGCAAATGCTTAATTAAATTATAAAATGCTTTTTTACGTAAGTCAATACAAAGTCTGCCTGTCAGAACAGAACGATTTCCCCGACCATACGTCCCATAAAACGGCGCATGAGAAATGACCATATTCCTCTCCTTTTTGTGAACTGAAAAACGTCCGGCCACATTGTCCTCCGGCGCTCTCATCAAAAAAAGCGCCCTTATCCTGTCATACAGACAGGATAAGGGCGCACAGAATCTGTTCCTGTTTTTGCTGGAGGCGTTCCGTGAAAACTCTTGCGGACTTTGTTCGGGGAAGAACCCTTATTCCGTCTTCTCTCTGCATACCAGCTCTGTCTCCGCATCGTACCGGATCTCGTCAACAGTCAGGAATACCCGGTATCTTCCGTTCAGTCCTTCTTTGTTCAGTTTAAACTCCACCTGCCGTTCCGTACTCTGGAACGTCCCCACACACATAGCAGTGAACGACTGGGCAGAAGTAGATATGAAATAGCTGTGCCGGGCGCCGCAGTCATCTTCCAGAGAAAGCATAACCAGCTGGCCCTTTTCAAAGGTGCCGCGGAATACATACCGGTCGATCTCCTCCGTGATGGACAGATGGTATTTCTCCGGAAGCCCCTTTTCTGTTCCCGTTGTCTCCGCATCCGTGCCGAACTCGGGAGTCTTTCCCAGGGTTCCCAGCAGGATCCCTGCTCCCAGGGTCAGTTCTTCCCCGCCGCCGTATAAAGCCAGCTTCTTTGCACGGTAATAATTGGCGGGAAGATGGAGCTCATAGACCACTTTCCCATCCTTCAGCTCAACGGTTTTGGATTCCAGCTTTACATTTTTATTCTCAAAATACCGTCTGGAACCCACTCCCTCACAGGTAACTCCGTCCAGGCTGGCAATTCCTCCGGAATGCACCATATAATGTCCCTCTCCGTAGTAATCCACATTGGAAATATAGGGAGAGAAAAATTCACATCCTCTTTCCTTTCCGTACTGCCACACCTGGCGGACCGTTCTTGTTTCACGGTCGACGGAATATCTCACTCCTCTGGAATAATTATCCTTTCCCTGAAGATAATGTTCCCGGTTCTTTGAGCGGTAGTGTCCGTTATCAAAGGTCATCACATCTCCGTCCGGCGTGATCAGGCAGGCATGCTGTTCATACTGCCATTCCAGGTTTCCTTCCGGTCTGAGAAAATAATTTTCTCTGATGTCCTCCGGCCAGCCTTCCGGATCTCCCAGGATCCAGTTGATTGCTCCTGTGGAGTAATCCAGATTGACCAGTACATCCTGATGGCGTCCGGAAAACGTAATGGAGTCCGTTGCCTTATCATACCAGAGCGCATTGTTGTGAAACCAGTCATGCTCACTCCAGCTTCCCGATGGAGCCGCATTCTGAGGAAGGACCGCTCGCAGGTCCCAGGTCTTCAAAACAGTTCCTGTCCTTCGGTCAATGAGGACGCACAGGTCTTCCACTGTTCCGCGGCTGAAGTCCTCCGTCAGTACCAGAAGGTTTCCGTCTTCCATTTCGAACTGGTCATGGTGATAACCTCCCGGAAGCCGGTATTCACAGTAAATCTTTCCAATCAGATCCATTTCCGCCAATCCTGTGGTATAGTAAGGCTTTTCCGTCAGCCGGGAAGTTCCGATGGAAATTCTGCCGTTCCGAAGCCGTTTCATGGCAAAGGTAAGGTTTTCCGTGCAGTACCAGCGGCAGTCTCCCCGGTAATCATAAGCTGCAGGCACCGCTCCCATAGCCGGCACCAGAAACATCATCCGGTCTCCCATATATTCCGGGGTAGTCCGGATATAGGAAGCCTTTTTCACAGCTTCCGGAGCCGGTTCCGTCTTCAGCCCAATCACCTGTTCTTCCCCGTCAGAAAGCCGGAGTTCAATCCGGTTGTTCCAGTCTGCATAAAGGCCCAGTACAGGGAGAATGTGCTCCCTCCCTGCAGGAAATTCTTTTCTGATATCTCCTTCTTTCTCTTTTCCCTTTACCGTAACCGTTACCTGTGTTTCCTTCTCTGTGGTAAACATCACCAGCGCAGTCAGCGGAGCGATTCCATACGGGTTCCGGATCACAAGCGGATTTTCCAGGGAATAGGATCCGGTACGGAATTTTCTCAGGAAGGCACTCTCCTGCTCTCTCTGTACTTCAACCATATGTCTTTCCCGCCTCATAAAAGTCCGTCCTCCTTTATAACACCAGATTTCCCACAGGAATTCCCACAAGCAGAGCCACAGCAAGGCTCACTGCTGTCATCAGCAGGCCGTACTTGTAGATTTCTCCCACCTTCAGCCACTTTGTATTTCCGTGAAGAATTGCCGACGTGGTAGACGCTGCCGGAGTAACGACCGCAATACAGACCATATACATGGAAAGGGCGGTGATGGGAGCCGCACTTACTCCGATCTGCTGGGAAAATACAAAGATAATGGGGATCAGCAGCATTCCGACGACCATATTATTGCAGACATTGGTCAGAATGCAGGCAATGGTAACAATGGTGATGGTAAATACAATCGGACTCTGTCCCTCAAAAATCGGTGTGAGAGTCTCTCTCAGAAGCAGAGTCACGCCGGTGGATTCATGAGTCAGAGCATTTCCGATGGTCAGGGCTGACCCCACGATGAGCAGCACAGGCCACAGCGTGTACTTGGACGCAATGGCCCGGAACTCAATCAGCGGCTTCTGATCCACATGGATGAAGCAGCAGATCGATACGAGAAAGACAGGGATCGCATTCTGGGACGCATTCATCAGCTGTTTCAGTCCTCCGTCCGGGAGCAGAGACGGGGACAGGACCCAGATAATGAAAAACAGCAGCACACCCAGCAG
>CALWRQ010000098.1 GCA_944383965.1 uncultured Lachnospiraceae bacterium
GATTCGAACCTGCGACCCCCTGGTCCCAAACCAGGTGCTCTAGCCAAACTGAGCCACACCCCGTGCTAGGAATCATCACTTAGCGTCACCGCTTTGTTGTTTATCAGCAACGCAGAAGTTATTATATACTATGATTCCTATATTGTCAATCATTTTTTTAAAATAAATCAAATATATTTTTTTCGAAATATTTCAGGGTATAATGAGCCTCTCCGGTTTCGTCAATCTCCATGAGCATGTAGGTAGGTTTGCGGCCCTCCTGCCGCGGAAAGGACAGGCTTCCCGGATTCAGTACGGTCAGGCCGTCCCCCTGCCACAGGTACGGACGATGGGTATGACCGAACATCACAATATCACAGCCTCTGGATCTTGCCTCCTCCTTGATCCGCTCCGTACCCATGGAGACACCGTAATAATGACCGTGAGTAAGCAGTGCACGGTATTTCCCGATCTTGATCTCGCGTTCTCTGTCCAGCATGGAAAAGAAATCATTGTTCCCCAGCACCATTTCCATGCGGCATTCCTTGTTTACCCATTCGCAGATCCGGTTCTCGCTTCCCTCCGCGTCCCCCAGATGGATGAACATATCCAGCGGCAGGTTTTTCTGGATCACCTTTTTCAGATTCTCATCCCTGCGATGCGTATCGCTGACGATCAGTATTTTCATTTCTCCTCTTCCTCCCCGAAGATTTCTTTCAGCTTTCTCTTCATCGACTCCAGAGCCTTTCCTCTGTGGCTGATCCGGTTTTTTTCCTCAATGGACAGCTCCGCCGAAGTCTTTCCGAATTCCGGCAGATACAGGATGGGATCATAGCCAAAACCGCCGTTCCCCGCCGGTTCTTTCGCGATCAGGCCTTCCATGGTCTCTTCTGTATGGACCACCTGCCCGTCCGGAAGGACCGCGGCGATATTGCAGACGAACCGGGCGCTTCTCTCCCTGCCTTCTGCCCCTTCCAGGCGCCGGATCAGTTCCCGGTTTTTGATCTCGTAGGATGTGTCCTCTCCCATATAGCGGGCAGAATAGATACCCGGCTCCCCGTTCAGGTAATCGATCACCAGACCGGAATCATCTGCCAGCACAATCCCGCCGGTCTGCTCCCAGACCGCCCGGGCCTTGATGGCGGCGTTTTCTCCGAAGGTCGTTCCGTCCTCCACAATATCCAGATCCACCCCCGCTTCCTTCATGGACAGGATCTCCATTCCCAGATCCGCCAGGATCAGTCTGATTTCCTTCATTTTTCCTGCATTGCCTGTGGCAAATACGATTTTATGCTTCATATCTTTCTCCCCTTTGTTCACCGGTCCGCCGTATAGGCTTTCAGGCAGACGTTGCAGTTCTCTTCCTCTGCCCGGAACCAGCTTTTTCCGTCATAACTGATATAACCTTCTCCGTCGGTCAGGTCCACTTTTCTTTTTCCGTCCCCCGGATCATATTCCATCGCCACCGGGTGGATCTTCCCCGGACTCGTGATCTTCACCGCTACAGCAAACTTCTCCCCTTTTTTCAGAGAAACGGAGCGGTCCAGGGAAACCGTGTAATATCCTGCATCTGTAAAAGAGCCGGCCCCGGCTGCGATCCGATCCCCAAGGCTCTCTTCTCCATCAGCATTTCTGACGATATAGATCTCATATTCCGAATCCGGCCCTGTGGCGTAAAACCCCACAGCCTTCAGGCTCTCCCGGCTGCCCGCCGTATACACGTTGGCAAACCATGCCGTATCCCGGCCATAGCCGATCTGGCCTACCCATCCTCCCAGATCTGTCTGATAGATATGGTCGTAGTTATCCGGCTCCTCCACACGGCTGTAGCCTACATTGGTCACCCCGATGTTGGCGTCATAATAGGATATGTAGAAGCAGCCGCCGTCTCCGAACTGTTCTCCCCAGCTGTTCACGCACAGGAAAGCTCCGTCTCCTTCCGGCTGCTTTTTAAAATTCTCCTTAGGATAGCCGTCGTCCCAGCCGATGATCACCGCGTCGTGATTGGCCTCTTTTTTCTCATCACAGTAATAGGACGCCGTACGGCTGCTGTAAAAAGCCGTATCGCCGCCGGTCCACTCCAGATCCGAGTAAAAACAGCTCTGCACTCCTCCGGTCTCATACACCGCCTGCTTGATCCGCTCGTAATCCTTGGGAGCATAAAGGCGGACCTCCTGAACATGCCAGATCTCATCCGCATCCTCCGTCCGCTTTCCGTCCCCATAGACGTCCTCCGTTTCCGGTACCGGTCCCTCCCAGGACAGCAGATAGGCCAGAGCCATGATATAGTCTCCGCCGTCTTTCTGCCCTCTGGGGAACTGGTTCCACAGAGACATATGGTCCTCCGAAAGATCCGTTCTGTCCTTCTTCGGAAGAGAAGTCTCCAGAGCGGTGAGGGAGGCAAAGGACCAGCAGGTCCCCAGATTCCTCTGATTTTTTACAGGAACGTCCCGGTTCACCTCCCGGTAGTCATACCGGTCCGGCAGGGATGGATGCCGTTCTGCTGCCGTCCCGCTCATTCCCATGGCTGCCAGCATGACCGCCGACAGCCCAAGCACCAGCGCTCCAAATTTCAAAAGCTATTCTCCTTGCTTCCTTCTTGGGGGCTTGGGCCCCAGGAACTGATAAAAATAAGTCTTCATCATGCCGTTATAGATCTTCCTGTTTTTGTCCGCCTTTCTTCCCATGTATTTTTCCGCATCCTCATAGGCGGTGATCACATAGGCCGACCAGGAATCCAGGGCTGCAAACCGCTCTCCCAGCTGACGGTACAGCTCCGGCAGGTTTTTCTTTTCTTCTATTCTCTCTCCGTAAGGCGGATTGGTAATGATAAAGCCATACTTTTTCGGATGACTCAGGCCGCTCACCGGCCGCTGCTGGAAATGGATCATGTGATCCACCCCGGCCGCCTGGGCATTGGCTCTGGCCGACCGGACCACGTCTCCGTCAATGTCATAACCCTGAATGTCCGTTTCCACCCGGTCATCCACCAGATCTCCCGCTTCATCTCCCGCCTCATACCAGCATTTTTTCGGAATCAGACTGCTCCACTCTTCCGCCAGAAAGCTCCGGTTCATTCCGGGCGCCATGTTGGCCGCCATCATGGCTGCCTCAATCGGGAAGGTACCGCTGCCGCAGAAGGGATCCACCAGAATCCGGTCCTTCCGCCAGGGCGTGAGCATGATCAGAGCTGCTGCCAGAGTCTCCGTAATGGGGGCCTTGCTGGTAAGGGTGCGGTAACCTCTTTTATGAAGGGACACTCCCGTAGTATCCAGGCCTACGGTCACCACATCCTTATAGATAAACACTCTCAGGGGATAGCTGCTCCCTGTCTCCGGAAACCAGGAGATCCCGTATTTTGCTTTCAGCCGCTCCACCATGGCCTTTTTCATGATGGACTGAATGTCGGACGGGCTGAACAGCCTGCTCTTGATGGAAGTGGCCTTCGCCACCCAGAACTTTCCGTCCGCAGGGATCAGTTCCTCCCAGGGAATGTTTTTCGTTCCCTGAAACAGATCCTCAAAGGTTTCCGCCCGGAAGCTGCCCGCCTTGATCAGCACCCGCTCCGCCGTGCGCAGAAACACATTGGCCCGGCAGACCGCCGTCTCGTCCCCCCGGAACGTCACCTTTCCGTCTTCCACCTGGACGATCTCATAGCCCAGATCTGTCAATTCCTTTTTCAGCACCGCTTCCAGACCGAAGTGGCAGGGAGCGATCAGTTCAAATTTGTTTTCCAATCCTTTGTCCTCAATTCTGTTTGATATGATTTTCCCTACAGCAGGATCTCCTTCACCGTCTCTCCCTCAAAGGTACGGACGGAAAAGGTTCTGTCTTCCAGAAGGGCATAGGTGGCCGGGTTTCCCCCCTTGGGAATGGATGTGGAACCGGGATTGAGGACCGTAATGGATACGTTCCTGTCTCCGTCCCTGCATTCTGCCCGTTCCGCCTTCAGCAGATGGGTATGGCCGTGGATCAGCACATCTCCGTCCTGCATGGGGGGAATATGATCCTGATGGTAGATATGACCGTGAGTGGCATAAAACGTAACGCCGTTGAGCACCAGCAGGGCATAATCCGCCAGAATGGGGAACTGAAGGACCATCTGATCCACTTCCGTATCACAGTTTCCCCGCACCGCGTAGATCCGGTCCTTCCTCCCGTTCAGCATGGCAATGACCTCCTTGGGCGCATATTCCCTGGGCAGATCATTTCTGGGACCATGATAGAGGATATCTCCCAGCAGGATCAGGCGCTCCGCCCCGGAAGCGTCAAAGGCCTCCAGCATTTTCCGGCAGTAGTATGCGGACCCGTGAATGTCCGACGCAAACATATATTTCATAAGTATTCTCCTGACTTTTTTCATTCTTTATCATTGTACGTCCTGCCGCCCGCTTCTGTCAACATCTCCTTGCCCTGTACAGAACTTCCCGCCCTTGTTTGATCTCAGAATGTTTCCATATATTTTCCGCGGTAGTAGAGAACCCCTCCAGCCAGGTTCACGGTCCTGTATCCCATATGGCAGAGCCGGCCGCAGGCTCTCATGCTCTGGGCTCCTCTGCTGCAGTAGCACACCAGCAGCCGGTCCTTCGGCAGTTCCTCATACCTGTCCCCCAGTTCCTCATAGGGAATGTTCCGCGCTCCTTTCAGATGTCCCCTTCCGTATTCCTCCCGGCTCCGCAGGTCCACCAGAAGCACCTGTTCTCCCCGGTCCAGCCAGCGATCCAGCGTGTCCCAGCGAATCATATAGTACGGACATTTCACATCCTTCCGCCTCCGTCCTTACCTTCTTGTCTTATCATATGCAAAAAGCCGCCTCGCGTTCGCGAAGCGGCTTTCCGGAGCCGTCTTACCGGCTGTTGTTCTGACTGTAATTCTGGTCCTTATTCTTCTCAGTTCCGTTCTGGGCTTTGTTTCTGTCCATGTTCTGGTTTCTGTTTCTGTCGCAGTTCTGAGCGTTTCTGGAGCTGTTGTCATCCATGTCTCTGTAATTTCTGTTTGCCATAATCAAACCTCCTAACTGAATTTCGTTACAGGCTTAGTATGGCGGTTTTTTCAGAAATTTATACGGTCAGTCTCCCAGGACATTCACAATTTTTACGGGAGCACGGTAATTCCACGGAGAGGTCTTGATCCCTGTTTCATAAGTGGAAGCGTGAACAATCTGACCGTTGCCTATGTACATGCCCACATGATTGATGCTTTTTCCGCTTCCGTAAAAGATCAGATCGCCGGGTCTCATCTCCTCCGCGCTGATAGCCCGTCCCTGCTGGGACTGAGCCGTAGAGCTTCTGGCGATGGTCACGCCCGCTCCGTGCTGCATCACATAACGGGTAAACCCGGAGCAGTCCACTCCTGTATGAGGATCGCTTCCGCCGTAGCGGTAGGGGCCGCCCACAAACTGCAGGGCATAGTTGACCAGGTTCTGTCTTCTGTCCGCTTCTGCCTGCTCGGCAGCTGCCTCTGCCAGTACCGCAGCCTTGACCTCCTGCGCTTCCTCCGCATTCTCACTGATTTTTATATCTTCTGTGACCGGAAGATATCCGATCTCATTTCCAACAGCCACCTGGATCCATCCGCTGTCCATGGTATCCGTCACATAAAAGGATGCTCCCTGAATCGCCTCCGTAAGCACCTCTTCACCGGCCAGCTCTGTTTTCACAAATACGCTGTCACTGATGACCGTCATCATGCTTGTCTCCGCCATCCCCGGTCCGTTCAGCGTCTGAACAGCTGCCATGGCATCCATGGTCTCCAGAGGATTCGCCGCAGCGATCGCTCCGCAAAAAACAAACATTCCAACTATGTGAAGTGGCTTTAAATTCATATCATTCTCCAATCCTGAATCTCAATTATTACATAATTGTTAAATTTTGTTACGGTTGTATTATACTTCTTACGAATCACTCCGTCAACCACTTTATAAATTCTTAATAAATAAAGGGAAGAATCGTTTCATTTTGATTTATTCGTCAAAAAATACATATTTTTCCTTCTTTTTCCCGTTTATTCAGCAGATTGACCTAATTCCTTTTCCCTCCGTGCTATACTTTTTTTACCCGGTATTTTGCCCGGCCACATCTCTCAAGCACATCTTACGGCACGTCCCGGGGCGGAGCACCTGCCTTCTGCAGGCCGTTCCTGCCCCAGTCCGGATCTCAGTCCGGCAAAAAACTGAGGGGGTAACGAGTATGATCAGCTATGAAAAGTTCTGGAAACGTCTGAAAGAGCAGGGAATCTCCCAGTATGAGCTGATCCGGCGCTACCGGATCAGCTCAGGTCAGCTGGACCGTCTGCGGAAAAATATGCACGTCTCCACCCACACACTGGAAGTATTCTGCCGGATCCTGCGCTGTTCCGTGGAAGATATCATTGAGCATATCCCGGAACGCGCCCAGAATCCGGTTTCCGTCTGCCGCTCCCCGGGCCTGCAGCAAAAAGGCACAGTCCGTTCAGACTGCAGAAGGATGCTCAGGCAGGAAAACGCTCCGTCTTTTGAGAAAAGGCGGAATCCATGAAAACAGACTGCGCAAAGAGGGCCAGGGCTCCGGCCCTGCCTCCCCTCCGCGCAGAAATAGGCAGAAAATTTGTCCGTTTTTCCTGTATTTTATTTGACAGTCAGAAAATACAAGTGATAAAATCAAACTATAGAAACTGTTGTCTTTCATTGAATGATAGAAAGGTGGGTAATGAATGGATTATTACAATCTTGCAATCAAACGTGAATCGACCAGAAGTTTCAAAAAAAGACCGGCCTCCGGCCGTCAGCTGACTGAGCTGCAGAATTACATCCCTGTCTGCCGCCGTCTGTTTCCGGAGATCGCCGCGGACGTGACCGTCCTGGGCGCAGGCACCCCCACCCTGTTAAACGGCTGCGCCGGCTATCACGGGCTGATGATCGAAGCGCCCAATTATCTGGTGATCAGTTCCGCCCCCCATCCCCACGATGTGGAAAACGCCGGTTTTATGGGAGAAGATCTGGTCATGAAGCTGACTGAGCTGGAGCTGGAATCCTGCTGGATCACCATCCGGGATCCGGAGGAGATGAGGAACCGGCTCCATCTGCCGGAAGACCGGCGCCCCATGGCATTCATCGCCTTTGGCAACGCCACGGTCATGCTGCCTTCCTCCCGTCTGGACATCAAGAGCGTATCCAACATCTTCATCAAGCAGCGCACGGGCTTTGTAGCTCCCAAGCTGGCCGTGGATCACGCCGTATACACAAAAAAGTGGGGAGAGAGTGCGGAAATCTCCTCCCTGCCATTAAACAACAGCATCTATCAGGCCTTCATCGCCGCCTGCTGCGCTCCGTCCTATCTGAACCTGCAGCCGTACCGCTTTCTCCTGGACGGCCACAGGGTAGTCATGGTCTGCCTGCCGGATGAAGCCACCGCATCGGATGATGTCAGGCTCAACGTGGGCATCGCCATGCTTCACTTCGCCGGAACCATGGAAAATCACCATCCTTCCGACACCGGATGGATCATGGGGCCGCCGGAAGGAACAGCCTACGATCTGCCGGAAGGCGCGCAGATTGCCGGATACTATGAGATCGATATTGAATAAACCATAAAAATCCCTGTCTCGGGACGGTCCGCCTTTGTCTGCGGTATGCCGGTTCCCGGGGCAGGGATTTTTTACATTTTGTATTCCGGAATTTTCCTTTTTGCTGTTTTCTGAACGTATGCGCTTTCTGCAATTCTTTTACTGCAGCTTTCCTGCAATTTCTTCCGTAAGCTCTTTCTCCAGTTCCGCCGCCTGCTCTCTGTCCGCGCTGCTCACAGAGAGATAGATCTTCAGTTTCGGCTCCGTACCGGACGGGCGGACCACAAAGGAACAGCCGCCCTCCAGCCAGAATTTCAGTACATTGGACTTCGGCAGTCCCTGGATGGCCTCTGTGCGGCCGTCCGCAAAGTGTTTCTCCTGAGTCAGGTAGTCCTCTGTGGATACCACCTTCCGTCCCGCCGCCGCTCTGGGCGGATTTTTCCGGAACTCTTCCATGATCCCCTGCATCTTTTCAAAGCCGGAAGCGCCTTCAAACTGGAAGCTGTGAAGGGTGTTCAGGCAGTATCCGTAGGTGCGGTACAGCCCGTCCAGAACCTCCAGAAGACTCTTTCCCTGCGTCTTATAGTACGCAAACATTTCGCAGATCAGAAGGGCTGCATTCACTCCGTCCTTGTCCCGGACAAAGGTGCCGGAAAGGTAGCCGTAGCTTTCCTCAAAGCCGAAAATATAGCGTTCCTCTTCTCCCCTGGCCTCCAGAAGGCCGATCTGCTCTCCGATGAATTTAAATCCGGTCAGTACATCGATCACCTGAACTCCATAATGGGCGGCGATCCTGGCCGCCAGGTCCATGGTCACAATGGTCTTTACCATCACCGGCTTCTCCGGCATCCGGCCCAGGGCGATCCGCCTGCTGCAGATATAATCCAGCAGGAGCAGGCCCACTTCATTTCCGGACAGCAGGGTATAGTCCTCTCCATCCCTCACGGCGATGCCCACCCGGTCACAGTCCGGGTCGGTGGCCAGAAGCAGGTCGCTGCCATTTTTCTTCGCGCAGGCAATGCCGCACTCCATAGCTTCCCGGATCTCCGGGTTGGGATAGGGGCAGGTGGGGAAATTCCCGTCCGGCTCCTCCTGCTCCGGAACCACCTCCACATGGTCAAAGTCGTTTTCCTTCAGAGCACGGAGCACGCACTTCCGGCCGGCTCCGTTCAAGGGGGTGTAGGTGATGGATACGTCCTTGCGGATCTCCTCGTCCCGGCAGAACCGCTGGGTGCTGACAGCACTGATATAGGCTGTGATCACCTCATCGGAAATGTATTCGATTTTTCCTTCCGAAAGAGCCTGGTCAAAATCCGTCGTTTTCACATCTTCAAAAATATCCAGGGCATTGATGGCCTTCTGAATGGCCGCAGCCGCCTCTGTGGTGATCTGGCAGCCGTCCGCTCCGTAGACCTTGTAGCCGTTGTATTTCGCCGGATTATGGCTGGCTGTGACCACCACGCCGCCATCGCAGTGCAGGAACCGCACCGCAAAAGACAGGGACGGGGTAGGCATCAGCTCCGGATAAACATATACCTTGATCCCGTTGGCTGCAAATACCTCCGCCGCCGTTCTGGAAAACAGGTCGGACTTGATCCGGCTGTCATGGGCAATAGCCACGGAAATCCGGCCGTCCTTCTTCTTAGACAGCAGGTAATTGGCATAGCCCTGGGAGGCCTTGGCCACGGTGTAGACGTTCATCCGGTTGGTGCCGGCGCCGATCACTCCCCGCAGGCCGCCGGTGCCAAACTCCAGGTCCCGGTAGAAGCGGTCGGAAATGGCGGCGGGGTCGGAAGCGATGGAGCGGAGCTCCAGGGTGAGGTCTGCGTCTGATGAGTGGCTGAGCCAACTGTCATAAAGTTTCTTTATCTGTCGATCTGTCATATGATTGTCCTTTTTTAACATTTAAAACCATTTCGTCTGAAATGCCGTTTGCAGGGTTACATTATAGTATAGAATGTTCCTGCGGTCAATCCGGCGGGCTGGAAAAAGGCGAGGTAAAAAATAAATTTTAAAATTCATCTTTCTGATGACAAAATCAATAGATCCTATTCCTCCCAGGAATAAGTCCAAAGTTTAAAAAATTTAATGTTCTCCCAATACGACCAGACCTTTCTTATCTAACGTTTACTTTTGATTTATCGTTGTTTTTATCCCTAAAAATAATATAATTTAATATATTAAATACCAGTATTTTAATCTTAATTTAAAAGTTGGGCGTGCGGACCTTTTTCTAGACACACACACCTATACTCCTTCTATAATCTAGAGGGCTTAACCCTCCGAGTGTTGTTTTGATACGATCACGGCAGTACCACTGCATATAGTCGTTTACCTCTTGAATAAATTCATCAATACTATAGTCATCCCAGTCGTACCCATAGAACATTTCTGTTTTGAGATGACCGAAGAAACCTTCACAGGCGGAATTATCCGGAGAGCAGCCTTTCTTTGACATAGATCTTGTAAGTCCGGCATCATCCATAATTTTAATCCATTCAGGCCAACGGTAATGACAGCCTCTATCTGAATGAACGATGGGCTTCTCATTAGGAGAAAGAGTTGCTATAGCTTTTCTAAGCATTGTATTAGTCAACTCAGCATTAGGAGAGGTTCCAATCGTCCAACTGACAAGCATTCCATCCAGACAGTCGATAATCGGTGATAGATATACTTTCCCTGACTTTATGGAGAATTCCGTGATATCAGTAATCCATTTCTGATTTGGTGATGACGTATAATAAATTTCGCAAAAATAAAATTTCATAATAATAAAGACATGGCCTATAGCTGTTTGGTAGAATTA
>CALWRQ010000099.1 GCA_944383965.1 uncultured Lachnospiraceae bacterium
CGATCAACATATCCTTGCTGATCTGCATATCAAAATTCCTCCTTTTGTTGATGAATATCATCATAATACTTTTCCGCCGGATTGGCAAGGTTTTCTTTCTGCCGGAGTCTGCCTGAAACCTGCTTTTTCCTTCCGTTCCATCTTTTACTTAATTTGAATTAGTCATATCTAACTTCCTATAAGATAAAGTATGTGAAAAAATACACAAAATCCCTTGACGTGTATACAGTATTCTTTTATAATGAGTTCATCGTTATTAAGTCTTATCTCTTGATAATGATTTTAGGTTTCATTACAATTATTCATCTACCATCTAAGAAGGAGGAACCCAAAAAAATGAGAAATGAATGGCGTACATTCAACGGCGGCGTGTGGGAAAGAGAGATCAATGTAAGAGACTTTATCCAGAAAAACTACACCCCCTATGACGGCAATGAGGAATTCCTGGCTGGGCCTACCCAGAACACAAAAGATCTCTGGGATCAGGTCATGGAGCTTTCCAGACAGGAGCGGGAAGCCGGCGGTGTGCTGGATATGGATACAAAGATCATTTCCACCATTACCTCTCATGGCCCCGGATATTTAAATAAAGAAAAGGAAACCATCGTCGGCTTCCAGACAGATAAGCCCTTTAAGCGCTCCCTGCAGCCTTACGGCGGAATCCGTATGGCAGAAAAGGCCTGCGCTGACAACGGCTACCAGGTAGATCCGCAGGTAAGTGAGTTTTTTACCATTCACAGAAAAACCCACAATGCAGGTGTTTTTGACGCCTATACTCCCGAAATGAGAGCCTGCCGTTCCAGCCACATCATTACCGGCCTTCCCGATGCTTACGGCCGCGGACGTATCATCGGCGACTATCGCCGTATTGCTCTTTATGGCGTGGACCGCCTGATCGAAGACAAGGAAGAGCAGAAGGCTACCACCAGAACCATTATGTATTCTGACGTAATCCGCGAGAGAGAAGAGCTTTCCGAGCAGATCCGCGCCTTAAAAGAGCTGAAAAAGCTGGGTGAGATCTACGGATATGACATCTCCAAGCCGGCTACGGATGTAAAAGAAGCCATCCAGTGGACCTACTTCGGCTACCTGGCTGCCGTAAAGGAGCAGAACGGCGCTGCCATGTCCCTGGGACGTACCTCTACCTTCATCGACATCTACGCAGAGCGCGATCTGGCAGAAGGCAGATATACAGAGGAGCAGATCCAGGAATTTGTCGATCACTTCATCATGAAGCTCCGTCTGGTGAAATTCGCCCGTACTCCCGAGTACAACGCACTTTTCTCCGGAGATCCTACCTGGGTTACGGAATCCATCGGCGGTGTGGGAATTGACGGACGTCACATGGTAACCAAAATGTCCTTCCGTTACCTCCATACTCTGGAAAACCTGGGAACTGCTCCGGAGCCGAACCTGACCGTCCTCTGGTCTACCAGACTTCCCATGAACTTCAAACGGTTCTGCGCCAAGACCTCCATTATGTCCTCTTCCATTCAGTACGAAAACGACGACCTGATGAGAGTGACTCACGGAGATGACTATGCGATCGCCTGCTGTGTTTCTTCCATGAGAGTCGGTAAGGAAATGCAGTTCTTCGGAGCCCGCGCCAACCTGGCAAAATGCCTTCTGTACGCCATCAACGGCGGTGTGGACGAGATCTCCAAGAAGCAGGTGGGACCGAAGTACCGTCCTATCACTTCCGAGTACCTGGACTATGATGAGGTCATGGACGCCTACAAGGATATGATGAAATGGCTGGCCCGCGTTTACGTCAACGCTCTGAATATCATTCATTTCATGCATGACAAGTACTGCTATGAGAGGCTTCAGATGGCTCTGCATGACAAGAAGGTAACCAGATGGTTCGCTACCGGTATTGCCGGACTTTCTGTTGTAGCTGACTCCCTGTCTGCTATTAAATATGCAAAAGTAAAGGCCATCCGCGACGAGAACGGCATTGCCGTTGATTACGAAGTAGAAGGCGACTTCCCCAAATACGGCAACAACGACGACCGGGTTGACTCTATCGCCGCCGAGCTGGTACACACCTTCATGAGCTATGTAAAATCAAATCACACCTACCGCGGAGGAATTCCTACCACTTCCATCTTGACGATTACCTCCAATGTGGTATATGGTAAAAATACCGGTTCTACCCCTGACGGAAGAAAGGGAGGAGAGCCGTTCGCTCCGGGAGCCAACCCCATGCATCATCGGGATTCTCACGGCGCTGTAGCTTCCCTGGCATCTGTAGCCAAGCTGCCGTTCCGGGACGCTCAGGACGGTATTTCCAATACCTTCTCCATTATTCCCGACGCCCTCGGAAAAGACAATCAGGTATTCATGGGTGATCTGGATGTGGAGATCGCAGGTTTCAATGCAGACTGCTGCACAGGCGGTGCCTGCGACGGAGCAACTTTATTTGAAGGACTGGACAGAGAATAATTCTCTTCCGGACACAATTTCTGTTTGACGATTAAGGAGGATTTTAAATATGGCAAACATCAACGAAGCTCAGATCGACAACTTAGTATCCCTGTTAGACGGTTATGCCGCCCAGGGCGGACATCACCTGAACGTAAATGTGTTTTCCAAGGACACCCTTCTGGATGCACAGGCTCACCCGGAGAAATATCCTCAGCTTACCGTCCGTGTTTCCGGCTATGCCGTAAACTTCAACAAGCTTACCAAAGAGCAGCAGGATGAGGTTATTTCCCGTACATTCCATACGGCTATCTGATCCAACCGTTTTTCACCAGATTTATAATTATGCAGAACAGGAGGCAGAGCATGAAAGGACGCATTCATTCCATCGAAAGTTTCGGGACCGTGGACGGCCCCGGTGTGAGGCTGGTGGTATTTGTAAAAGGCTGTCCCATGCGCTGCCTTTACTGTCATAATCCGGACACCTGGACCATGGACGGAGCGGAGGAGGCGGAACCGGAGGATATCATCCGGCAGTTCCTGTCTGCGGAAGGCTTCTACCGCAATGGAGGCATTACTGTTTCCGGAGGCGAACCCCTTCTTCAGATGGAGTTCCTGACCGAACTGTTTTCCCTGGCAAAAGCCCACGGCATCCATACCTGCATCGATACCTGCGGAATCACCTTCCGTCCGGATGATGCATGCTATATGAAGAAGCTGGATGCTCTCCTGGAACTGACAGACCTGATCCTGCTGGATATCAAGCATATCGACCCGGAAGAACATGAGAAGCTCTGCGGCCAGCCCAACCGTCCGATCCTGGCATTTGCCCGGTACCTGAGCGACCGGAAGCTTCCCGTCTGGATCCGCCATGTGGTCGTTCCCGGAATTACCCAGAACGAACACTGGCTCTACGAAACCGGACGTTTCATCGGTACCTTGAACAATGTCAAGGCTCTGGATGTTCTTCCTTATCACGACATGGGAAAAGTAAAATATGAGAAGCTGGGAATGGACTATGCCTTAAAAGATACAAAGCCGCTCTCCAAGGCCGAGGCGGCGGCAGCCCGAAAGGTTATCCTAAAGGGTATCTGTGCTTCAAAATTAGAACAAGGGAAACCATAATTTCCACTTGAATATTTACGCTTTTTAATATACAATAACAGTAATCTATACAATATTTATTTAAGGAGGTATTTACAATGGCATATGTAATTACTGATACCTGTGTTTCCTGTGGTGCTTGTGCTGCTGAGTGTCCCGTAAGCGCTATTTCTGAGGGCGACGGCAAGTACGTGATCGACGCTGATACCTGCATCGACTGCGGTACCTGTGCAGCAACCTGCCCGACAGGCGCTATCGAAGGCTAATTAGCATTACATAAAAGCCCCTTCCTGAGGAAGGGGCTTTTATCGTTTACCAGCCTCTCTATGCATAAGAATGAATATAGAAAGATAAAGGAGACCTTTATGAAAAAACCAGTTATCGGATTTGCCGTCAGTCATGATACGGAAAATGATAAGATTTTTGTTAATTCCATTTATCTGCGCTCGGTCAGAAACGCCGGAGGTATCCCTATGGTCTTCCCTATGGAGCTTTCCGAAGACGATCTGAGAGAACTGCTGGACCGGGTTGACGGAGTACTGTTTACCGGCGGAGATGACATCCATCCTTTCCTGTACGGCGAAGAGACTCATGCAAAGTGCGGCAATATCTCTCAGCCCAGAGATTCTATGGAAATGGCTCTCTTTCCCATGGCTCTTGAAACAGGAAAGCCTATTTTCGGTATCTGCCGCGGCATTCAGCTGATCAACACAGCCATGGGAGGAACCCTGTACCAGGATATTCCTTCTCAGTTTTCCTCTGACATTTCCATCGCGCACAGACAGCCGTTTGCCTATAAGGTGCCTTCCCATACGGTAGACGTGGTGCAGGACACTCTGCTTTCCAGAATTCTGGGTGAAGAAGTAACTTCCATTGCAGTAAACAGCATGCACCATCAGGCTATTAAGGACCTGGCCCCCGGTCTGGAGGTCTGCGGCTACGCCCCCGATCACATGATTGAGGCAGTATACGCACCGGACTATCCCTTCCTGCTGGGCGTTCAGTGGCATCCGGAGCATCTGGCCTCCTTCCAGCCGGAAGCAGCCAGACTGTTTTCCGCATTTGTGGAGGCCTGCAGATAATCCAAAAAGAAGCTGATGCAGAAATCATCAGCTTCTTTTTCTTTCTGTCCGGTCTTTATGCAAGAGGATAAAAACATGCAATATATACAATGGATACCGCCACACAGATCAGCGTCAGAGGTAGACCGGGCTTCAGGTAATCGATAAATTTATATCCTCCCGGTTCTACCGCCATGGAATTTGCCGGCATAGCCACAGGAGTAGCGATTGCTATGGATGCCGCAAAGCGTACTGCGATCAGAATCGCCTTGGGGTTAATTCCCAGGCTTTCTGCCACAATCAGAGCAATCGGCGTAAACAGAATAATGGTTGCCGCATTGGACATGAAATTTGTAATCGGCGTAATGATCAGAAAGATCAGGCAGAGAATCAGGATCGGACTTCCCAGTCCCCCCAAAACATTTAAGGATGCATCGGCGATCAGATCCGCCGCTCCGGAATTTGTCATTGCATCTGCTACCGGAACCATTGCCGCATAGATAATAATTCCGCTGATCGGAATCGCTCTGGTCGCTGCTTTGACGGTAATGCACTTGGCACATACGGCAATCAGCGCCCCGATGATAGCTATAAAATGCAGCGGGATCCCGATCTGGTTTTCAAAAATCATTCCCACAAACGTACCTACCATAATTCCAAGACTCAGATACATTTTCCATCTTGGTACATTGGAAAAATCTGTGTTTTTTCCATCATGCCCCATCTCACTGTCGTCGTTTCCGGGCTTGTCCGGAAGCAGTTTATAGCCGATAGTCGCCATATAAAACGCTGCAATCAGCAGACAGATCAGAGATAAGGGCGCAAACTCAAAAAAGCTCATCGTTTCACCGATATTGAGTGCTTCCAGTGTTTCCTTCAGAAACGGACCGGATGTCGTTCCTACAATGGTAATTCCTCCTCCGAAGCAGCACCCTACAATAACCGGATACATCAGCTTTGACCGTTTCATCCCCGTAGAGGAGCACATTCCAAGTATGAGAGCTATGAGAAGGGCTGCTGCTCCCGTGTTGGAAAGAAATCCTGACATGATACCGGAAAACATCACGATCACAAAAATCAGATATCTTTCATTTGTTCCGAACCGGGTCAGGACTCTTCCGATTTTATCCGCCCCCCCTGTCTGAAATACCGCTTCCCCGATGATCGCCATGGCTGCAATGATCATGGCCGTACTGCTGGAAAAAGATTTCAGTGCCGTATTCGCATCCACCGCTCCGATCAGGTAAAAGCTGACCGCTACCGCCATCGCCGTTGCCGGAAGCGGAATCCATTCCGTAATGAATAAAACCAAAGCCGCCACAATAATCAGAATAACCAGTATAGCCGGATCAACCCCAAAAGTCATATCTTACCCTCCTAAGTTCCTAGTTTCATTACACATCAGTAGTATTACGCATTGGCCAATTCTCATTTCAAAGTATAAAGCCTCTGTGTGATTTATACAAATCACAAAATGTTTTACCAGCTATAACTGTTTATTATTAACAACAGGTTATAGCTCTTCAAACTCTTTATCATTATGCAAAGGGATTCCGCCAATTTATAATAAGGCTAACTTATCATACTTTGGAAAGAAAGGAATCTCAAACTATGCAAGAGTTAAAGGAACTGTCAGGCTTTATTGCCAACTTTCATCTGGACGGCGCAGACAGCCGCGTTCTTTCCGCTGCCAGTCAGTGCGCTCTGGACAGCATCGGAACTGCACTGGGTGCTTATAGGAACTCTCTTTTTTCTTCTGTAAGGGACACTTATCTGTCCTACGCAGGAACCGGCAGCGAAGCTGTTTCTCTCTGGGGATCTCCTGTGCGCTCCTCTCTCCGTCCCGCCGTATTTTTAAACGCCATGATGGGACACGTCCTTGAGCTGGACGATGTACATACCAAATCCAAAACCCATATCGGAACTGTAGTCATCCCTGCCGCATGGGGACTGACCGAATATCTCAATCTGACCGGAAAACACTTTCTGGAAGCAGTGATCTGCGGATATGAAGCCATGGCGCGCATCGGCATGGGATTCGGTGTTTCCAGCCATCGCAACAAAGGGTGGCATGTAACGGGAACTGCCGGAACCTTCGGCGCAGCCGCTGCCTGCGCCAAGCTTCTGAATTTTAATGAAGAACAGATCCTGTCGGCCTTCGGCCTGGCGGGAACCCAATCCTGCTCTACCTGGGCATTTCTGTCTGACAGCGCCACAAACAAGATTCTTCATCCCGCCCGGGCTGCTGTAAGCGGTCTGGATTCCTGTATTCTGACCTTAGGCGGCATGAAAGGTTCTTCCCACATTCTTGACGCACAAGATGGCGGAATCTTCCCCATGATGTCCGACGCCTTTGATTATTCCCTTGTCAGCCGGTCTTTAGGCCAAACCTATGAAATTCTCCATATGGACAGAAAGCCCTATCCCTGCTGCCGGAGCACTCACTGTGCAATTGACGCCGCACTGAAGATCCGGGAAAAAAATCATTTGCTTTTCGAGGATATAAAATCTATAATGATTAAAACCTATTCTGTCGGATATAAACAGTGCGGATCTGCCGAAAGCAGCCGCCATCCCCGCACAGTCACAGATGCAAAATTTTCCACTCCTTATACCGTTGCCTGTGCGCTGAGGAAGGGACGGGTTGGTCTGGAAGATTTTCTCCCCGCTTCTGTTTCTGATCCAGAGATTCAGAGCTTTCTGGAAAAGGTTTCGGTTGTTCCCGAAGAACGCTTCACAGCCGTGTATCCTGAACACTGGGGCTGCGAAATGACGCTGCTGACAACCGACGGCCGGACTTGCTGTGAAACCGTTCTGGATGCATCCGGAAGCGTTTCTTCTCCGCTTACGTATCCGCAGCTTCTGAATAAAGTCTCCTCCTGCTGCAGAGACTATCCTGCTGCATGGCTGGATAATACGATTTCTTCCATAACAAACATTCTTTCTCAGAAAACTCTGCCGCCATTAACCACAGAGCCTTATACCGACTGAGAAAGAGGCATCATACTATGAATGGGGGCGCAAACATGAATCAAAGCGATCTGGAAAAAATACTGGCGATTGCAGAAGAAGGGAGCATGGCCAAAGCCGCTCAGAAACTGTTTATCACACAGCCGGCACTGAGCAAATGTCTGACCAAAGTCGAGGAAAGTCTGGGAGAAACCCTGTTTGTGCGACGGCCCAACGGACTTCGTCTGACCTATGCCGGAGAATGCCTGGTCAAAAAAGCCTATCAGATCATGAAGCTTTACGATGATGTGGAAATAGAATTCTGTGAGCTGAATCATATGAGAAAAGGAATTCTGAAACTGGGTTCCGCCGAACGGATCGGAGCTCTGGTTCTCCCCCACCTGCTCAAGCGTTTCAATGATCTCTATCCCAATATCAAAATCGATATTATTGAAGAGAACAGTATGCTTCTGGAAGAAAAGCTCCTGATCGGCGCTCTGGATATTGCCATATTGTGCCTTCCCTTAAAAAATGCGAATGTAAACTATAAGATCTTCTATGAAGAGCCTCTTTACGTTGCTCTTCCGAAAGATCATCCATTAAATTCTGAAGGATACGTTCAGAATTCTGAGGAAATGCCGTATTTTCCTCTGGAGAAGCTGAAAGGAGCCGAATTCATTCTGACAAAAAGTTTTAAAAAAACCCGCATGGCTGCAGACCGGATTCTGAAATATCTGGACAAGGACTACAATATCATTCTGGAATCCCAGAATATTGAAACGGTTATCCGGTTGGTAGCCAGCGGTCTGGGGATATCCCTGATCCCCAATATCTATTCCAAGGTTTACCATACCGGAGATAAAATCCGGTATTACCAGATCGATGCCTCCTATTCCCCTGTATGGCAGTGGGCTGTCATATACAATGAAAGCATTGACAGCCTTACCAGACCTTCCAGAGAACTGTTCAATATTCTCTGTCAGGATGGATGCCGGCTTCCGAACTACATCGCCTGACATCCTGCTCTCCGTCCCTTTTTAAACCGTATTTTATCCATCTTATCTGGTTTTTCATGCTTTTTTTTGCACGTAATGCCAGTTTTTTCTTTCCTGAAAAATTGTATCTGTACAATCATAAAAAACCTCATTATAATATACTTCTTGTAAATATCCGTCCGGCATCCGGGAGCAGACTGTTTCCGCTGCGGACGGTTGTTTTCCTGTTTTTTATAATACAAAATACAATAATAACATGATCAGGAAGGAATACTTATGGCCAAACATGAAATCAGGGATATGACAAACGGATCCCCCCTGAAGCTGATTCTGGGCTTTGCCGTTCCCATGCTTCTGGGACTTTTATTCCAGCAGTTTTACAGCATGGTAGATACTATTATTGTAGGAAAATACCTGGGAGTGAATGCCCTTGCCGCCGTCGGCTCCACCAGCTCCATCAATTTTATGATCATCGGATTCTGTACCGGTGTCTGCAGCGGATTCTCCATTCCCGTCGCCCAGAAATTCGGAGCCGGAGATCATCACGGACTGCGATGCTTTGTAGCCAATGCAGCCTGGCTGTCCGCCATTTTCTCCGTAATAATGACGTTTGCGGTATGTGTCCTCTGTATGGATATTCTCCGCT
Organism: uncultured Lachnospiraceae bacterium; assembly: GCA_944383965.1. Lineage (GTDB taxonomy): Bacteria > Bacillota > Clostridia > Lachnospirales > Lachnospiraceae > Lachnoclostridium_A. Next base: position 9,180 of record CALWRQ010000099.1, read on the forward strand.
GGATGAACACTCCCGAGGACATCATCCAGGGAGCCTATGACTACATATTTATCATCTTTGCAGGCATCCCCGTTACCTACCTGTACAATATTCTGGCGGGTATCATCCGGTCTCTGGGGGACAGCCGGACGCCTGTTTATTTCCTTCTTCTCTCCTCCGTGATCAATATTTTTCTGGATCTTTTCACCATTCTGATCCTGGGAATGGGGCCGGAAGGCGCCGCATACGCCACTGTAATCTCTCAGGCAATATCGGGAATTCTCTGTTTTATCTATATGAGAGCTCATTTTTCCATTCTGAAGATGACGGAAGAAGAACGGAAGATCAATCCCCATATGATGAAAATCCTGTGCGGAATGGGGATCCCCATGGGACTCCAGTACTCCATTACGGCAATCGGAAGTGTAATCCTGCAGACCGCAGTAAACGGCCTCGGTTCCCTCTATGTGGCTGCCGTATCAGCCGGAAGCAAAGTAACCATGTTTTTCTGCTGCCCCTTTGACGCCCTGGGCGCCACCATGGCTACCTGGGCCGGACAGAATGTAGGCGCAAAAAAGCTGGACCGGGTCAGCGCCGGCGTAAAATACGCCTCTATCATCGGCTGCGTCTACTCCGTGATCGCCCTGGCTGTCCTCATTGTATTCGGAAGATATATTTCCCTGCTGTTTCTTGATCCTTCGGAAACAGACACCATCGACAATGTGGTGCTCTTCCTGATCGGAAACGGGGCATTTTATATCCCTCTTGTATTCGTAAATGTGGTGCGGTTTGCCATCCAGGGCATGGGATTCAGTAAGTTCGCCATTCTGGCCGGAGTGTGCGAAATGTTTGCAAGAGCCTTTGCCGGCATGTTTCTGGTTCCTGTTTTCGGCTACCCGGCTGCCTGCATTGCCAGCCCGCTGGCCTGGATCGCAGCCGATCTTTTCCTGATTCCTGCATTCCGTCACTGTCTGAAAAAGCTGGAGATGCTGTTCTCAGAAGATACAGAGCCTTAAGAAATCCATATAATAAAAAAGGTACTGCGCAGATGTGATATGATTCCCCTTAAGTAGACAAGGTAAATAACCAAAATCTACTTAAGGGGGATTTTTTATGTCAAAATCTAAA
>CALWRQ010000100.1 GCA_944383965.1 uncultured Lachnospiraceae bacterium
GGGATCACATAGTCAAGCTCTTCCGGATCGCAGTTGGTATCTGCAATACCGATCAGCGGGATTCCAAGAGTGTGAGCTTCCTGTACGCAGATTCTCTCCTTCTTCGGATCTACTACGAAGATCGCATCGGGAAGTCTCTTCATCTCCTTGATGCCGCCCAGGTTCTTCTCTAACTTCTCCCACTCCTTCTTGAGTGCGATTACTTCCTTCTTCGGCAGTACATCAAAGGTACCATCCTCAGACATGGTCTCGATCTCTTTCAGTCTTGCAATTCTGGACTGAATGGTCTTGAAGTTGGTCAGCATTCCGCCTAACCATCTCTCATTTACATAGAACATTCCGCAGCGCTCTGCTTCAGTCTTGATCGCGTCCTGAGCCTGCTTCTTCGTTCCCACAAACAGAACCGTGCCGCCTTCTGCAGCGATATCGGAAATTGCCTTGTAAGCCTCATCTACCTTAACAACGGACTTCTGTAAGTCAATGATGTAGATGCCGTTTCTCTCGGTGTAGATGTAGGGAGCCATCTTGGGGTTCCATCTTCTTGTCTGGTGGCCGAAATGCACACCTGCTTCCAAAAGCTGCTTCATAGAAATTACGCTCATGTTTTTTTCCTCCATTTTGGTTGTTCTTCCGTCTGCGTCTCATGTTTCCGGAAAGACCCGGATCACCAGGCACCGTTTCCAGGAATCGGCAGACGTGTTTTTTATCAGCCCTACTAATATAGCATAGGAATCTCAGCCACGCAAGGGTTTTTTTCAAGTTTTCCCTTTTTTCTTCCTTTTTCTCATCTGTCCCTGCGGCGCGGGCCGGGCAGGAAAAAACAGGATGCCGTATGTTCCGGCATCCTGTCTGAAATAAATTTTCCGAGTTTTCGTTCTGATTATTTATTATTGGCCGCTTTGATATTTTTCAGCTCATCAAAAATCACATCATTCAGAACTTTGATGTATGTTCCCTTCATTCCGGAGGAGCGGGATTCGATCACACCTGCGCTTTCAAATTTTCTTAAAGCGTTGACAATCACAGAACGGGTGATCCCTACTCTGTCCGCAATCTTGCTGGCCACCAGAATTCCTTCGTTTCCGTCCAGCTCCTCAAAGATATGAGTAATGGCTTCCAGTTCAGAGAAAGATAACGTACTGATCGCAGATTTGACAATCTGAATTTTTCTGGTCTCCTCTGCATTTTCCTCATTTACGGAACGCATCATCTCCAGACCGACCACTGTAGTGCCGTATTCGCTTAAAATGATGTCATCAATATCGTACTGAGAATTGAACTTATAGATAAACAGGGTTCCCAGTCTTTCTCCGGCAATATCAATGGGAGTAATGATCGCCTGGTAATCCTTTACCTTATCTGCCGTGAAGCCGAGGGTAACCAGGTTTACGTTCTCCTTGGTGGAAAGGATACTCAAAAGCCTTTCATTCAGCATGGGATCCACAAAGCCGCCCACCTGATCAGCAATCAGTTCCTCAATTTCATCCACGCCATCCCAGACGCTGACTCCAAGAACCTTTCCCTTACGGCTGATGACCAGGATATTTGACAGCAGGATTTCACTCAATACTTTGCAGATATCATTGAACACGAATTTGTGCGAATTATTGTTGTGAAGAAGTTTGTTGATTTTCCTGGTTTTGTCTAACAACTGTACTCCCATTTGTAAAACCTCCTTGCTTTTCGTTTAAATCCGAGCAAAACTTTAATCTATTCAAAGCATAGCACGATTTCAAATGAATAACAAGAGTTTTTTTCTGAATTTTTCAATTTTTTTATCAATTCTTCGTACTATTTTTCTTTTGCCATACTATGGCCGCAGTGCTCATTGGAGCAAAGAAGCTTGCTGCCTTTTTCCACCATATAATGACCGCACTCCGGACATTTGATCTCCGTAGGTTTCTGCCAGGACATGAATTCGCATTCCGGATTATTGGTGCACCCGTAATATTTTCTGCCCTTTTTGGTCTTCTTGATCACCACGTCTCCGCCGCACAGCGGGCACTTCACTCCTGTTTTTTCAAAATAGGGTTTCGTATTTTTGCATTCCGGGAATCCCGGGCAGGCCAGGAATTTTCCATGGGGACCGTACTTGATGACCATATTTCTCCCGCAGAGCTCGCATACTTCATCGGTGACTTCATCGGAAATGGTAACGGTCTCCAGCTCACTTTCTGCTTTCTTTACCGCTTCCATAAGATCCGGATAGAAATTTCTCACAACAGATTTCCAAGGCAGTTCTCCATCCCCCACCTTATCCAGAAGATACTCCAGATTTGCAGTAAACGTAGGATCCACAATACTTGGGAAACATTTTTTCATAATCCGGTTTACAATCTCGCCCAGCTCTGTAACATAAAGATTCTTGTTTTCTTTTGCCACATACCGTCTGGCAATGATCGTTGTGATCGTAGGTGCATAGGTACTGGGACGGCCGATTCCCTGCTCCTCCAGTGCCTTTACCAGAGAAGCTTCCGTGTAATGAGCAGGAGGCTGGGTAAAGTGCTGGCTGTATTCCAGATCCTTGAGAGGAAGGATGTCTCCCTTTTCCAGGCTGTTTAACAGCACATTGTTCTCTTCTTTCTCGTCTTCCTCCACATATACGGACATAAAGCCGTCAAAGGAGAGCTTGGAAGCAGTCAGGGTAAACAGATAGCCTGCCGCATCGATCTTTACAGAAGTCGTTTCGTATACTGCCGGTTTCATACGGCTTGCCGTGAACCGTTTCCAGATCAGCTGATACAGGCGGAACAGGTCCCTGGAAAGGGAATCTTTAACCAGAACCGGAGTCAGGGTAATGTCTGTAGGGCGGATTGCCTCATGTGCATCCTGAATCTTTCCTGTGGTTTTCTTGGCTTTCTCCTCTCCGGCTACATACTGGCTTCCATAATGTTCTCCGATAAACTGTTTTGCAGCCACATCTGCCTCTTCTGCCACACGGGTAGAATCCGTACGCAGATATGTGATCAAACCAACTGTACCGCGTCCTTTAATGTCCACACCTTCATACAGCTGCTGGGCAAGACGCATGGTTTTCTGAGTAGAAAAATTCAGGACTTTGGATGCCTCCTGCTGAAGGGTACTGGTTGTAAACGGGATGGGCGCTTTCTTTGTCCGTTCTCCCTGCTTCACATCATCTATCTGATATTGTGCCCCTTCCAGTTTTTTCAATATTTCTTCCAGCTCTGCCTGACTGTGAATCGTTATTTTTTCAGCTTTTGTTCCGTAAAATTTAGCCGTAAGAGGAGTCTTTCTGCCTTCACACTTCAGTTTTGCATCCAGACTCCAGTATTCATCGGGAATGAATGCATTGATCTCATCTTCCCGGTCACAGATCATGCGCAGAGCCACAGACTGAACGCGGCCGGCACTTAATCCCCGCTTCACCTTCTCCCACAGCAGCGGACTGATTCCGTATCCTACCATACGGTCCAGGACACGGCGTGCCTGCTGTGCATCCACCAGATTCATATCAATCTGTCTGGGAGATTTCAGAGATGCCTTTACCGCATTTTTTGTGATCTCATTGAAGCTGATCCGGTATACCTTTTTATCCTTCAGTTCATCCAGCTTCAGTGCTTTTACCAGATGCCATGAGATTGCTTCTCCTTCCCGGTCCGGGTCAGTTGCCAGATAGATCCGGTCCGCCTTTTTTACTTCTTTGCGGAGTTTTGCCAGGATATCTCCCTTTCCCCGGATGGTAATATATTTAGGCTCATAGTCATTGGCCACATCAAATCCCATCTGACTTTTGGGCATATCCCTCACATGACCGTTGGAAGCATCCACCACATAGTTGGCTCCCAGAAATTTCTTAATGGTCTTCACCTTCGCAGGAGACTCTACAATCACTAAATAACTTGCCATGTCAACCTCACCTATAGCTTTTTTCCATAATATTGATTCGCTGTCCGGACCACATATCCTTTCCATTCCAGCTCCAGAAGGGCGCCCATGCACGCTCCGGGAGAAAGTCCGGACTGCTGTATAATCTCATCCAGAAATTTTGGCTGTAAATCCAGGCAACTATACACCATTTTTTCTGTCTTGGCAAGTCCCTTTCCGTTTTTTTCTTGAACCATCCGCTCCGATTGCCGTTTCATACTGAAAATTTCCAGCAGATCTCCCGGGCTGTCTGCCAGCTGAGCACCGCTCTTGATCAGCCGATTACACCCTGCACTCAAAGGGTCTGTGCTTCTGCCGGGTACTGCCAGCACTTCCCGTCCCTGATCCAGAGCCAGAGCTGCCGTAATCAGGGAGCCGCTTTTTTCCCTTGCCTCTACCACAGTCACCAGATCTGACATTCCGCTGATGATCCGGTTCCGCATGGGAAAATTTCCGGCCGCAGGTGCCGCATAAGGGGGAAACTCTGAAATCAGGCAGCCAGTTTCCCCTATTTCCTGAAACAGGCGGTAATTTTCTCTGGGATAACATATTTTTAGGCCGCACCCAAGAATCGCTGCCGTTTTTCCGCCGGAAGAAAGAGCTCCCCGATGAGCGGCGCTGTCGATCCCCCGTGCCATGCCGCTGACTACCCAGATCCCGGCGGCAGACAATTCTCTGCCGAACCATTCTGCCATAGCTCTCCCATATTCCGTATGGTCTCTGGCTCCCACTATGGCAGCTGTATGACAGCCTTTTTCCGGAAGTTTTCCCCGTACCCACAATCCCATAGGAGGATCATAGATTTCCTTCAGTTTTTCCGGGTAGTTCTCGTCAAAGGGAGTAATAAACTGTATTCCCCATTCAGAAAGGCTATGATATTCTTCTTCCGTTTTTTTCTGTTCCGATCGCCCAAGACGGATTTTTTGTGCTACCCGGCAAAATGCTGGGAACTTCTTCATTTCATCTGTTTCTTCTATATAATATATGGACTGAAAGCTTCCGAGCTCCTCCCAGAGTCTGCGCAGAGTAACTGCTCCGATCCCTTTGATCCTGCACAGAAGATAGAGATACTGTTTTTCCTGTTCGGTCAATCCCAGCCACCTCCCCAGTAAAACCGGACCCCTCTTCTGTATCCAGCTGCTTCCAGAAGATGCTCCCTGCAAATTCTTTTTTCTCCTTCCAGATCGGCAATGGTCCTGGCTACTTTCAGAAGACGGTCTCTTCCACGCCCGCTCATCTCTTCCTGCTCGTAAATTCTCTTCATGGTCTGTTCTTCTTCCCGGCCCAATGCACAGAACTGTTCCAGCTCTCCTCTTCCCATGCGGCTGTTGAACCTTACCGAAAGCCCCTGATACCGCTCTTTCTGTATGAGCCAGGCTGCATGAACTCTTTTTCTGATGGATTCCGAGTTTTCCTCCTGCCGGCTTCCTTTTCCGGCAGCCAGTTCTTCATAGGGAATCGGTGCAGCTTCTGCGATCAGATCCATCCGGTCCAGAATCGGTCTGGAAATCCGATTCAGATAAGTTTTCACCTGCCGCTCCGTACACCGGCATCTGTTCCGGTCCGGAAAAAAACCGCAGGGACAGGGATTGCTGGCTGCCACCAGCATAAAATCGGCAGGAAATCGGTAAGCCCCGTGAACCCGGGCCACCACAATGGACCGGTCCTCCATGGGCTGACGCAGAAGTTCGATTACACTTCTTGAAAATTCCGGAAGTTCATCCAGAAACAGAACACCTCCTGCAGCCAGTGAAACCTCTCCCGGTTTGGGCCTTCTTCCTCCTCCCGCGATGGCCTGGACCGTAGCCGTGTGATGAGGGCTTCGGAATGGTCTGGTACGAATCAGCGGCCGGTCTTCCGGCATCAATCCGCAGATACTGTAGATTTTTGAGATTTCTCTCCTCTCTTCCAGCGTGAGAGGAGGCATTATGGTGGGAATTCTTCTGGCTGTCATGCTCTTTCCTGTCCCTGCAGGTCCCATAAGCAGCAGGTTGTGCATTCCTGCTGCTGCAATCTCTGCCGCCCGCTTCATGTGAGGCTGCCCGATCACATCGCTGAAATCCGGCAGGTCCTCCGATTCCTCCTCTTCTTCAGGCTCTGCTTCCGCAATATTCTCTGCCCGGGGACCATATTTTAAAAATTCTTCCATTTCTCTCAGGGATCTTACTCCTGCGACCGGTATGTTTCCCGCTGCCTGCCCTTCCCTTCGGTTTCCCTCAGGAAGACAGCACCATTCCATCCCCAGTTCTTCTGCTGCCGCTGCAATTGCAAGGCATCCCCGGATTCGTTTCACCTCTCCGCTCAGTCCAAGCTCCCCTGCTATGACAACCCGCTCCAGCTTGTCCTTTGGGACTACTCCGTAGGCTCCCAGGACTGCCACCGCAATAGGAAGGTCAAAGGCCGTTCCATCCTTTTTCCTGTCTCCCGGAGACAGATTTACGGTAATCTTTCTGGGAGGACATGAATAGCCAGAGTTTTTCAATGCGGTCAGAACCCGGTCTCTTGCCTCCTTCACTTCGCTTCCCAGATATCCTACCATGGAAAATCCCGGCAGTCCGTTGCTTACATCTGCCTCCACCCGGACCAGGTATCCTTCTATCCCTGCTATCCCTATACTGTTTACTCTGCAGAACATATTTCTCCTTTCCGGACAGGCGTCTCCCGTTTCCGGAACGCATACAAAAGTTCCGGAAGTCTTGTTTACCTGTCCTTGATTCAGCATTTGCATGGAAACTACGGCCGAACGGCCTTTCCCGGCAGATCGGTTTCTGCCGGAAGATCTGTCTGACCGGCCGGAAGAATGCCGGCCGGAAATGAAATGAATCTGTTGAAAATAGGTATTTTCTATCCTACCATATCCGTTTCCGGAATACAAGGCTAAGACTGCCATTCCGTCATATATTTCCTGTAGCGAAGCGGCATATGAGTCATCTGACACGCTCGGTTCTCTCTCTCCTCAATGGAGACCGAAGCTACAAACTGTTTCCAGAGATCTGCAAACAGATCCTGTTTTCCGGCTGCTTTCACCTGCTGTCCCGCTTCTTCCGGAATCCCGCGGAACAGAAACGTCTCTTTTCCTGCTCTGTGAACAGCAGCCTGATCCCTCTTTTCGTCCCAGAGCAGCCAGCTTTCGCCGGAAAGCCTGTCCTCAAAATGCTCTGCAAGGAGAATCAGAACATCATTTTTCGGACCGATGCTCCCTGCAAGAATTCCGCTCTGAAGTCTTCCGAAGCGGACAAATCCTGTAAGCAGGTGAGCTTCCCGGAAAACCGCCCGTCTCAGTTCCAGCATTCCGGATACGGAAGGAATCGTCAGCATATGAAGGATCTTCGGTCCCTCCCGAAATCCGTCAATCAGGAAGCGATACATCAGATCTGCCTTTTCCGGACTTCCGGAGAGGGACACTTCCCAAAGCAGCTGGAATACCCGAGGAGAAAGGATTTTCTTCACAGTCTTCTGAACCGATTCCGCCTTCTTCCGGTCCTTTTCCACCTGAATGTATTGACAGAACAGTTCCGGCTCCCTTTTTCCCCAGATCTCCAGCCGCTGGTCATCCCGTTTCCGTCCGCTGGTCCCGGCATCATAAATCCCTGACAGAATGGATTCAAAATCATCCTTGCATACATAGACTGTCATCACATCACCCCCGTAATCGACGCTGCCCGGTCTTCCTCAGACGGACTGGCATGAATATGAAAATCATCAAAAAGAGACATCTGCCGGTAGGCGTTCCCTTCACTGATCTCCCATGCTCTTCTCCGTTCTTCTCCTGTAAGCGCTGCAGCGATCCCGTCCTGATCCATTCGAACGGGAAACATGGTCTTTCCCTTACAGGTAATAAAATACACGGCCCGTTTTAACACCACACCAAGTTTCTTCAAGTCGGAAAAATCCAGAGTTCCATACCTCCTCGCTTCCACCACCCGGCGTGCCGACCGCACTCCCATTCCCGGTACCCGCAGAAGCGTATAGTAATCTGCCCGGTTCACTTCCACTGGGAATCTTTCCAGATGGCGCAGCGCCCAGTCACATTTAGGGTCAAGAAGAATATTGAAATTCGGTCTTTTTTCCGACAGAAGTTCTTCTGCCCGGAATCCATAATAGCGCAGCAGCCAGTCTGCCTGATACAGCCGGTGCTCCCTCAGCAGCGGAGGACCACCGGGAAGCGTGGGCAGCAGCCGGTCTTCATTGACACGGACAAAAGCAGAGTAAAACACCCGTTTCAATCCATAGCCGCGGTACAGGGTCTCAGCGGCGGTAATCATCTGATAATCGCTTTCCGGTGTTGCCCCCACTATGATCTGCGTGCTCTGTCCTGCAGGAACGAAGGCCGGTGCTTTTCGATACGGCACCAGTTCCTCCCTGTCCTGCCGGATTCCCTGCTGAATCTGCCGCATAGGCAGCAGGATCTTTTCTCTGGACTTTCCCGGAGCCAGAGTCCTCAGCCCCTCCTCTGTGGGGAGTTCCAGATTTATGCTCATCCGGTCTGCGAGAAAACCGGCTCTGCGGATCAGGTCCGGTTCTGCTCCCGGAATCGCCTTCACATGGATATAGCCCCGGAATCTGTGTTCTGTCCGCAACTTCTCCAGGGTACAGCAGATCAGCTCCATGGTATAGTCCGGACTGCCAAGAATCCCGGAGCTTAAAAACAATCCTTCTATATAATTTCTGCGGTAGAATTCCATGGTAAGCGTACAGACCTCATCCGGAGTAAAGGAAGTGCGGATCTGATCATTGGAACGGCGGTTAATACAGTACCGGCAATCGTATATGCACTGATTGGTAAAGAGAATCTTCAGGAGAGAAATGCACCGTCCGTCTGCGGAAAAGCTATGACAGATTCCTGCCGGAACCGTATTGCCCATAGTCCCTTTTCTTCCTTTTCTCTCCGACCCGCTGGATGTGCAGGCCACATCGTATTTTGCTGCATCTGTCAGAATCTCCAGTTTCTTCTGCAGACTCAGTTCTTCCTGTATAAGCATGCCGATGTCTCCTTGTTTTTTATCGAACATTTGTTCTTTTTTATTGTAACACAGGCTCTTTCCCATTGCAAGAGTTTTATCGAACATTTGTTCTGATCAGAGATTTCCTTTTTCCCTTTCAAACTCCATCCGGAGCTTTTCGATTGCCTTTTTCTCTATTCTGCTTACATAGCGACACGCCTATTGTAAACGATGCCCTTTAAGAAATCGCCTCCAGCTCGTGGAAGCGGAATTTGATGATGATCTCTTTTTCCTCGGTCAGCTCCACCCGTTCGATGAGGCTGACCAGCAATTCCCGACTGGTCAGTGCCGAGTCCAGAAACTGTTTCACCAGCGCCCTGGCTTTTTCTTCGGTGTTCACCGGCTGCTTTACCTGTTCCTGAAGACTCTTCAGCCGATCTTCCAGAACCGTGCGGTCCATCTTGACCTTCTGATAGATGCGCTGAAAGTCCTCTTCGGAGAGCAGCCCATTCAGCCGGTCCATGTACATCTGATCCAGATTGGTGGTCAGAGCAGTGATTTTGGATTGCAGGGTTTGCATCTCCGCTTCACAGCTGGACTCCTTGCTGGCGTTCTCCACAGCTTCTTCTGCGATTGGGCACAGCCGGTCCGGGTTCAGATAAGCCTGACAGACCTCCCGCACCTTGGCAAGAACGGCCTCATTCACCGTTTCTTCCTTGATGGAATGACAAGTACAGACGCCCGCCTTGGTGAATCGCTGATAGGTCCGGCAGACAAAGAACAGGCGATCTTCACCGGCTGCATTCTTGCGGTTAAGCACCGCCATGGGATAGCCACACTCGTGGCAGAAAATCAGCCCTTTCAAGAGAAAGTCATAGGTCCGGCTTCGGGTGTGCTTGCGGCTATTCACCAGCATCTGCACCTTCTGAAAAGTTTCCGGGTCAATGATCGGCTCATGCGTTCCTTCCACCACCACCCAGTTTTCCGGTGATTGCCTCAGACACTTCTTGGATTTGTAGCTGATCTTCACCATACGTCCCTGCACCATATTACCGATGTAGGTCTCGTTCTTCAGCATTTCGGAGATCCGCTCGCTGCTCCACAGCCCGGTGTAGGGGCCAGGATTTCCAACTTTCCAGCCGCAGTAGGTGGCTGGTGTTGGGACACCTTGCTCATTGAGCGTGGTCGCAATCTTGCGGCAGCTCATACCAGAAAGGGCTAAAGCAAAGATGCGCCGCACCACCGGAGCTACTTCCTCGTCAATGATGATCTTGTTTTTCTCCGTTGGGTGCATCTTGTACCCGTACATGGGCTTGCCGCCGATGAACTGCCCCTTCCGCTGCTTATCCCGCTTGACGCT
>CALWRQ010000101.1 GCA_944383965.1 uncultured Lachnospiraceae bacterium
ACTGAAGCAAAAGATCCGCCGGGAAGAAATCGGCTTTCTGGGGATCCATATTGAAAGAGTGTCACAGATACAGAAAGACCGGGAGTCCCAGTAATGGGAACTCCCGGTCTTTTTCTCGCACAGATTCAGGCTTGAGAAGCTCTGTATTCCTTCAGGGCCTTTGCAAGCTGGTCCGGACAGGAAGTGGGCTTCATACCGCAGGTGATGCCGTCCAGGCGTCTGATGGCTTCATCCACGTTCATGCCTTCCACCAGTTTTCCGATGCCTTTCAGGTTTCCGTTGCAGCCGCCTACATAGCTGACTCCGGTTATTTTGTCATCTTTTACGTCAAAATGAATTTCTCTGGAACAAGTTCCGTGTGTTTTATATACCATATTGATTTCTCCTCCGTTGTACCCTCATTTGTATCAGCTAATTTATTATATCTGCCCATGGAAAGGATTGTCAAGGGATTACCTTGCCAAAGAGTGGTTTTCTCCTGTATACTGAAACCATAACATTCAGGATACAGGAGGAAATGAAGATGATCGGAATTATCGGAGCCATGGATCAGGAAGTGGCTCAGTTAAAAGAGGAAATGACGGATGTTTCTGTGGAAAAGATTGCCGCCATGGATTTTTATTGTGGAAAACTGAGAGGGAAAGACGCAGTAGTAGTGCGTTCCGGTATCGGAAAGGTAAATGCAGCTGTATGTACGCAGATTCTGGCAGGCCATTACGGAGTAGAGGCAGTGATCAATACGGGAATTGCCGGTTCTCTCAGAAATGAGATCAATATAGGGGATATTGTGCTGGCTGAGGATGCAGTGCAGCATGATATGGATGCCACCGGATTCGGCTATCCCGTTGGAAAGATTCCCCAGATGGACGTATTTGAATTCCGGGCGGATGAAGGACTCAGATCTCTGGCAGAGCAGTGCAGCAGAGAGGTCAATCCGGAAGTGGGGGTATTCACCGGACGGGTCCTCAGCGGAGATCAGTTTATTGACAGCAGAGAAAAGAAAGAGTGGCTGGTAAATACCTTTGGAGGTTCCTGTACGGAGATGGAAGGAGCTGCCATTGCTCAGGCTGCTTACTTAAACGGGATTCCGTTCCTGATCATCCGGTCGATTTCAGATAAGGCAGATGACAGCGCAAATATGGACTATGAGACTTTTGAAGCGAAGGCAATTGAAAATTCCGTTCGACTCATGCTGGCCATGGCTGAGAAAATGTGAGAAAACAGAACAAAAAAACACTGGGAGTATTATTTTAATACTCCCAGTGCCATATCCCGGAAAATACCGGGTGAATGTTCCAGTTCCTGATAGGATCCCCTCTGCAGGATCTGACCCTGATCGATTACGATAATCTCGTCGCAGTTCTTTAAAGTAGACAGTCTGTGAGCAATGGAAATGACGGTTGTTCCCCACTCTGCTTTCATATTTTCAATTTCCCTCTGGATAATCTTTTCAGAAGTATTGTCGAGGGCGGAGGTCGCTTCATCCAGAATCAGTATTTTTGGCTTTCTCAGAAAGATCCTGGCCAGGGCAATACGCTGCCGCTGTCCCCCTGACAGATTGCTGCCGCCTTCAGAAATCAGGAACTGATAGCCGCCCGGAAACCGTTCAATGTCGGAATCGATGTTGGCTTTCCTGGCGGCTTCTGCCACCTCTTCCGGGGTAACTTCCCGGTTCATTCCGTAAGAAATATTGTGAAAAACAGAATCAGCGATCAGAAAAGGAGTCTGAGGAACCAGGGCAATGTTGTCCGCCAGAACTCTGCGGGAAAGAAAAGCAAGGTTTACACCTCCCAGAAGAACTTCGCCTCGGGCCTTTTCCAATTTGTCGATGACCTTGATCAGAGAAGATTTTCCGCATCCGCTGGGGCCGGCAATTCCAAGAAAGGTTCCGGATGGAATAGTGAGGGAGATATCTTTTAAAATATCCTGTTCGGGCTTTTCCGGATAGGAAAAACTCACTCCCGCAATCTGCAGCGTGCTTCCGGAAGGAAGAAGCGAAGAGGAGGTTTCTTCCTGCTCATAGGAAAAGTCCAAAGGCAGCTCCAGAAGCTGAAAGTAATCATCTGCCAGAACAAGGCATTCGGAAAATTCGTCCAGAATCCGATGAAGTTCCCGCAGAGGTCCGGTCAGCTGGGTAAAGCACAGATAGGCGGTCAGTACGGTTCCTACGGAAATGACAGATCTGGAAGCCAGAAAAACAGAGATTCCGATGACAAGAACGCTGAATACTGCTTCATTGATGAATTTCAGACAATCATAGAAGGCCATGGCCTTATGATGGCGCATTTCCTTTCTGCGGAGCTGTTCGGAACGGAAAAGGATCCGCTCCCCCTCCGTCTGCGCACTGTCCAGGGCACGGATGGTTTCAATTCCGCTCAGCAGTTCCACCATAGTTCCGTCCATATCCGCTTTGGTTTCCATCAGTTCCACCCGGATTCCTTTCTGGGTGCTGATCTGACGGAAGACGATGAAGGTTCCCACCGGAATCACCAGAATGACCAGACAGGCCACGGCAAACGGGAGCTGAAGAAAGATCGTAACAACAGCGGCAAGTCCGGTGGCGGCAGCAGGCGCCAGATCCATGAACATAAGCTTGATGAGTTTTACGGTCCCCTCCAGACTTCGATTCAGCCTTCCGTGAATATTGCCGGTCATATGGCTGCGGAAGTAGGAAAGAGGGGCCATAAGCAGGGAGACGGCAGCCTTCTGCCGGGCGTTTTTTTCTGCCTGGGTAGCAGTGTCCTCCACCATCAGACGCCGGATCACCTTGATGATTTCATTGACCACGTTGACCAGAAGAATGGCGAGAAGGACCGGGACGGTTGAGAAAAAGGAAGAAGCCTGTCCGCTCAGGACCATGTCGGTCAGATATCCTACGGCCAGAGGAGTAAGCTGGCTGAGTACGGCTGATGCAGCCAGAATGATGAGAACGAGAAGAAAAACTGCCTTCTGTCTGGAAGGAAGAAGGCCGAATATTTTTTTCCATATCAGCTTCAGGGATGTGTGCTTCATGCTTGAAAGCCTCCTTTCCGGAGAGACCCACCGGATCTTTGTAATTGACCACATTATACCATGAGAACAGGCAGAGGGAAAAGACCGGAACCCACTTCCCGTGCGATTCCCGGCGGAATTTGGCGACCGATTCTAGGGACTTGAACCTTCTCATGTAAATGATAGGCCGCTATAATAGGGGATATCCGGAAAGCGATTCCGGAAAGAAAGGGGAGCATGAATAATGCAAGAATTTTTAGCTACGGGAAAAGTGCTGTATGTGCTGGCGGGTCTGTGTCTTTTGAGCATGGTCTGCAAATGGATGACCAAGGGTCTTTACAAAAGATTGATGAAAGAAACTTCCAATATGGCAATGACAAAAAATAAAAATCTGAAAACATTAAAACAGAGAATTGAAAGCACCTATCGTGTGAACGGGGGAGTAGGGAATATGTCAGCCTATCTTGAACGCCAGGCGCTGGATTTCAAATTTATGAAAGTGTCTCTTTCCGGATGGGGCAACTTTTCCAACCAGCTTACTCTGCTGTGCTTTCTTGTAGGAGGAACGGCGGCATTCATGTCCTATTGGTATCGAAGTGATACATATTATATTGCCCTCTATGGCACCATGGGAATTCTGACAGGACTTCTGACTCTGGTGGTGGATGTAGGCGTCAATCTCAGCGAAAAGAGACAGCAGCTTCTGGTCGCTCTGGAAGACTATATGGACAATTCCCTGTTTTTCCGTCCGGGGAAGGGAAGAATAGCGGCTGCAGAGCAGGAGGAGGAGCCGGCGGCATATGAATCGGAAAGAAGCGAACATAAGGAAACTGCTGCAGTACGCAGTGAAGGACTGAGAGGGGGACTGCGCCGGGGACGGAGAAGAGAAGGTGAGGTCCGGGAACCGGCAGCAGAAGCAGGTTCTCTGAAGCACAGCCTGGAGCAGATCGCTGCGAGCAGGGACAAGGCCAAACCGGATGGAAACTGGCTGAAGGATCTGAAACCGGAGGAAGTAAAGCTCTTGGGAGATATCATCAGAGAATATTTAGCATAGATGTGAGAAATTTTGCTGTAAATGGAAGGGATTTATGATATAATGTAATCCAGTTGCTTATTACTTTGTGAATCGGCGTAATGCCGTATCGCAGAAGAAAAGGAGAGTATGACAATGGGAAAGACAGTAACATTTGATTATTCCAGAGCTGCCCGCTTTGTGAGCGCCGAGGAGATGGAGAACGCCAAGGCAATGACCATGTATGCCAGAGACATTTTGGTGAATAAGACAGGAGCGGGAAATGATTTCCTGGGATGGATCGATCTGCCTGTCGATTATGATAAAGAAGAGTTCGGACGTATCAAAAAAGCGGCTGAAAAGATTCAGAATGATTCAGATGTGCTGTTGGTTATTGGAATCGGCGGATCCTATCTGGGAGCGAGAGCTGCGATTGAATTTCTGAGCCACAGCTTCTATAATGTTCTGGATAAGAATGCAAGAAAAACGCCGGAAATCTATTATGTGGGAAACAGCATCAGCAGCAAGTATATCCATGATCTGAAAGATGTTCTTGCCGGAAAGGATTTCTCTATTAATATTATTTCCAAATCCGGAACGACTACGGAGCCGGCTATTGCATTCCGGGTATTTAAGGAAATGCTGATTGAGAAATACGGACGGGAAGAAGCAAATAAGAGAATCTATGCCACCACGGACAAGGCCAGGGGTGCATTAAAGAATCTGGCTGATGAAGAAGGATATGAAAGCTTTGTAGTTCCGGATGATGTGGGCGGACGTTTCTCTGTGCTGACAGCTGTAGGCCTGCTTCCCATTGCAGTGAGCGGAGCGGATATTGATCAGCTGATGGAGGGTGCGGCTTCCGGAAGAAAGAAAGCTCTGGAGCAGCCTTATGAGGAAAACGGGGCGCTTCAGTATGCGGCCGTACGCAACATTTTATATAAAAAGGGAAAGAGCGTGGAGATCGTAGCCAACTATGAGCCCAGTCTTCACTATGTGTCTGAGTGGTGGAAACAGCTTTACGGAGAGAGCGAAGGAAAGGATCAGAGAGGAATCCTGCCTGCAGCAGTAGACCTGACCACAGACCTTCATTCCATGGGACAGTTCATCCAGGACGGATCCAGAATTATGTTTGAAACGGTTCTGAATGTGGAGGAGTCTCCGGAGGAAATCCTCCTTCAGAAAGAAGAGGTAGATACGGACGGAATGAATTATCTTGCAGGAAAGAGCGTTGATTTCGTAAATAAGAGTGCCATGAACGGTACGATTCTGGCTCATACGGACGGAGACGTTCCCAACCTGATGGTAAAGATCCCGGAACAGAATGCATTTTATCTGGGAGAGCTGTTCTACTTCTTTGAGTTTGCCTGCGGCGTAAGCGGATACCTGCTGGGTGTAAATCCGTTTAATCAGCCCGGAGTGGAAAGTTATAAAAAGAATATGTTTGCTCTTCTTGGAAAACCTGGTTATGAGAAGGAGAGAGAGGAGCTGCTGAAGAGATTATAATTTCAGAAAAAAGGAGCAGTCCGGCGGGGCTGCTCCTTTTGCGCTATGTGGTTCTGCTTTTCAGAATATCCGGATATCTCTGCCTTAAATAGGCTTCCAGGGTACTTCTGTCGATCAGGGAGGATGCAACTCCCCGCCTCATAATACTGAAGCTGGCGGCCAGAGTAGCAATCCGAATCGCATCTTTCATTGGATAGCCGTACATCAGATAGGAAGCCAGAGCGCTGATAAATGCGTCTCCCGCACCGGTGTTGTCAATGGAAATAAAGTTTTCAGCCGAGACGTACAGTTCTTCTTCCGCTGATTTCAGATAACACCCTCGTTTTCCTAATGTAACAATGACTGTTGAGACGCCCAGGTTCAGGAAGTACTGTGCTTTTCTTTCCAGAGACGGTTCTTCCGGGCAGATCTCATGGAGCTCATTTTCATTTGGAACCAGAATATCCACATTCACCAGAATATCCGGAGAAATAAAACGGCAGGCAGAAGGCTTCAGAATGGTTTTGACTCCCAGAGCCCGGGCGGTTTCACAGGCGGTCCGAACGGTTTCTTCCGGAAGCTCGGTCTGGATCAGGCAGTAGCCGGCATTTTCAAATAATCCTTTGTTTTTTGAAATGTCCTGGGGAGTAAGCCGGCTGTTTGCTCCGGACAGAATAGAGATCATGGATTCTCCGTTTTTCTGTACGAACACATAGGCTTTTCCGGTCTGCTCTCCCGGAATCCGTTTGATTCCCGAGGTATCTATGGAATATTTTTCCATTGCAGAATCAATGATTTCTGCATCCGTGTCCGTTCCCACACTGCCGATGAGTGTGACCATGTGTCCGAGTTTGGAAACACCGACGGCCTGATTGATGCCTTTGCCTCCCGGAAATACCAGAGAATCCGTACTGATTACAGTTTTTCCAGAATAGGGAAGAGAATCCACATTCAGATAATGGTCAATATTGATGCTTCCCACAACCAGGATCCTTTTTTCCTGCATGTGAGGCGGGAAAGAAATCGTAGACAGACCGTTCAGAGATATCTTTGGCTGAAAAGCGCGGCCGCTCCATTCTCCGTCTTCGATATGGATGATTTTTTCCGCCAGATACTGTCCGAAGGCTCGTTCCGGAACGGGACAGCAGGAAATAGCCGGGTAAGGAAGTTCCTGAAACAGACTGTCTCTTACAGCGATAATGGAAAGTTCTCTGGGAATAGAGTAATGAAGAGAAGAAAGCTTTCCGTAAAGTTCCAGGGCAGTGCCGTAGTTGGAGCAGACCACTGCAGTCACCAGCTGGGAGGAGATCTTCTGCAGCAATGCAGGAGAGATATCCTGGAAGATCAGGGAATCCTTGGGAAGAATGCCCGAATCAAACAGCTTTTTCTTGTAGCCCTCCAGAAACATTTTTGTCTCGTCTCCGTCAGACAGAAGGCAGGCAATGGAAGTATGGTACCGTTCCAGCAGAGCGCCGACTGCAAAAGAAGAGAGGCGTGAATAATCAATGAATTCAGATCCCCCGGCCCAGGGAGCATTGATGATCAGATAGGGAATGCCGGCCCGGTCGGGAATGGATTTCAAAGAGAGACTGGCAGAGGAAACAGGTTCCCAAAGGATTCCGTCCACTTTGGCCCGGCACAGAATATTCAGACTCTGGGATTCTGTCTTCAGACTGCTTTCACTGACGGTATAAATGACCCGATAACCGAATGACTGAGCCCGTTCCACAATACCGTTGGAAAGTTCCTGACAGTGAGAGCGCAGAACAACCCCGATCAGAGGTGTCTTGGAGGGAATGGTGGGAATGGAGGAATAAGGACTGTAGCCGTATTCTTTTGCCAGGTTCAGGATCCGTTCCCTGGTTTCTGCGCTGATTCCCTCATCTTTCTGATTCATCACTTTTGATACGGTAGAGGCGGATACGCCTGCAAGGCGGGCAAATTCTTTTATGGTCATGAAAGACTCCTGTCTGCCTGAAAAATCAGGTAAGGTATTTTAATGAATTATTTTGGCATGAAAAGGCCAGATATATAAATTATACTTCATAATAGACGTCAGGTAAAGGTGAAAGTGTTCAAAATGCACAAAAACAGTTGACATGAATAAAAAAATGTAATATCCTTTCTATAAAGAAATTGTTTTCGGAAAATGTTTTTTAATGTAAAATGCAAAGAAACAGATACCTGAAAGAAACAAGTTTATACAGAATCCGAGGAGGAAGAGATGACACAGAGACCATTCATCATTGATTGTGACACCGGGACGGATGACGCCATTGCACTGATGGCTGCTTTTGGCTGTCCGGATATCAGAGTAAGAGCAGTAACATCCGTAAATGGAAATGTGAAAGAGGAATATACCTCAGCCAACAATCTGAATCTGATGGAATATCTTGGAATTGATGTGGAGGTGAGCAGAGGAGCGACCCTTCCTTTTTATCCCAGAGGAAATTACTATGGAACCACTCACGGAAGAACGGGATTGGGGGATGTGGATCTGCCTGATGCAGTGCATTCTTCCTTTACAAAGGAGAAGGCTCCGGAAGTGATCCGCAGAATCGCGGAGGAAGAAAAAGGAGAGCTGGAGCTGCTGGTGGTGGGCCCGATGACCAATATTGCCATAGCACTCAGCCTTTACCCAGAGCTCAAGGAGCAGATCCGCCATATCTGGTTCATGGGCGGATCCGTAAGAGGGGGAAATGTAACCTCAACAGCGGAATTCAATATCTGGGTGGACCCTGTGGCAGCCAAAATGGTGACGGAATCCGGCATCCCTCTGACAATGGTAGGACTGGATGTGACGGAAAAAGCGGTACTCGGACGGAAAGAGGAGCAAGAGCTGAGAGCCCATGGGAGCAAGGCCTCTGTTCTGACAGCAGATATTCTGGAATATATGTTCAAACGCTGCAAGGGAGGAGGAGAAGACGCGCTGATGCATGATGCGCTCGCACTTGCGGCAGCGGTAATTCCGGAATGCCTTACCTGCAAAGAGACGTTTCTGGATGTGGAGTGCCGCGGAGAATATACTGCGGGACATACGGTCACGGATCTGCGGGGACGTATGGGAAAAACCCCCAATGCATCCGTAGCTTTGGAACTGGATCTTGATATTTTCAAAAAATGGCTGATTGACTGCATCAAACGCTGTGGAACGGTATGAATATCGGAGGAAAAGAAAAAAGGGAACTGTTTGTTGCCAGAACTTCTTTTTATAAAAACATACTGATTCTGGCACTTCCCATTATCCTGCAGCAGTTTCTGAGAGTAAGCGTGGACACGCTGGACAGCATTATGCTGGGACAGATCGATCAGATTCAGATGTCGGCCGTTTCTCAGGCACAGCAGATATTTTTTGTATTCTATACGGTCTGCAACGGATTTGCAGTCGGCTGCTGTGTGCTGATTTCCCAGTATTGGGGCAAAAGAGAGCTGGAACCGATCAAAACACTGTTTGCGGTAGGAGTTCGTTATATTGCAGTGTTTGCACTGATTATCGCGGCTGTGGTAATCGGCTGGCCGGACAAGGTCATGAGGATCTACAGCAGCGATCCGGAGCTGATCGCTCTGGGAGCTTCCTATCTCCGAATTGCGGCTCTCATGTATCTGCCCTGTGCGGTAAGCAGCATGCTGTTTGCCTGCTGCAGAGGAATTGAGCAGATGAAGGTATCCTTCACCACCAACGCCATTTCCTATCCGCTGAACGTGGTTCTTGATTACTGCTTTATTTTCGGAGCATTCGGCTTTCCTGAGCTTGGAATCCGCGGGGCAGCCTGCGGGGCGGTGATCGCCAGACTTGTGGAACTGGGTGTTCTGTGCCGGTTTGTATTTTTCAAGGAGAAGAGTCTTGGACTTTCCCTGAAGGATATGGGAAGAAGAGATAAAAAGCTGAGCAGAGATTTCCTTCGTGTAGGAACTCCCATTGTGGCCCATGAAATGATCTGGTCCACGGGAACTACGGCAGGAAGCTCCATTACGGGACAGATGAGTACAGTGATTGTTACAGGGTATAACGTGGCGAATGTACTGTATCAGCTGATGGCCTGCATGATGAACGGCATTCTTCATGCCTGCTCGGTAACGATCGGAAAGACCATAGGAGCAGGGCACAGCCGGGACAGGATCCGTCAGGAAGCCTACAGCATGGTACTGATCGGATGCACAGGAGGCGTGATTCTGGGAATCCTTACACTCTGTGTGGGAAGCGCATTTGTAGGAATTTATGATCTTACTCCGGATGCAGCGGAATACGCCAGATGGTTTATGGTGATCTTTGCCATGATCTGGCCATTCTCCGGAATGGAAATGACGGGAATGATCGCTACTCTGAGAGCAGGAGGAGACGGAAAAACCGGTTTCATCACGGATATTTTTACCATGTGGCTGATCACGATTCCACTGGCAGCAGTCAGTGCGTTTGTTCTGGATCTGTCTCCCTATGTGGTAATTTCCATTATCAAATTTAATATTGTGTTAGAGGCCCTGGTGGGAATCGTAAGGATCCGCTCTATGAAGTGGGTTAGAAATCTTACCTCGGTTTAAATAAAGAACAACATTCAATTTCTTAAAAAAGGAGGAACAAGGTTATGAAACTGAAAAAATGGATGGGACTTGGAATGGCAGGAATCATGGCATTCTCAC
>CALWRQ010000102.1 GCA_944383965.1 uncultured Lachnospiraceae bacterium
AAGAGGCCCGAAAACGGGCCTCTTCATTTCATTTTTGTTATGCAATACTGTTTATGAATCTCAAAAATGCTATTCTTCCTTCTTCTGTGCATTTGTAAACTCCGGCATCTTCCAGTACTCGCTCAAATACCAGGCCTACTTCCTGCTTTAAAATATCAGAAACATTATCCTTTGTAATGGAATCATATTTGTTTCTGAATTCATCTACCCAGTCTCCGTGTTTCTCAAGCATCTCATTTTCACGGATATCCCTGCCTTCCGTCAGATACTCTCCCAGCAGGCTCAGTTCCTCTTTCAGACGGGAAGGCAGAACCGCCAGTCCCATGACTTCGATCAGGCCGATATTTTCCTTCTTGATATGGTGGAGTTCCTGATGGGGATGATAAACTCCCAGCGGAAATTCCTCTGTTGTAATATTATTTCTCAGTACCAGGTCCAGTTCATACATATCCCCGTTCTTCCTGGCAATGGGAGTGATGGTGTTATGAGGTTCTCCGTCTGTCTCCGCGAAAATAAATGCCGCTTCATCCGTATAGCCTCTCCATGCTGACAGAATCCGGTCCGCCAGCTCAATCAGCGGCTCTGTCTCACGGCACCGTGTACGGATCACAGACATCGGCCATTTTACAATGCCGGCCTCCACCTGGGGGAATCCGGGGAACTCTACTTTTTTCTCAATCGGTGCCTTTGCCATGGCAAAGGTGTAGTTCCCGCCCTGGAAATGGTCATGAGTCAGTATGGATCCGCCTACGATGGGCAGGTCTGCATTAGACCCAAGAAAATAATGGGGAAACTGCTTTACAAAGTCAAACAGTTTTACAAACGTCGCTTTTTCAATCTTCATGGGAACGTGCTCCCCGTTGAATACAATGCAGTGCTCGTTGTAATAAACATAGGGAGAATACTGAAAGCCCCAGTCCTTTCCTCCCACGGTAATGGGAATGATCCGGTGATTGTTTCTGGCCGGATGATTGGCTCTGCCTGCGTATCCTTCATTTTCCATGCACAGAAGGCATTTGGGGTAGCCGCTCTGCTTCATTTTTTTTGCTGCGGCAATGGCCTTGGGGTCTTTTTCCGGTTTGGACAGATTGATGGTAATGTCCAGTTTTCCGTATTTGGTCTCCGTAGTCCACTTCATATCCTTTTTGATACGGTAGCGGCGGATATAGTCTGAATCCTGGCTGAGTTTATAGTAATAGTCAGTAGCTGCTTCCGGAGACTGATCCCGGTAGATCTGCCAGAACCGTTCGGACACCTCACTGGGTCTGGGCATCAGGCAGTTCATCAGCCTGGTATCAAACAGATCTCTGTATACAATACTGTTCTCCTTAAGAACACCTGTTTCACAGGCATAGTCCAGAAGCTCCTTGAGAACCTCTTCCAGACAGATCTCCCCGGTCAGTTCCTCCGGCTCTTCATACTCATCCATCCCCAGTACATCCAGGATCTGATTTCTGGCATAGATCTGATCCCGCTCCCCGATCAGTCCCGTATCCAGACCATACTGTACCAATTTTTTTACTGCTTCATAAATCATACTCTACCTCCTGCGCCCCTGTATTCTGATTGCTACGTTTTTTCTATTATAGCAATTTTTCACAACGGAAAGCAATACAATATCCTTTGATTTGGTGCAGAATTCCTTTACAGCCGCATTCTGGACGGACGGCGAAATCCACTGTTTTTCCATGTCCCCGGAGCCAGCAGCACAATCACGGGAAACAGTTCCAGTCTTCCCGCCAGCATATCAAAAATCAGTACCGCCTTGGACAGGTAGGACAGCATGGAATAATTGGACATTGGACCCACAACTGACATTCCCGGCCCGATATTATTAAGATTGGCCGCCACTGCTGAAAAGGAGGTCATAAAATCGTAATTATCCAGGCTCAGCAGCAGCACAGATAAAAAGAATATGATAAAGTACATGATAATAAACGCATTCAATGAGCGGAGCATATCATGTCCAAGCGGTTTTTTCTCAAATTTGATCACCTTTACACTTCTGGGATGAATGACTGCAGAAAGCTCTTTTCTCATCTCTTTAAAGGCGATCATGACGCGGGATACTTTCATTCCGCCTCCCGTACTTCCCGCACAGGCTCCGATGAACATGAGCATCAGCAGAATGCATTTGGAAAATTCCGGCCACTGGTCAAAGTCAGCCGTCGCATAGCCGGTAGTGGTAATCACGGATGCCACCTGGAAAGAGACTTCATGGAATGCCTGACGGAACGACGGAAAAAGCCCCTTCATGTTCCATATGATCAGCAGAATCGCAGCGGCCACAATGATGAAATAACCTCTCATTTCTTCACACCGGAACGCTTCCCTGAACCGCCCCCTCAGAATCCGATAGTACACGTTGAAATTGACGCCGAACAGGAGCATGAACACAGTGATGACCGTCTGCTGATAGGCTGTGTAACCTACCTGCCCTGTATTCCTGCAGGAAAACCCTCCTGTACCGGCAGCACCGAAGCTCATGCATATACTGTCAAACAGCGGCATCTTTCCAGCCAGCAGAAGCATGATCATAACGACCGTCATCACAAAGTAGATGATATACAGCAGCTTAGCCGTGGATCTGATCTTCGGAACCAGCTTTCCCACGGAAGGTCCCGGGCTTTCTGCCTTCATAATGTGCATATTGCAGTCACCGGCCAGAGGAAGAACGGCCAGAATAAAGACCAGCACTCCCATTCCGCCGATCCAGTGGGAAAAGCTCCTCCACATCAGCGTAGCCTTGGACAGGTCTTCGACCTGGGGAACAATGCTGGAGCCGGTGGTGGTAAAGCCGGACACGATCTCAAACATGGCATCGACAAAGTGGGGGATTTCTCCGCTGATCATAAACGGAAGACATCCGAATACACTGAGCACGATCCATCCCAGAGACACAGTGACAAAACCTTCTTTTGCAAAAAATTCTTTCCTTTCCGGCTTTTTCCTTGAACAGAGAATCCCCAGAACCCCGCACAGCGCCGCAACTCCAAGATAACAAACGACAATCTGCTCTTTATAGATTACCGCCGTAGCTGCCGGAAGCAGCATAAACAGGGCTTCTACTTTCATGATCCACCCTAACATATATATTATGATACCAAGATTCATATATTCGTCCGCCTATCGCAAAATATCCTTTAAATCGTTAAGTCCTGTATGAGTGGTCACCACGATCACCCTGTCCCCTCCCTGCAGCATATCCTGACCTCTGGGGGTGATGATCGTCCCGTTTCTGTTGATGCAGGCTACCAGCAGATTTTCCTTCAGATTCAGTCTCTCCAGGGGGATTTCCGCCAGAGGTTCATCCGCGCTGACACGGAATTCCAGCGCCTCCACACGGTCCGCCACGATCCGGTACAGGGTCTCCACATTGCTTCCCATGGAGTTTTCCATGGCTCTCACATGCTGGAGAATAATCTCTGCTGTCAGAAGCTTGGGATAGATCACACTTCCCAGATTCAGGGAATCGATCACATTTTCAAAAGCAATCCTTCCTACCTTTGTGATCAGCTTCGCTCTGGACTGGCTGGCAGCATACAGAGACAGAATAATGTTCTCCTCATCCAGCCCGGTCAGAGATGCAAAGGCTTCCGTATACTGAATTCCCTCTTCCTGAAGCAGGCGGCGGTCGGAGCCGTCTCCGTGAATGATCATCGCATGCGGCAGCAGCTCACTCAGCTGCCGGCACCTTTCCTCGTCCCGTTCAATGATCTTGATTTTGATCTTCGTGTCGGAAAGTGCCTTTGCCAGATAGTAGGTCAGGCGTCCTCCTCCCACAAACATAGCTGTTTTTACTGTATTATTTTCAATTCCCGCTTTTTTCAGAAATGCGGCGGAATCCTCATGAGAAGCAATAAACGAGATCTTGTCTCCCGACTGCATCACAAAATTTCCATCGGGAATAACCACTTCCTTTCCTCTCTCCACCACGCAGATCAGCACATTGCTCTTCAGCCTGCCCACCACGTCGCATACTCTCATCTGATGAAGCGCGGAGTCCTCGGGAATCAGAAACTTCAGCAGTTCGATCCTTCCCTTTGCAAAGTGTTCGATCTTGATGGCAGACGGAAAGCGCAGAAGTCTGGCGATCTCCTCACCGGCAGCCAGCTCCGGATTAATGGCGAGAGAAAGGTTCAGTTCCTCCCTGATATACTTGATTTCGGAAGAATATTCCGGATTTCTGATCCTGGCTACGGTATGACAGTTTCCCGCTTTTTTCGCAATCAGGCAGCACAGCATATTCAGTTCATCCGATCCGGTAGTTGCGATCAGAACATCTGCCTTCTGAACTCCGGCCTCGATCTGCGTCTGATAAACCGCCCCGTTTCCCACCACATACATTGCATCCAGGTTGTCCGAAACGTACTGAAGCGCACCCATACTCTGGTCAATCACAACCACGTCATGCTTTTCCCTGCACAGCTGCTCCGCCAGAGTCCGTCCGACCTTTCCGCATCCCACAATAATGATCCTCATATCCTTTTCCCTTCTGTCCCTTGTTTCTTTTTTCTTCACGGAAAAAGAGCCGTCCGAAAGGCGGCTCCCTGCAGCTGCTTAAGCAGCTTCTGTTTTCATTATACAGTCTCTCCTGCAAAAAGCAAGAAAAAGTTTGAAATCATCAGGGCAAATATCGTTCCACCCGTTCCACTACCAGTCCTCCCAGCAGTCCGATCAGACTTCCGGCTGCTGCACCGGCTGCCAGAAGCACCGGGAGATATACAAAGACAGCATTGTTTTCTACCAGAAATGCTGCTATCAGAAGCTGCCCCACATTATGCGCGGCTCCTCCGGCCGCACTGATTCCCAGAATGGAAAACCGGCCGCTTCGTTTCAGAAGGATCATACATATCAGGCTGATGATGCATCCGGACAATCCATACCACATGCTGAACAGATTTCCGAATGTGAAGCCTACCAGCACCACCCGGACGACTGATACTGCGGCCGTTCCGGCCGGTCCGACCATATACAGTCCCACAATCGTCACAAGGTTTGCCAGCCCCAGTTTGATTCCCGGAACAGGGAACGGAATGGGAATCATCGCCTCTATATAGCTGAAAATAAAAGCCAGCGCAATCAGCATGCCGTATCTTGCCGTACGTCCTGCTCTGTCTGTTTTGCGGTTTTGCATAAAGGTTTCCTTCCTCTCCTTCTGTCTTGTACTCTTTCTCCGGCTGTGATATACTTATTTACCTGAACCCATATACGGTCCGGTCTCACCGGACCAGACAGCAGAAGGAGTTTTTATGATTCAGAAACAGACCGGAAGCAGACCGGCCCCGACGGGAAAAGCAGGAAAAAAACAGGATCTCCTGCTGATCGCCGTGATTCTGGGAGCTGCCTGCCTGATTTATCTTGCTTATTCCTTTTTCTTTTCTGTTCCCGCAGCCTACGCAGAAGTATCTGTGGACGGGCAGGTGAAAGAGCGGCTGGATCTCTCCAGAGACACCTCTTTTACCATCACAGGAAAAAACGGAGGGACAAACCGGATTGAAGTAAAAGACGGAGGTATTTCCGTAACAGAAGCTTCCTGTCCGGACAAAGTCTGTGTCCATACAGGAACAATCCGCCGGACCGGAGAAACCATCGTCTGCCTCCCGAACCGGCTGATCATCACCATTATCCAGGACGGCGGCTGATGTTCCGCCGTCTTTTTCATTCCTATTCCCAGAATGCGTATCCGCCTTTTTTATCATTTTTTACCCTGTAAAGTGCATCATCCGCTCTGCGGTAAAGTTCCTCAAAGGATTCTCCTTTTTCTCTGAACGCGATACCCGTACTGATGGACAGGTTTACCCTGCTGTACTTCTTTCCCGCTTCCAGAAACAGTCTGGAAATGGTCTGTATCCGTTCTTCCGCAATATCCTTTCTGGTGCAGCCGCGCAGATAAACCATAAACTCATCTCCGCCCATCCGGGATACCACGTCTCCCTGACGCATGCTGTGGGTCAGGATCTCTCCCAGCATGACCAGCACCTCATCCCCTGCCAGATGGCCGAAGGTATCATTCATATTTTTAAAATTATCTATATCCATCAGGAACATGGTCCCTGTATCTCTCTCCTCGAAGCATCGTTCAGTGAAATGAACCGCCCCTTTTCGGTTCAGGATTCCCGTAAGGCCGTCCTCCATGGCTTCTTTCCTAAGCCGTTCCTGGATTCCCATACTCTTGGAAATATCCAGCACTACGCTGATGACTGCCCGCTGGCCGTCCTCCGTGATCACTTCATTTCCCTTTCCCAGCACCCAGAAATAGCTTCCGTCCCTGTGCACCATCCGATACTGGACCTCATACTCTCCCTTTTCATCCAGGCTGTCAAGGATCATTCTTTTTACCCGTTCCCGGTCTTCCGGGGCGATCAGACAGATCATCCTTTCATCTGTTTCTTTTTCCAGCTGGCTGTAGGTATAGCCAAGATGGCGGAGCAGCGTATCGTTGATCACATAAAGAGGAAAGTCTTCTTCCAGATACACCCCGATTACTCCTCCCGGCAGAAGGGAAGACATCATTTTCACCAGCCTTCTTCCTGCCAGCTCTCCAATGGTTCCCACTGACCGGCGGCCGTATTTCAGCGGAAACAGCCACTCCTCCTCCTGGTTTTTCTCCGGTGTGGACATATGAAGGCTTATGAATTTCCACTCCCCGTTCTCCCTTGCTGCGATCGCAGTAAACCGTGTTTCCAGGGATACCGGTCCTCTTCCCTGTTCCTCAGCCAGCAGCAGCATGCGGCAGAACGCACCTCCCAGTCCTTCGCCGTATTCTGTCTCCCAGTACTCCCGGATCACATAGCGGATCTCCCCTTCTATTTCCCGGATCTCCTGTTCCATCAGTCTCTTCAGTTCCTGCTTATTTACCGCTATTTCATGATCCCCGGTTCCCACACTGGTCACTCTGTCGGAAATAAATTCCAGGCTGGCATCCAGATCTCTTCTCTTCAGATAAGCATCAAAAAATTGTTCCAGCAGATCTCTTACCTGCATACAGATCCCCTCCCGCAGTACCAAAGCTTCCCTCAGAAGGCAGATTGATCAACGCTCCCCTCTGACACCTATGATTCTTATTATAGCATGAAACGGACCTGTTGAAAAAGGGTTTTCCGCAATTGTTCTGTTCTGAAAGCCTTGAAATACTGCTTTCCTCCAAAAAAAGATGCCTCAGGCTTTACCGCCTGGAGCATCCTTCCTTCTGCTGTTTATTTATTGAAAAATCCTTTTTTCCGATGCTTTTCCCCCTCAGGAGCAATTCCTGTCATGGCTTCGTCAAACCGGCGCAGAGCCTCTCTCTGCTCCTCATTCAGCCGCTCAGGCACCTGCACCACAAGAGTCACATAATGATCTCCCCGCACCGCCCGGTTGCGGAGGGAAGGCACACCTTTGCCCTTCAGCCGTACCTTGGTGTCTGTCTGGGTTCCGGCTTTTACATCATATTCCACCTCTCCGTCCACTGTTTTAATACGGATCGGGCCTCCCAGTGCCGCCTTTGCAAAGGAAATGGGAACCGTGGAGAAAATGTTCATATTCTGGCGTTTGAAAATAGGATGGGCAGAAACCACAACCTCTACCAGCAGGTCTCCCCGCTCTCCGCCTCCCGTACCAGGCTCTCCCTTTCCGGCCAGGCGGATGCTCTGACCATTGTCAATGCCGGCCGGAACCGTAACCTTGAATTTCTTTCTGGTGGAAATGTACCCGCTGCCATAGCATTTGGAACATTTTTCTTTTATCACCTTTCCCGTGCCTCCGCAGTCGGGACAGGTCTGCACATTCTGCATGGACCCCAGGAACCAGTCCTGAGTATATACGATCTTTCCCTTTCCGTTGCATTTCGGACAGGTCTGAGGAGAAGTTCCCGGCTTCGCTCCTGTTCCGTGACAGTCACTGCACTCCTCTTTATAATTGATCTCTATCTCTTTCTCGCAGCCGAAAACAGCTTCCTCAAACGTAATCCTCACAGAAGTTCTGACGCTGGCGCCTCTCATGGGACCGCTGCTGCTTCTTCCGCCGCTGCGGTAGCTTCTTCCGCCGCCGAAGAAATCTCCGAAAATGTCTCCGAAAATATCTCCCATATCGGTGAAATTTCCATAGCCGCCAAAACCGCCCGCTCCGCCTGCTCCGCCGTCAAAGGCTGCATGACCGAACTGATCATACTGTTTGCGTTTCTCCGGATCGCTCAGCACGGAGTATGCCTCGGAGGCCTCTTTGAATTTTACTTCCGCCTCCTTATTGCCGGGATTCGCATCGGGATGATACTTCTTGGCCAGGGCACGGTATGCCTTCTTCAGCGCCGCATCATCCGCATCCTTCGGCACGCCAAGGACCTCATAATAATCTCTCTTGCTTTCTGCCATATCAGTTTCCCTCTCGCTTTTCCTTTTATACGCAGGAAAACCACTCTGCCGGCAGCGTGACCGCTGCCGACAGGATGGTCCCGGTTGTCAGTACTTCTTTATACCTCTTTATAGTCGCCGTCAACTACATCGTCATTATAGTTTCCGTTCTTCTGTGCTCCCATATCCGGGCCGGCTCCCATATCCGGACCTGCACCCTGAGCTCCTGCCGCACCCTGGGCCTGCTCATATACCTTTGCAAACAGAGCCTGAGCGCTGTTCATCAGCTTCTCCTTGCCTGCCTTGATGTCCTCTACCTGAGCATCGGTCATCTGGTCGATGGGCGCACGGTTGATCGCTTCCTTCAGAGCTTCCAGGTCTGCCTTCACAGCGGCCTTATCACTGTCAGCGATCTTATCGCCTACCTCATCCAGGGCCTTTTCTGTCTGGAATACCATGGAATCCGCATCATTTCTGGCGTCGATGGCTTCCTTTCTCTTCTTATCCTGAGCCTCATACTCCGCAGCTTCCTTCACAGCCTTGTCGATATCGGACTCAGACATGTTGGAACCGGAAGTAATGGTAATGTGCTGCTCTTTTCCTGTTCCCAGATCTTTTGCACTTACATTTACAATACCGTTAGCGTCGATATCAAAGGTAACCTCGATCTGCGGAACTCCTCTTCTTGCCGGCGGAATTCCGTCCAGACGGAACTGGCCTAAGGTCTTATTGTCTCTGGCGAACTGTCTTTCACCCTGTACTACATGAATATCCACAGCTGTCTGATTATCGGCAGCAGTAGAGAAGATCTGGCTCTTCTTTGTGGGGATCGTGGTATTTCTCTCGATCAGTCTGGTAGCTACACCTCCCATAGTCTCAATGGACAGGGACAGCGGAGTTACATCCAGCAGAAGGATATCTCCTGCACCCGCATCTCCTGCCAGCTTTCCTCCCTGAATGGCAGCACCGATGGCTACGCACTCATCCGGGTTCAGGGATTTGCTGGGTTCCTTGCCGGTCAGCTGTTTTACTTTTTCCTGAGCAGAAAGCATACGGGTGGAACCGCCTACCAGAAGAACTTTGCCCAGCTCGGAAGCTGTAATTCCTGCATCCTTCAGTGCATTCTGTACGGGAATTGCCGTTCTCTCGATCAGGTCACTGGTCAGCTCATCAAACTTTGCTCTGGTCAGATTCATATCCAGATGCTTCGGGCCCTCTGCCGTAGCAGTAATAAAGGGCAGGTTGATGTTGGTGGTGGTAGCGGAAGACAGTTCTTTCTTCGCCTTCTCAGCCGCCTCTTTCAGTCTCTGCATGGCCATCTTATCACCGGACAGGTCCACGCCCTCGCTCTTCTTGAATTCAGCTACCATCCACTGGATCACAGCATTATCAAAGTCATCGCCGCCCAGACGGGTATCTCCGTTCGTGGAAAGAACCTCGATCACGCCGTCGCCGATCTCAATGATGGAAACATCGAAGGTACCGCCGCCCAGATCATATACCATGATCTTCTGCTCTTTCTCATTATCAAGACCGTAAGCCAGAGCTGCAGCTGTCGGCTCATTGATAATACGCTTTACCTCCAGGCCTGCAATCTTTCCTGCATCCTTCGTAGCCTGACGCTGAGCATCATTGAAGTATGCGGGAACGGTGATAAC
>CALWRQ010000103.1 GCA_944383965.1 uncultured Lachnospiraceae bacterium
GGATGGAACTCCGGTTCCATTTTAGTAAACGTACAGAATTCTTTGAAGCCGATTTCCGAAAGAATCGGCTTCATTTCTTTTATATAAGCGCCCAGATGCTCTTTTTTGTGGGAATCGCTTCCGACGGTCAGGACCCGGCCGCCCAGTTCCCGATACATTTCCAGAATTCTCCGGTCAGGCATGAGAGAATCCAGACCGTAGCAGATGGAGGAGGTATTCAGTTCAATTCCCTTTCCGTCGGAGATGACCCGGCGGAGAATCCGTTCAATCATATCCCGGTGATGGACAAAGCCGTCGTATCCGCTGTGGCTGTCATACCGCTTCAGCAGGTCCATATGCCCCAGTACGCAGTAATGGGGAAAAGCGGTGACCACATCCAGCATCTCCTGATAGTAGACCTCATAGCATTCCTGATCCGTATGTCCTTTCTGAAAGCTGCCGTCCCAGAATTCCAGATCCCCTACCTGGTGAATGGAGAGAATGACAAAATCCAGAGGCCAGTCCAGGAACAGCTTTGTGAAAGCAGGGATGGTATGGGTCTGCACGCCGAATTCCAGTCCTTTTTTGATTCGGATCTTCTCTCCGTACAGGCGGGAGAGGCGATCCAGCTCCGCAAAATAGCGGGGATAGTCGGCATTCTTTACTTCCTGCCCCGGAAGAACCGGAACAGGAATTCGTCTGAGAACGGACGGACGGCTTTCCTCTGCCGGCCAATCCGTTTTAACACCGTAATCTACATGCTCGGTGAAACAGATTTCCTCCATTCCTGCAGCGATGGCATCCTTTACTACCTTTTCTGTCGGGTAGGAGGAATCATCGCTGAAACAGGAATGAACATGGTAATCACAGAACATATGTCAGCCTCCTTTACATCAGTTTCCGCATTCTACACTGATTTCATTGAAAAGACTCAGAAGATCTTCCGTTCTGGTTTCCTGTTTCCGGTCACCGGATTTATCCAGGATCACTTTTCCCTGATGCATCATCAGCAGCCGGTTTCCGTACTCCGCCGCATAACGGAGATTGTGGGTGACCATGATGGTGGTAAGCTTTTTCTCCTCCACAATCTTTCCGGTAAGCTCCATGATGGTCTCCGCGGTCTTCGGATCCAGAGCTGCCGTATGCTCATCCAGGATCAGGAATTCAATGGGAGTCATGGTGGACATAAGCAGAGCCATGGCCTGACGCTGTCCTCCGGAGAGCACCCCGACCTTTACGTCCAGTTTGTCTTCCAGACCAAGTCCCAGGACCTTCAGGGAGTCCCTGTAGTAATCGATCCGCTTCCTGTCTGTGCCGGGACGGAGATTGAAGGATTTTCCCTTGGTGTCTGCCATGGCCATGTTTTCCAGGATGGTCATATTGGGGCAGGTACCCATGGCAGGATTCTGATACACCCGGCCGATGGTACGAAGACGCTTATGCTCCGGCATTCTGGTAATGTCTTTTCTGCCGATGATGATCTGTCCGCTGTCTACGGGAATACTGCCGCAGATAATGTTCAGCATGGATGTTTTTCCGGAACCGTTGCTGCCCACTACGGATACGAATTCTCCGTCTCCGATGGTGAGACAGAAGTTTTCAAACAGACACATTTCATTTACGGTTCCCTGGTTGTAGTTTTTGCAGATATTTTTCAGCTCCAGCATATCAGGCAGCCCCCTTTCCCCGGCTTCTGTTGCTGATGACCAGAATAATCAGGAACAGGGCCGCTGTTACAAATTTCATATAGGAAGTCTTGAAAATACCGATGGCCATTGCTGCGGCGATACAGGCTTTATAGAGAATGCTTCCGATGATCACTGCAGTGGTGGTCTTCATAAAAGAAGCGCGGCGGAACAGCTTGGTGCCGATGATCACACTGGCCAGTCCGATCACGATCGATCCGGTACCTGTGGAGATTTCAAAAAATCCCTGTTTCTGGCAGTAGACGCTTCCGGAAAGCGCCACGAGGCCGTTGGCCAGGGCAAGTCCGATGATCTTAACAGTGCCCTTATCCTTCGCCAGAGAAGTGACCAGGGTATCATTGTCTCCTGCGGCTCTCAGCAGATAGCCGGATCTGGTTTTCAGATACGCATCCAGCAGGAACTTTACAACCAGAACCACAGCCAGAGAGATGAGGGTTACTGTAAAATCTCCGGCCGGAGAGGAGAGCAAAGGAGCGGTAATGTCATTCTCGAAGATGGTAGACTGACCGAAAAAGGCCAGGTTTGCTCCTCCTGCAATAGCCAGATTAATGGAGTAGAGACCGGTCATCACAATGATTCCTGAGAGAAGGTCCACGACCTTCAGCTTCACATGGATGAGCCCGGTGACAATTCCAGCCAGAACGCCGCAGAAAAATGAGATGAGCAGAGCTGCAGATGCAGGGACGCCTGCCAGCAGGAGAGCTGCCGTGACAGCTGCCCCCAGGGGAAACGTACTGTCCACAGACAGATCAGGAAAATCCAGAATGGAGTAGGTGATATACACACCCAGAGCAAGTATGGCGTAAATCAGACCTTCTTCTAAGATACCAAGTATGATGGACATGGGAGAACCTCCGTGTTAGTAGAATAAAATCTGCAGGATGCAGATCAGTTTGCACTGCTGATGGAATCAAACATTTCAGCGGCAGAAGAAGTCAGCTCATCAGGAAGAGAGAGATTCAGCTGATCCGCTGCGGCTGTATTTCCGTAAAAAGAAGCCTGCTCAATGACTTCAAAGGGCATTTCGGAAGCCTGAGCCTCTCCGGTGAGGACTTTGGCTGCCATTTTTCCTGTCTGCCGGCCCAGCTCCTTATAGTCCAGCCCCATGGATGCCACGCAGCCGAGCTTTACCTGTTCCACTTCGCTGCCGAATACAGGAATTTTCTTTTTATTCGCTTTATCCAGAATAACGGGAAGGGAGCTGACCACAGTATTGTCGGTCAGGTTGTTCAGGCAGTCTACTTTTTCCAGAAGATTGTCGGCGGCCAGAGGAATATCGGCAGCTCCGGAAACACCGCTCTCCACGATTTCGAATCCGAATTCGGGAGCAGCCGCTTTGTATTCCTCCAGAGTGGCCTGAGAATTCACTTCGCTGGTGCTGTACAGGATGCCGATGGTCTTTGCATCAGGAAGGATAGTGCGGATCATCTGAAGCTGTTCCTCTACCGGAAGTTTATCGCTGGTTCCTGTAATATTTCCTGCGGGAGTCCCGTCTTCAGAGGCCAGCTTTGCAAGAACCGGATCAGTGACAGCCGTATAGATCACCGGCACGTCGGTTCTTTTTGCGGCTCCGTAAGCGGTCTGAGCCATGGGAGTTGCTATGGCACAGATCAGATCCGCATCTTTTGAAAGAAAATTGCTTATGATCTGCGTTCCCATTCCGCCGTCGCCGTTGGCATTTTCATAGAGAACGGTAAGATTTTCTCCCTCCACGATGCCGGCTTCTGCCAGTCCTTCCAGAAAGCCTTCCCGACAGTTGTCCAGGGACCCGTGAACGGCATACTGACCGATTCCGATCACATAGCTTCCCTCTGCAGATGCGGCAGTGTTTGTTCCGCCTGCGGTTTTTTCTCCTCCGACCTGCTCTGAGGTGTTGGATGAGGCTGAGGTTTCCGTCTGGCTGTTTCCTGCGCAGGCGCTTAAAACGGCTGCGGTCATTGCGGTGATCATCAGGGCTGCGATTCTCTTTTTCATAATTCATTCCTCCATCTCATTCATGTTTCGAAGGGATTTTCATCGGCCGGGGAAATAAAAAAATCCCAGGCATAATTACTTATGCCTGAGACGAATTGTTTAATCCGCGGTACCACTCAAACTTGACTGAAAAGTCCACTTCCTCATATACTAACATATATGCCACTCAGATAACGGTTGTGGTCTCCGTCGGTCCCTACTGAAGGTTCAGGACCGCCCTCGAAAGTCCATTCAGCCAGTCACGCCATACCATGCTTCCACCCATACACGGCTCTCTGTGATCTTGCGAAAGGCCTACTCCTCTTTCTCAACGGTTTTCCGGTTTTTTTGTGTTGCAATTATCCTAATACGAAACCGGCAGGTTGTCAACCCCTTTCCGGATCTATTTTCCTTCCGCCCCTTCCCTTGAACGGGAGGAAGCGATGTGCTAGAATAAAAAAGGCAAAAACAGGTTAAAATAACCATACAAAGGAGAATAGCTGTGAAACGATTATTGGTAGTAGTAGATATGCAGAATGATTTCATTGACGGGAGTCTGGGCACAAAAGAGGCGCAGGCCATTCTCGGAGCAGTGGAAGAAAAGATCCGCCGCTACGAGGAGGATAAGGAAGGGGAAGTGGTGTTTACCCTGGATACCCATTTTGCCAACTATCTGGATACTCTGGAAGGAAAAAAACTTCCGGTTTCCCACTGCATAAAGGATACGGAGGGATGGAAACTTTATCCGTCTCTGGAACAGTATCCCGGAAAACGATATGAGAAATCCACGTTTGGATGCGTGTCCATGGCCAGAGATCTGGAAAAATGCGAGTATGAAAGGATTGAATTTGTTGGCGTGTGCACGGATGTCTGTGTGATCGCAAACGCACTGATCATGCGTACGGTATTTCCCGGCACACCCATTATTGTGGATGCCTCCTGCTGCGCCGGTGTGACTCCGGAAGGACATAAGAACGCTCTGGAGGCAATGAAGGCCTGTCAGATTGATATCGTGGGAGAATAATAAAACCGGAAGAGAGCCGCCTGATCCGAACAGAGCCTGTTAAATGGCCGTCTCGGAGCAGGCGGCTCTTACCATAGACAGGAAAACCTCATCCGCTCTGGAAAGATAGGAATCCTTGGCGGTGGCGATGCACAGTTCCCAGTAAGCCTGATAAGATTCGGGAATAGAGTAGTAATCAGGCTTCTGACGAAGAAAGGTGATTTTTGAATACTGTCTGGGAAGAAGGGTGATGCCCATTCCCTCGGCACAGAGCTGCTGGATGGTTTCAAA
The DNA here is from genome assembly GCA_944383965.1 of uncultured Lachnospiraceae bacterium. GTDB lineage: Bacteria > Bacillota > Clostridia > Lachnospirales > Lachnospiraceae > Lachnoclostridium_A. Next base: position 4,933 of record CALWRQ010000103.1, read on the forward strand.
ACTTTTCAGGGTAAACAGGATTTCCGGCTGATGGATTCCTGCCTTGGAGAGAATGGAATCGGTGATCTGCCGGATTCTCTGACCTTTATGCACCATAAGGAAAGGCTGACCGTTCAGATGCTTCAGATCCAGTTCCGGATAATCCCCTTCTTTTTCACGGGCAAAGGCTTTTAAGGGATGGCCTTTAGGGGCAACGATGAGGAAAGGGTCTCTGGAGAGCAGCTCATAGCAGAGGCCGGAAGTGGACGGATCCTTGGGAGCGTGCATGATCACAAAATCCAGATCACGCTTGGAGAGCATCTCTTCCAGAGCATCTGAGGTATCCTCTGTTATCCGGCATTCCACCCGGGGAAAACGGAGATGGAAAGAAGGCAGAACCTGAGACAGCACACTGGTGCCCAGATGACTGGTGATTCCCAGCTGGATCTTTCCGGTTTTCAGTCCGTTGATGTCGCTGATTTCCCGTTCCAGACTTTCATAGAGATTCAGTATGCGCACAGCTGTTTCGTAATACCGTTCCCCGGCGTGGGTAAGGCTTAAGCCTCCCGGAGTCCGTTTGAAAAGCTCCGTTCCCAGCTCCTGCTCCAGTCTTTTGATGTACTGACTCAGAGAGGGCTGAGAGATGAAAAGACGCCGGGCAGCTTTGGAAATGCTTTTTTCTTCCGCGATGGTTTTTACATAAATCAGTTCTTTGTCGGTCATGGCCTCTGTCTGCTCCTTATATATTTTATCCTATATGGGATATTATACACATAGTATTTGCCTTATATATGCTCCCATTATATAATAAAGACAACTGATAGAAAAGGGAAAAATGAGATTCCCTTCCAAAAAAGTTCGGAGGTAATAAGAATGGTTCAATTGTATGAGGGCGGAGCATATCTGATCAATCAGACGGAACTGGTGCCGGAGGCAGAAGCAGCCAAGGCAGAGCAGCTTGCGGGAAAGACAGTGACAAAGGAAGAGGCGAAGAAGGGAACGATCGCTTATTCCATTCTTTCTGCTCACAACACATCAGGAAATATGGAAAAGCTGCAGATCAAATTTGACGCGCTGACTTCTCATGATATTACGTTTGTAGGCATTGTGCAGACAGCAAAGGCATCCGGAATGGAGAAGTTTCCGATTCCCTATGTTCTGACCAACTGTCATAACTCTCTGTGTGCCGTAGGCGGCACCATCAATGAGGATGACCATATGTTCGGCCTGTCCGCGGCAAAGAAGTACGGCGGTATTTATGTTCCGCCTCATATTGCGGTGATTCACCAGTACATGAGAGAGATGATGGCCGGAGGCGGCAGAATGATCCTGGGCTCTGACAGTCATACCCGCTATGGAGCCTTGGGAACCATGGCGATCGGAGAAGGCGGCGGAGAGCTGGTAAAACAGCTTCTTCAGGATACATATGACATTGATTACCCGGGCGTAGTGGCTATTTATCTGGACGGAAGACCCCAGCCGGGTGTTGGTCCTCAGGATATTGCCCTGGCCATTATCGGAGCAGTATTTGCCAAGGGCTATGTAAAGAATAAAGTAATGGAGTTTGTAGGACCTGGAATTTCTCACATGACTACGGACTACCGTAACGGCGTGGATGTAATGACCACAGAAACCACCTGCCTGTCTTCCATCTGGAGAACAGACGAGGATACGAAGGCGTTCCTCACCGAGCATGGAAGAGGAGATGCCTATAAAGAGCTGAATCCTGCTGACGTAGCTTACTATGACGGTGTGGTATATGTGGATCTGAATACAGTGAAACCTATGATCGCCCTTCCGTTCCATCCCAGCAATACCTATGAAATCGACGAACTGAACGCAAATCTGGAGGATATTCTTCACGGAGTGGAGGAAGAAGCCAGGCGTGTGGCCGGAGGCCGTGCAGAGTTTACGCTGATGGACAAGATCCGGAACGGAAAGCTGATGGTGCAGCAGGGAATCATTGCAGGCTGCGCAGGCGGCAACTACACCAACGTAATTGAAGCAGCCCATGCCTTAAAAGGCGGCAACTGCGGCTGCGGAGAGTTCTCCCTGGCTGTATATCCTTCTTCTCAGCCTGTATTTATGGATCTGGTGAGAAAGGGCGCGATCGCAGATCTGATGGAAGCCGGTGCGATCATCCGTACTGCCTTCTGCGGTCCCTGTTTCGGCGCAGGAGATACTCCCTGCAACAACGGGCTGTCCATCCGCCATACCACCAGAAACTTCCCCAACAGAGAAGGTTCCAAGCCCGGCAACGGACAGATGTCCGCAGTGGCTCTTATGGATGCCCGCTCCATTGCGGCAACAGCAGCCAACGGCGGTGTGCTGACCTCCGCACAGTCTCTGGACTGCTGGGGAGATGTGCCTGAGTATCATTTTGATGATACGGTTTACAGAAACCGCGTATACTTCGGATTCAGCAAAGGCGATGAAAATGCCTCTCTTGTATATGGTCCGAACATTAAGGACTGGCCGGAAATGAGCGCTCTGACGGACAATATCCTGTTAAAGGTATGCTCCAAGATCATGGATCCGGTAACCACTACCGATGAGCTGATTCCTTCCGGCGAGACTTCCTCCTATCGTTCCAATCCCCTCGGTCTGGCAGAGTTCACCCTTTCCCGCCGGGATCCGGAGTATGTGGGACGGGCAAAGGAAGCCGGCAGGATTGAAAAGGCCCGCGTGGCCGGAACCTGTCCGATGGAAGCAGAACCGGAGCTCAAGGATGTGTTTGACAAGATTCATACCATTCCCGGACAGCAGGATGTGAAGGCATCTGAGACCGAGGTGGGCAGCATGATCTACGCAGTGAAGCCGGGTGACGGTTCCGCCAGAGAACAGGCTGCCAGCTGTCAGAGAGTGCTGGGCGGTCTGGCAAATATCTGCCGGGAGTATGCGACCAAGAGATACCGTTCCAATGTGATGAACTGGGGAATGCTTCCTTTCCAGATGGAGTCAGAGCCGGAGTTTGAGGTAGGGGATTACATCTATGTTCCGGATATCCGCAAGGTGCTGAAGGAAGGTCCCACCGATCGGATCACCGCTTATGTGATCGGCGATGAAGTAAAAGAGATTACCCTGTATCTGGCAGACATGACGGACAATGAGAAAGAAATCGTTATGGACGGCTGTCTGATCAATTTCAACAGAAACCGGGCAAAAAAGTGATTCATGGAATAGTTCCGTAAAAGAATACGGCCCCGGAAGGTCTTTGCAGGACCTTCCGGGGTTTTTGTCCGGTTAGGTATTGACGGGGAGAACAATTGGATTCATACTGTATGGAGTATACATAAACTGGAACGGAAAGGCGGAAGCATATGATAAATTTTGAAAATCTCTTTGAAATGCAGGGAATGCTGTTTGCACTGATGATTGTGGGAGCGTTCCTGACCTGGAAAGGCGTGATCAGAGAAGAAGGGCAGAAGCTTCTGACAGATCTGGTCATGGATGTGACGTTACCCTGTACCATTGTAAAATCTTTCCAGATGGAGTTTGATCGTGAAATTCTGGAAAGCTGCCTGACGATCCTTCTGGTGGCGGCCGCCATTCAGGCAGGAACCTTTTTCCTCAGCGCGGTGATGTACCGGAGAATGAAAGACAGAAAGCACAGGAAAGTGCTGCAGTATGCCACCATCTGTTCCAATGCGGGCATTCTGGGAAATCCCATTGCCGAAGGCGTGTTTGGCAGCCTGGGACTTCTTTATGCTTCTGTCTACCTGATCCCGCAGAGGATTTTCATGTGGTCTGCCGGACTTACCTACTTTACGGAAAGTCCCAGCCGGAAAGAACTGGCAAAAAAAGTGCTCACCCATCCCTGCATCATTGCGGTGGAGATCGGACTGGTGCTCATGATCACCCAGATCCGGCTGGGGGGATTTGTCAGTGCATCGGTCAACAGTTTGGCAAATTCCAATACGGCTGTTTCCATGCTGCTGATCGGCTCTTTCCTGGCGGGAGTGAATTTAAAAACCATGTTCCGGAAAACTTATTTTTATTACGGATTTATCCGGCTGTTTCTCATTCCTCTGCTGGTCTATCTTCCCTGTGCGGTTCTCAGGCTGGATCCGGTAGTAACGGGAGTATCCACGGTTCTGGCAGCCATGCCTGCGGCCAGTTCCTCGGCAATCCTGGCATCCAAATATCAGTGCGATGAAGTGTTTGCCTCCAAATGCGTGGTGTTTACCACGCTGCTTTCCATGATTACCGTTCCGCTGTGGTGCCTGTTCCTGGCATAGAAGCAGCGCTGTCCGGTCAGTAGTGGACTACACCGGAGGCGTTGCGGATCCGTTCCGCCACGGCCTGTCCTTCTGCGGAGAGAAAAAAACGATAGGTGGATTCCGGAACCAGGCTGCGGATTTCCTCCGTCCGCCCTTCGTGGATCAGACTGCGCACTCTGGAAGCGCTGATCGCAGTTCCTTCCGCTTCCTTTCTGGGAATGATGATGCAGTCCATTCCTGCAGCATGCAGTTCGGCCTCCATCACTTCATTGTAGATTTTCGTCACATGGCTGAAAGGTTCTTCTCCCACAAAACGGCAGGAGATATTCAGCTGTGCGGCGATTTTTTTAAATACGGAAATATCCAGCGCTGCATGAGAACGGATGACTGTATCCTCGTCCTTCAGAAAATAGGAGGGAAATGTGGCATTGGAGATCATATAGCTGCCGGTTCCGTGGAATACGAGACCGGGGATATGGGCACAGCCTTCTTTCACCAGGCGCATGCGCACATCGGCAGGGACCAGAGATGCGTCCTCCGATACCACAAAAATATGAAGCAGGCTGCAGCGGCGGGAAGCTTCCTCCACCAGATAGCGGTGACCTAAAGTAAAGGGATTGGCATTCATAACGATGGCTCCGGCAGCCTCTCCCGACAGACCGGGAGCGGCAGCTTCCGTTTCTTTCTTCAGTTCCATCAGAAAGGCTTCCAGTCCCTGTTTCCGGTTTTCCATAAACACAACCCGGTCCGGCACTCTGGCGATCTCATAGAAGCCCAGATCCCGGAAAAACAGGGCAGTGCTGCATTTGGTATACAGAAACAGATGGGTGTTTCCCCGCTCATA
>CALWRQ010000104.1 GCA_944383965.1 uncultured Lachnospiraceae bacterium
AGTCTTAAAAGAAACGTAAAGAGAAAGTAAGATCCGGACCGGCGGAGTATGGTATAGTGGAGGTAAGAAGAGCGGCAGAAACGGGAGCAGAAAAGAGAGGAGAAGGGGAAGATGAAAAGGAAAAGGCTGATGACCGGTGCGGCAGCGGTATTAATGGCAGTTTCCGGCTGTTCCGCGCGAACGGGGACAGCTGCGGCGGATCTGGAAGCCGCTGCTGTGGAAAAAGCGGATCTGAAAGCGGATGAGTATGAAAAGTGGAACGAGCTGCTGGAGGAAAATCAGATCAGCGAAGAGTTTCAGACGAGCCTGGAGGAGTTTGCCTTCAGCAGTACGGAGGCTGTGCTTTCCGGGGAGGAAGGCAACGCAGTGTTCAGCCCGTTGAGTCTGTACTATGCCATGGGGATGCTGAGCATGGGCGCTTCAGGGGAGACGGAAGAAGAGCTGCTGGCCGCCCTTGGGACGGGGGAGAAGGAGGAACTGGCCGAGCAGTGCGCAAAGCTTTACCGGACCTATGCTTATACCCGGGAACGGGAACAGGTGCAGGCGGAAGAGTACGGGGAAGGCCCGGAAGACAGTGCCGTCCGGCTGGGGGATTCCCTGTGGATCTCGAAGGAAATTTCTCTGAAGCCGGAATATCAGGAAACCTGTGCAGAGAATTTTTACGCGTCCTCCTATCATGCGGATTTTACAGATCCGGAGACGGGAAAAAGGATGGGACAGTGGATCGCTGACCAGACGGAAGGCGTGCTTGCTCCGGAACTGGAGCTTTCGCCGGACACGGTGCTTGCCCTGATCAATACGCTGTATTTTTACGGAGGCTGGCAGGACCGGTTTCAGGAGAGCCTGACGGAGAAGGATATTTTTACCAGACAGGATGGCTCGGAAGTGGAAGCACCGTTTATGAACAGGACGGATCCCATGGGCGGTTTTATGAAGGGGGACGGCTATACTCTTTCCGGCCTGGGCACGAACAATGGCTGTGAAATGATTTTTGTGCTTCCGGACAAAGGGACGGATCCGGATGAATTTCTCGGGGATAAGGAACGGCTTCGGGAAATCTTCTCTCCGGAGGAGGAGAAGTGGACATCGGGGGAAGTGGTCTGGAAGATTCCCCGGTTTTCCTTCGGAAGCAGCTTTGACTTAAAGACTCCTCTGAAAAGCATGGGGCTGGGACGCATATTTGACAGCATAAGCGCAGATTTTTCGGATATGTCGGAGGATCCGCTCTATGTGGACCGGGCCGTACAGGAGGCCCACATCGGGGTTGATGAAGAGGGAGTGGAAGGAGCCGCCTATACCATGATCGCAATGGCAGAGGGGGCGGCGCTGACGGAAGAGAAAGAAAGGGTGGAAATGATCCTGGACCGGCCGTTCCTGTTCGGTATTCATGACAGGAGAAATGACGTCTGGCTGTTCCTGGGAGTGTGCCGGGATCCTTCTGCAGAGAAATAAGGGGGAACGGTTATGTGGAATAAGGTAAACACATTTTTAAACTGTGTGATCGGCGCATTTACAGGGGTGTTCATCGCGGAAAGTATCTGGACATACCGGGATTATAGGATTCATCCGCAGATCTATGCGGTGATGTCGGCTCCCTGGTATACGTCCGTCCTTCTGTTCGGAATCATCACTGCCGTGATCGTTCTTACGGCAGTGATGATAAAGTTTCTGATCAGAAAGAAGGTTTCCCGCGGGCCGGGAAAGAAAGGATCCCGGTAGGGCTCAGACAGACAGGTCTCGCAGACCGTAATCCCGGATGCATCGCCGGAATCCCTGAACGGTGGAATCAAAGTCCATGCCGAAGCTGCGGATCCGGCTGCAGTCCATCCAGAGATTATGCTGAATCTGACCGCTGTCCTGTACAGGATATTCAAGTTTCAGCTCCTGCAGCAGAGCCTTTGCCGTTTCCAGCATATTCCGGTCATTTTCGCTGCCGTAGTTGTATATGCCTCCCGGAAGGCGGGACGCCTGTTCCAGAAAAGAAACGGCCTGCCGCACATAGGTGATCCCCCGGTACCGCCGGGAAGGAAAAGACAGAGGGCGTCCATGAAGTACGGCGTCCAGAACGGTGATCAGGAAATTCCCCCGGTTGGCATGAGGAGAGGGGGCAGCAGATCCGGGACCATCCGGAAGGACGGCCCCCCGGTAAAGAGGCATATCGTACATCCAGGTGGCCCGGAGCAGCACAGCATCCGGATTGACGTCCAGCACCCGCTGCTCTGCCTCCAGCTTGTGGCGGGCGTATACATTGGCAGGAACCGGCAGGAGAGAATCTTCTCTGTAGGGACCTGATTCCGTGAGACCGGTATAGACCTGATCGGAGCTGAAAGAAATCAGCTTTGCGCCCGTTTCCCGGGCGGCTCCGGCCAGAATGACGGGCAGGGTGACGTTGGCGGTATAGGAGGTCTCCGGATCCCGCTCGCAAGCGCCGATATCGGAAACAGCTGCTGCGTTGATGATGATTTGGGGTTCAGCGGCGCGGATGAAATCAGTGAGCCGCTGCTCTGCGCTTCGAAGCAGCTCGCCGGGTACGGGAACAGCGCCGGGACAGGACTGCATGACCCGGGAACCGGTAAAGCCGTGGGCTCCGGCGATCAGAACGGGACGGGACGGAGTATTCAGATTCATGACAGATTCCTTTCTGCCCGGAAGGTTCCGGGCGGTTTTCAGTTTTCGGAAGGGGTAAACAGTGTATCTACGGTGGTCTGAAGCTCTTTCGCCAGACGGAAGGCTAAAGACAGTGTGGGATCGTATTTGTTGTTTTCAATGGCATTGATGGTCTGCCTGGAGACGCCGCATTTTCCGGCAAGTTCTTCCTGGGACAGGCCAAGCTCTTTTCGTTTTGTCCTGATCGTATTTTCCATATTATCCGCCGTATTTCCTTCTGAAATATAACATGGCAATAAAATAGACAATGGCGGCCACACTCAGCTGGATAAAGGGATTCAGAGTCATAGCTTCGGATCGGACGACAGATCCGACGATGCGGAAAACCAGCTGCATCACCAGGATGAGGAGAGTGGAGGCGCTGGATTTCCAGACGATCAGCTGCCGGCGCTCATCTCCGGTTCGCAGCAGAGAAACGATCATCGCCGTATCCAGGATCATCAGAGCGAGGAGAAAGATCAGAAATACAAACAGCAGCACGGTAACAGCTGCGGAATTGGAAACAGCCATGGAATTCTCCTTTCTAAAATGAAAATAGTCAAAAACTTTTTACATTTTCAGTATAGCAGAAGGGAATCAGAGTGTCAAAAGTTTTTTACATTTCAGCTTAAGGAAAAGGTAAGAGATAAGTAATATCCGGAATTTGTTTCTGTGCTATACTTTTATAAAAAGGAGGATGGAGGAGGTGTCAGAGTGAGAGAACGAGAAACTGCAGTTTCCGGCCGCCGGATCGCTCTGATTGCCGGAGCATCCGCAGCAGCTGTTCTTATATTTGCGTTCCTGTGGCTTTATGGATACTGCAGCAGAAAGAGCAGTGATAATCTGCCGGGCCTTTCTTATGCGGCGGAAATGGAAGAGGGCGAACGGAATGCAGCTGTCATCGGGTACAGAAGAGCCCAGCTGGAGGATGTGTGGGGAAAACCGGATCAGTCAGAGGAACGGGAAGACAGGTGGAAGCTGGAGGACGGACGGCTCCTTTGCGTCTGGTACGATCAGGAGGGAAAGGCTGTGGAGTGCAGGCTGGATCAGCAGATTATGAAAAATCTGTCCGGGCCGCCGGGGGATCCGGCGGGGACGGAATAAAGAGGTCTGAGGAGAAGGCTTTCGCAGGAAGAAAACAGTGGCTGCCGGAAAAACGGAAAAAGGAATGTGGCAAGGAGGTAGGAAATGTCAAAGAAGATCAGGGTAAAACCGGGGAAAACACAGTCCATGGTGGGGTTCTGCGCGGGACTTGTGTTCTGCTTCCTGGGACTGTTTGTGGTAATGCCCATGATGGGCGCGTTCGGCATATTCTGGACGGCAGTGGCAGTGATTATAACCGTTGCCCATGGGATGAATGCCTTTTCTGAGAAGGGAATCAGCTCCCATGAGATCATCGTGGACGATGAAGAGGATGAGGTCGGCAAGACGAAAGAGAGGAGACTGATGCCGGAAACGGATGGGCAGAGCATAGAAAAGCGGTTGAAAAAGGCGGAAGAGCTGTATCAGACCGGGGTAATCACCAGGGAGGAATACGAAAGAAAGAGGGAAGAAATCCTGGAGGAGCTGTAAACTCCGTGAGATGAAGAAAAGAATATCTAACAGAAAAGAGAAAGGAGCTCAGGACATACGCAGATGCGTACAGCCTGAACTCCTTTTGTATTTGCAGGAAAAACACGGCTTCATCGGTTCCTTTGAACGATTCTCTGGATCAGGTCGTTTTCCACTTCAGTGAACAGGCTTCCTTTTCGATACAGAATGGTGGTGGAAACGGTCTGGTTTAACGGTTCCACAAAAAAGCGAAAACAGCGGTCGTTGATGTCTGTCTGAGAATTGGGAACAAAGGCAAGAGCCAGTCCGCTGGCGGCAAAGTGTGAGGCCATGCCCATCAGGCTGCATTCCATCAGGACTTTGGGCTTAAAACCGGCAAAATGAAAGTATTCATCAGTCTGAGGACGAATAAAAGAGTTCTTATTCATGATAATAAAGGTTTCATCTTTGAAAAGGCGCAGATCAATTACTGTGTTGTTTTTTTCTTCCAGCTCGTAAGATTGGGCCAGATGGTTGGTTTTCGGTACAGCCAGGGTAAGACGGTCCTTAGGCTTTGTAAGGATGTAATCGATCAGTGGATTGTCAGGAATGGTGCCAGACCAGGCCATATCAATTTCTCCAGAAAGCAGAGCCTTTTCCAGTACCCGGCTGTTGGCTTCTACCAGATGCACGGTGATGTGGGGATATTTTTTGCAGAAATCCGGAAAAACATCCATTAGGATCTGCTGACCGCCGCCTACTGTGACACCGATATTAAGCCTCCGTTGTGATACGTCGGAAAGAGCTGCCATGGTGTGAGACAGCTCACGGCAGGAAGACAGGATCTGTCTGGCCTGACTGATGTACAGCTCTCCGGCATAGGTAGGAATCAGACGGTTTTGAAGTCTTTTGAAAAGTGGGAAACCCAGCTCTTTCTCCAGATTGAGCAGGCTGTAATTTAAGGCGGACCGTGTAATATAGAGCTTTTTTGCCGCATGGGTGATATTCTGCTCTTCAGCGATGGCTAAAATATATTCCAATTGTTTAATGTCCATAATCATTCTCCTAAATCCATGTTTGGCTGATGGAGTCTATGTTTTGCATGATAGAAAATAGTGTGAATATAACTGCACAACAAATACAAAATCAATGAACTTTTCAAACAGCTATATTGCAATTATACTAAAAATAGAAAGAAAAACAAATAAAAAAATAAGCAGAATATAAAAGGAGAGGTAACTTATGGAGAATATGTTTTCCTACCCGGATATGATCAAGATCGAGCGGGCAGAATTTTACCGTTTGTCTCCTATTCCGCTGCCAAGGCCGTTTAAGGACGGAACCGGAGGAATCCGGACCGCAAGCCTGTTCGGAAGCTGGGTAAGACTTTATGATACGGATGGAGCATATGGAGAGGGCCCATGTACCGAGCTGATGCTGAGTTTCTTTATTCCCATTCTTCTGGAAGCGGAGCCGATGACCAACGGAGAGTTGATCGAAAAGCTTTACTGGAATATCCGGAATTTTGGATACCAGAGCGCCCATGCCAGAGAGCTGGGAAGTCTGGATATGATCCTGCTGGATCTGCTGGCGATGAGAAGAAAGCAGCCGCTGCATCGGTTCTTGGGAGCAAAGAAGGACTGGGCCAATGTATACAAAGGCGGCGGATCGGTGCTCTTAAGTGACGAGGAGCTGGTTGAGGATATGCTTCGGTTTAAAGAAGAGGGCTATCACCAGACTAAGTTTAAAATTGGCCAGACCAAGGACTGGAAGGAAGATCTGAGAAGGCTGCAGAAGGTCCGAGAGGCGCTGGGAGAAGATTTTGGAATTGCAGTGGACGCGAACCAGGCATGGGATGTGGATACTGCCTTTGATTTTGCGAAAGAAGCGGCAAAGCTTCATGCTTCATGGTTTGAGGAACCGATTCACGCCTATGATATGGATGGCTTGAAGGAGCTGACCGACAGGCTGGCAGAAGCGGATATTGATGTTCCCATCGCTATGGGAGAGTCAGTAAGAAGCTATCATACCTTTGTGCAGTATGCGGAGCACGGAGCAAAACATCTGCAGCCGGCAAACGCAAACCTTTATTCCATCAGCGAGATCATGAGAGTCCGGGATTTGGCGAAAAAGAGAGGTTTAGGTCTGGAAACGGGCGGCATCACCTTCGCGAATGTGGTGCTTGGCACGCTTTATGACGAAAATGGCTTGATCGAATATCACCAGCCGATCATGGAGGTGCTGGTACCCTATATGAGCGTGACCAGTGAAATCTATGATGGAAAATTTTATCTGCCCAGTACCCCGGGAATGCCTATGCAGTTGGATTTTGAGAAGCTGAAAAAAGATGGTCTCTTAAAAGAGGTTATCTATAGATACGCGAAACAATGATTTTTATTATGAAGAAAGAAGGAGAAAGAGTATGAGAGCAAAGAGATGGATGGGAATTGCAGCAGCAGCGGCACTGGCAGCTTCCATGATGACCGGATGCGGAAGCGGCGAAACAGCTACGGAAGCTGCTAAGGAAACCACAGCGGCACAGACAGCAGAGGGTTCTGAAGAGGCAGCAACAGAGGCAGCAGGCAGTGAAAGCAGCTGGCCCAGCGGAAACGTAACTCTGTATGTACCTGCAGCGGCAGGAGGCGGAAGCGACATGATCGTCAGACTGTTTGCCCAGGCTATGAATGAGGTAACAGGCGGAAATTTTGTAATTATCAACGATGAGACCGGAGCAGGAGCTGTGGCGGCAGAGACCGTCCGCAACGGAAAACCTGACGGATTGAACTTATACGTACCCCATACCGGATTCTGCGGTACCATTTCTGCCGGACAGTATGATCACAGTTTTGATGATTTCACCATCATCGGACTGGCTACTACGGAAGGAACGGAAGGAAACGGAATCTTTGTAAATGCGGACAGCCCTTATGAGACCTTTGAGGATTTTGTGGCTTATGCCAAGGAAAATCCCGGCGCTCTGGTAGGCGGTGTAGAAACCAACAAGGCAGGACATAATGCCCTTCTTCTGCTTCAGAATGAAGTGGGATTTGAAACAACGATTGTGGACAGCGGTTCCAGTGCGAACCGAATCACCAGCCTTATGGGCGGTATGGTGGATTTCTCCACTCTGCCTACAGCAACGGCTGCTCCTTATGTAGAGTCAGGAGATCTGCGCTGCCTGGTAACCTTAGGTTCCTTAAAATGTCAGACCATCGAAAATGTGCCTACAATTCAGGAATGCGGATATGATCCCTGTGATCTTCCTACCTGCATGATTCTCCTGGGGGCGCCCGGTATGGCTCAGGCGGATGTGGACAAGATTCATGAGTACTTGCAGCAGGCATGCCAGGATCAGACTCTTCAGGACGGTCTTGCAAAGCTGGGAGCAGCCTGGGAGTATAAGACTCAGCAGGAATCCATCGACTATGTACATGAGATGCAGGAAAAATTTGATACGGCATATGAACTTCAGAACAGATAGTTTTGTACAACGCGCTGCCGCAAAAACGGCGGGGTGAAAAACTGGAGCAAAGCTATGACAAAAGATCGTTCAACTGGATTGATCGCGTTAGTTCTGGGAATTGGAGTTGCATTTCTCACATCTCAGTTTCCGGAATCCACTATGGCAGGAGACATCGGTCCAAGAGTATTTCCATATATCAGTGCCGGATTGCTGATCATCTGCGGATTGGGCCTGCTGGTGACAGGGGGAAAGAAAGAAGGAAAACCGGCCTATACGCCAAAGGAGCTGAAACGTTTAGGTATTATTTTTGGTGTGGTGCTGCTTTACTGCGTGCTGATGGCAGTAATAGGATATATGCCGGCGACCATCGCAGGTGCTTTTGTGCTTTCTGTAATGTTTGGAAAGAACAAAAGTATCCCCTGGTATCGGAGCCTGATTTTTTCCGTTGTACTGACAGTAGCTGTATTTTATATTTTTGAGAAACTGTTTGTGCTGCCCCTTCCGCGGGGAATGTTCTTTTAAGGAGGCGGGAATATGACTGATTTTATAAATGCGTTAGGCGTACTGCTGCAGCCGAACTGCCTGTTTATGATGACCATAGGCGGACTGATTGGATTGGTTCTGGGCGCGATTCCCGGCCTGTCGGGAGCTCTGGCAATTACCATCATTCTCCCCCTTACCTTTGCTATGGATTCCAATGTGGCCATTGCGCTGCTGATCTCCATCTGGGTGGGAAGTTGTTCCGGAGGCTTTATCGGTTCAGTCCTTCTGGGAATTCCCGGTACGCCCAGTTCTGTGGCCACCTGTTATGACGGCTATGCCATGACAAAAAAGGGCGAGGTGACCAGAGCGCTGTCTGCAGGTACGGTTTCCAACTTTCTGGGTACGGTTCCCTCCATTATAATCGCTATGATTGCCTGCCCGATTATCTCTGACTGGGCAATTAAAATGGGGCCCTGGGAGTATTTCGGTCTGGGAGTTCTGGCTATTACCCTGGTTATCGGTCTTTCCAAAGGAAAAATGTTTAAGGGATTTATTGCTGCGGGAATCGGCCTGCTGATTACCCAGGTGGGATATTCTCCCATTTCTTCCACTCCCAGATTTACATTTGGATCTTATTATCTGGCAGGTGGCTTTGATATGGTCTGCGTACTGACGGGTATCTTTGCCGGAGCCACCATCCTGCAGGACTACGCCAAAGGAAATACAGGAGCGGCCGGAATTTTTACCGGGAAAATAGACCGTTTCCATCTTCCTCTTAAAGATTTGAAGAATAACGTGGTGAATATTATCCGTTCCTTTGCGGTAGGCCTGGGAATCGGATTCCTCCCAGGAATGGGCGCATCTCTGTCCAATGTGGTGGCTTATTCCATGGAAAAGAACGCTTCCAAGCATCCGGAGGAATTCGGACAGGGATGTGTGGATGGCATTATCGCGCCGGAGGTGTCTAATAATGCGGCTATCGGAGGCGCTATCATCCCCATGATTTCCCTGGGGATTCCCGGAGACGGAACTACAGCTCTGCTTCTGGGAGGCCTGACAATTCACGGAATCGAGGCCGGACCGCTTCTTCAGAAAAATCATCCTATTTTTGTATATATGATTTTCATGGCAGCTGTATTTGCGGCAATTATCGCTCTGGTCGTGGAGATGGGAGGGGTGAAACTGTTTCCCCTGCTGCTGAAAGCACCGTATCATTATCTGTATCCCGGTATTCTGGTTATCGCCCTGACGGGAGTATATACCAATACCAATAACATGTTCGGAATCTTCATGGCGCTTGTATTTACGGCATTGGGACTTTGGATGAGCTATGCGGGAATTCCTGTTACCCCCTTTATTCTGTCATTCGTTCTGGGCTCCACGCTGGAGACCAATTTCCGTAAGGCAATCAGCTTTGCAAAGGGAGATATGGGCACATTCTTTACCAGACCGGTTTCCTGCATCCTGCTTCTGATTGCAGTGATTTCAGTAGTAAGGCCTTTTGCGATGGACTATTGGAAAAAGAAAAAGATGCAGGCATAGAGACGAAAAATTACAAAATGATTCAGGCAGCCTTCGAAGCGTTGATCGGAGGCTGCTTTCATATTTTTTAATAATGGGGAACTTAAGGTGTGATTGGATCTAGTGATCAGTATTGCGGAAAGCAGTTGCCTTAACAGGCAATTGTGCTATAATGATAGGGAAAGGAAGTCATTCTGACTGTTCCTGAAAAAGGA
>CALWRQ010000105.1 GCA_944383965.1 uncultured Lachnospiraceae bacterium
CCTCCGCAGATCCCCTTTTTTGATCTTGTTGATGTTAATGCCGTCATATCGGATTTTTCCGTCGGCAATATCGTAGAAACGGTTGATCAGATTGGTAATGGTGGTTTTTCCTGCTCCTGTGGAGCCGACAAACGCAATTTTCTGCCCCGGTTCGGCATACAGTGTGATGTTGTGCAGAATGGTTTTCCCTTCTTCGTAGCCGAAATCCACGTCGTCAAAAACAATATCTCCTTCCAGCTTCCGGTAGGTGACCGTACCGTCCGCCTGGTGGGGATGTTTCCAGGCCCACACGTTGGTTCGGCTGTCGGCTTCCGTCAGGCTTCCATCCGGATTTTCCCGGGCGTTCACCAGTTCCACATAGCCTTCATCTGTTTCCGGCTGCTCATCCATCAGATCAAAAATTCTTTCCGCTCCAGCCATGGCCATTACGATGCTGTTCAGCTGCTGGCTGACCTGGCTTACGGGCTGAGTGGAGTTCTTGTTCAGCGTCAGAAATGATACCAGAGTGCCAAGAGTCAGTCCGAAGTAGCCGTTCAGCGAAAAGACAGCTCCCGCTGCTGCACACAGTACATAGCTGATGTTCCCTAAGTTTACGTTTACCGGCATACTGATATTGGAGAAGGTGTTGGCCTTGTCAGCGCTTTCTCTCAGCTCTTCATTCAGCTTTCGGAACTGTTCCAGGCTCTTTTCCTCATGGCAGAAGGTTTTGACTACTTTCTGACCGTCCATCATTTCTTCAATGTAACCGTTGACAATGCCCAGATCCTTCTGCTGTCTGGAGAAATACAGAGAAGACCGGGCGGCTATTTTAGAAGTGGTGAAGGTCATAAGTCCTATGAAAGCCAGAGTGATGATTGTCAGCGGAATATCCAGGATCAGCATGCTGATGAAGGAGGTCAGAATGGTTACGCTGGAGTTGATGACCTGAGGGATGCTCTGGCTCATCAGTTGACGGAGAGTATCCACGTCATTGGTGTAAACGGACATGATATCGCCGTGGGTATGGGTATCAAAATACCGGATGGGCAGGGATTCCATATGCCGGAACAGCTGGATACGAAGATTCTTCATGGTCCCCTGGCTGATGTTCACCATGATCCGGTTATATCCGTAGGCGCATACAATGCCGGCTGCGTAAGTGGCCGCAAGAGATGCAAGAGCGGCGGCAAGGGCGGAAAAGTCAGGATTCTGTGCCTGGGTCAGGGGCAGGATGTAATCGTCGATCAGACTCTGCATAAACAGGGTGCCGCGGAGAGTAGCCAGAGCCGAACCGAGGATACATATGACTACAATAAAGAATGAAAATTTATAATCTTTCAGCATATAGCCCAGTACGCGCTTCATGGCCCGCAGCTGCCGGCGCGCATTCATGGGACTGTTTTTCTGCATATTCATGCCGGAACACCATCCTTTCCTTCCGGAGCGGGCTGATCGAAGTCTCCGCCGCCCCGGGTCTGTGCTTCGTAAATTTCCCGGTAGATCCGGTTGGTTTTCAGAAGATTTTCATGAGTATCAAAGCCGTTGACCGTTCCCCCGTCCAGCACAAGAATCCGGTCGGCATCCTGCACGCTGGAGATCCGCTGGGCCACGATCAGTTTTGTGGTTCCGGGAATCTTTCTGGCAAAGGCGTCGCGGATTTTTGCATCCGTAGCCGTATCCACTGCGCTGGTAGAATCATCCAGAATCAGGATCTTCGGTTTTTTCAGCAATGCCCGGGCAATACAGAGCCTCTGTTTCTGCCCTCCGGATACATTGCTGCCGCCCTGCTCGATCCAGGTGTGATAGCCGTCCGGGAACCGTTCAATAAACTCATCGGCGCAGGCCAGCCGGCATGCTTCGGCGCATTCTTCTTCTGTGGCATCTTCCTTTCCCCAGCGGAGATTATCCAGAATCGTGCCGGAAAACAGTACATTTTTCTGCAGTACGGCGGCTACCTGGCTGCGCAGTACCGTTGTATCGTAAGAGCGCACGTCTTTTCCGCCGACACAGACGCTGCCGCTGTCCACATCATACAGCCGGCTGATCAGGCTGACCAGGCTGGATTTTCCGGAACCGGTACCGCCGATGATACCGATTGTTTCACCGGAACGGATGTGCAGATCGATATGACTCAGAGTTTTTTCTCCGCTGCCGCCGTGTTTGTAGGAAAAATCCACCTGATTGAAATCAATGCTTCCGTCAGCTATCTGCATTTCCGGATGGTCAGGATCAGACATATCGGGAGTCTCATTGAGAACTTCCGCGATTCGCTGCCCGCTGGCCGTACTCATTGTGATCATTACAAAGATCATGGAAAGCATCATCAGGGACATGAGCACGCTCATGACATAGCTGAACAGACTTGTCAGATTTCCGGTGGACAGGCTGCCGGCTACGATGAAGCGGGAGCCGAACCAGGAAATAGACAGGATGCAGCCGTATACCACCAGCATCATGACCGGGCTGTTCAGTGCCAGAACACTTTCAGCCTTTATGAAAAGACGGCAGAGGTTTTCTGCTGCGTTCCGGAACTTGCTGTTCTCATGATCTTCCCTTACAAATGCTTTTACGACCCGGACAGCAGAAATATTTTCCTGCACGCTGGCATTCAGATCATCATACCGGCGGAAGACCTCGCGGAACACCCGGGTGGTTCTGCTCATGATAAAGATCAGGGCAGCGGCAAGCACCACAATGGCCGCGAAAAAAATGGAGCTCAGCTCAGGACTGATCACAAAGCACATGATCAGGCTGCAGACCAGCATGAGGGGAGCACGGACAGCAATACGCAGAATCATCTGGCAGGCGTTCTGCACGTTCGTTACGTCGGTCGTCATACGGGTCACCAGACCGGCAGTACTGTATTTGTCAATATTGGAAAAGGCAAACTGCTGAACCTTTTCATAGATGCCATCCCGCAGGTTGCAGGCCAGACCGGAAGAGGCCTTGGCTGCGTACCGACCGGCCAGAACACCGAATACCAGGCTGAAAAAGGCCATGAGCAGCATAAGGCCGCCGTACAGATAAACCTGGCGGATGTTTCCTGCCTCAATCCCTCTGTCGATGAGCAGGGCGGTAATGAAAGGAATCAGCACTTCCATTAACACCTCTCCTCCGGTAAAGACCGGCGCGAGGAGGAAGGCAGATTTATATTGCTTTATTTGTGCCAACAGTGATTTCATACGATTTCCTCCAATTTTGTTTGATAGGGACCTGTTCAAAAAATGTTAGGGTCCTGCTTATCTGTTCATAGAACATTATACGGATTTCTCTTTGAAAGTGAATTTAAAATATGTTACTATTAGAAAGAAAGTCTTAATAATACAAAGGAGTGACCCTATGAATACCTTTCAGCTGTCCTGTTTTCTGGCTGTGGCGGAATATCTGAATTTCGGGAAAGCAGCCCAGCAGCTCCATGTGACCCATCCGGCAGTCAGCCAGCAGATCCAGTCTCTGGAAAAAGAACTGAATGTAAAGCTGTTCCGGAGAACGACCCGAAGTGTGAAACTGACAGAGGAGGGAAAGACATTTCTGCGGGATGCGGAGCAGATCGTATCCATATCGGAACGGGCCAAGAAGCGGTTTGACGGTGCCATGCCGGGAAATGTGGAGACACTGGATCTGGGATGCTATAATTTTCCGTGTATGTTTCTGCTTGTGGATGCGCTGAAACGACTTCGGGCAGTCAGACCCAATATGCATCCCCGGCTTCAGGTGATTCCGTTTCATCATATTTACCAGATGCTGGAAGAAGGAGATCTGGATGCGGTCATCGGTTTCAGAGAGCCTGCGAATATAAAAATATCTGCGCTTTACAAGGAGATTGCCCAGGTTCCCATGGTCTGTGTGTGCTCTCCGCGGAATGAACTTTCCGGGCAGAGGGAGGTGACGTTTGGCCAGCTGTGCGGTCAGAATCTGGTGTTGTTTGCACCTGCCAGAGCGGCCCATCCGGTTGCTCAGCTGCAGGGACAGCTCATAGGGGATATGCCGCCGTCCGGGCTGTATTTCTGCGAATCGGCAGAAGCCATCACGGTTTTGGTTATGGCGGATTATGGGATTTCTGTTCTTCCGTCATTTCTGGTCCCGGATATACCGACGGTCTGCAAAATTCCGATCAGGGATATGGAAACGGCCTCTTTCGGGATTTACTATAAATCCCTGCAGGGAAATCAGGAGCTGAAGAGCTTTATACAGTGCGCCAGAGAGGTGTTTTTAAAAGAAAATTTCTGAAAAATATGCTGTGCAGCAGAGTACAGCAGGAATGAGTTTTTACCGATAGAAAATATGGTTAGATCAAGGAGGAGTTTATGACACTGAAAACCAACCGTCTCATTCTGCGTCCCTGGAGAGAATCGGATGCAGAAAGTCTGTATGAATATGCAAAGGATCCTCTGGTAGGACCTGCGGCAGGATGGCCGCCGCATAAAAACGTGGAAGAAAGCCTGGAAGTGATCAGAAATGTGTTTACCGGAAAAGAATGCTATGCGGTCTGTCTGCAGGAGGACGGACGTGCCATAGGGGCTGTTGAACTGAAACTGAAAGGAAAAACAGACCTGACGGACCGCGAGGATGAATGCGAGCTGGGATACTGGATCGGCCGTCCGTTCTGGGGAAGAGGATGTATTCCGGAAGCTGTCCGGGAACTGCTGAGGCATGGCTTTGAGGATCTGGGAATGAGAGCCGTATGGTGTGAATCCTATGACGGAAATATAAAATCAAAGCGTGTTCAGGAAAAATGCGGATTTGTATATCACCATACCGCTGAGAACTGCAGCGTTCCTTTTCTGGGAGAAGTGCGTACCTGCCATGTAAGCCTTCTGACAGCGGAAAACTGGAAAAAGATCCGGGCAGAAGAGCAGGAGGACTGATATGAAACGCCAGAATTGTATAGTAGTATTTTCACCGGAGAAGAAAAAAATTCTGTTCTGCAGAAGGGAAAAGGATCCCTACAAAGGTCTGTATAATTTTATCGGGGGGAAAGTCGAGCCGGGGGAAACATCCATGGAGGCTGCTTACCGGGAACTGAAAGAAGAGACCGGGATCGGAAGAGAACAGATCTGTCTGTTCCGGCTGATGGATCTTACGTATTATGCCCAGGAGCTGATTCTGGAAATCTATGTGGGACAGCTTGCCCGGGAGGTTTTGCTTGAGGAAGAGGTCAATGCACTGAAGTGGCTGCCTCTTTCAGAGGATTTTACAGATCGGGAACGGTTCGCAGGCGATCAGAACATTGCTCATATTATCAATGTGGCGCTTAAGTATCCGCTGGAGGAAAAGAGAAAAGAAATCGGGGGAAAGAATCCGGAAAAAGGCTGTTCTGCAGGAATCGACGGATGCAGGGGAGGATGGATTACAGCTGTGATCGAGGAAGATGCGTTGAAGATGTACAAATTTTCCAGTCTGAAAGAAATGACAGAGCAGATCCCGTTTGACGCCTGCCTGATCGATATGGTGATAGGCCTTCAGGGGAAAGACAGTCAGATCCGTCCGGACAGCATCGCCAGAAAGATTTTGAAAGGACGGGCTTCCACCGTATTTCCGGCTCCCTGCAGACAGGCTGTGTACGGGAGGTCGAAAGAGGAGCGCCTGGAGGCCAATATCCGGGTGCTGAACAAAAAATTTTCCAGTCAGACCGATGGGATCATTCCTAAAATGCGGGAGGTAGATGAGTTTCTGCAGGAAAATCCCCGCTTTAAAAATGAGATCCGGGAAAGTCATCCGGAGGTATGCTTTGCCAGGCTGAATGGGAGTGTTCTGATGACAAGCAAGCATGATCCCGAGGGAATACGGGAAAGAATTTCCGTCATCCGGAACTATCTGCCTGAAGTCACGGAAGAATGGATCCGGTCAGCATGCAGAAAAATGAAATGCAGTGCGGATGACGTGACGGATTCAATCTGCCTGGCGATTACGGCAGAACTGACAAAACAGGGCAAAACGGAATCAATCCCATCGGAACCTATGGCAGATGACACGGGACTTCTTATGCAGATGATCATTCCAAAGGAAAAAGACAGCCGCCAGAACGGTCAGTTCTGACGGCGTGCAGAGATGACATGGAGCATCCGGTCATAATCCAGAGGCTTTGTCAGATATTCATCCATTCCCGCTTCTTTTCCTTTCTGCGCATCTTCAGAGAATGCGTTGGCGGTCATGGCGATTATGGGGACAGTGGAAGCATCGGGGCGTAGGGAGGCGCGGATCTGTCTGGTTGCTTCCAGTCCGTCCATCACCGGCATCATGATATCCATAAGGATACACTGTATCTCTCCGGGAGAGGAGGAAGTAAACTGTTTTACTGCTTCCAGCCCGTTTTCGGCGGTCATTACAGAGGCGCCGGCTTCTTCCAGCATATACCGGGCAATCTCCTGATTCAGGTCATTGTCTTCCACAAGCAGGATTTTCATGCCGGAAATATCAGCAGGCATCTGCCTGTCAGAGTTCCCGGAGGGAGAACTGGCCTCAGCAGCATCTGTTTGTTCCTGAATCGGAAAGGGAAGAATGACCGTAAATTCTGATCCTTTTCCCAGCTCGCTTGTTACGGAAATGGAACCGTTCATCTGATCCACCAGATTTTTTGCAATGGCCATACCCAATCCGGTGCCTTTGTAATGGGTCCGGGCATTGTTGTTTTCCTGAGTGAAGGGCTCAAAAATATGGTTCAGAAACTCTTTGCTGATTCCGATTCCCGTATCGCGGATTATAAAGCGGCAGTAGACGGTTCCCGGGGAAGGATCCCGGATCAGACCGGTGTCGGTGATGTCTTCTGCCAGAACAGTGACTGTGCCGCCCGGACGGTTATACTTCAGGGCATTGCTCATAATGTTGAGCAGCACCTGCCGGATGTGGAGCGGGCTTCCCAGAAGACAGGGACGGGGCAGCCTGGGAGACTCCAGATTCAGGCTCAGACCATTCTCCTGAGCCTGAATCCGAAGAATGTTCAGGCAGTTTTCCAGCACGTCATTCAGGTTGAAAGGCTCAAGAGTGAGAGGAGTGGTTCCGCTTTCCAGCTTACTGATATCCAGTACATCGTTGATCAGGGAGAGCAGATGTTCGGCGGAGGTACGGATCTTGTCCAGACAGTCCTTCTGCCGTTCCGGATGATCGGAATTTTTTTCGCATATGGTCAGCATGCCCAGGATCCCGTTGATGGGGGTGCGGATATCATGAGACATATGGGAGAGAAATTCTGTCTTTGCCCGGTTGGCCTGCTTTGCTTCTTCCAGCGCTTTCATCAGTGCTTTTTCCTGTTTTTTCCTGGTTTCTACAGTTTCTGTAATATCCTGGTGATATCCCTTCAGGCGCCGCCCTTTCCGGTCGAAACTGTGGTCAGGAACACCTCCGCAGCGCACATACAGCTGTCCAAGAGAAGGATGGTTCCAGGGATAGGTCACTTCCGCCCGCCCTTTTTCGCACATTTCTCTGATACATTCCAGAACCATATCCACATAGTCCGGTGCGATTCGCTCAAACCAGCGCTGATAGCAGTCTTCCGGGGAAATATCGGTTGCCGCATCCAGAAGCATCCTCATGGTTTTGTCCGCGTACATTCTGGGCGGACAGCCGTTTTCCAGTTCAATGGTCCACAGGCCTGTGCGGGCACCCTCCAGAGTTTCCTCGATGGCATGCTGGGTTTCCAGCTTATAGATATTTTCTTTTTTTACAATGTCATCTACGTTGCGGAATCCTACGATGACGATGGGATCGCCGTCCTGCAATCCTGCGGAAGCAAAATGGATCTCGAAATGCTCTGCTCCCAGACGATTTTTTCCGGTATGATAACGGACAAAGTAGAAATCCCGTTCCTGAAGTCGGGAAAGAACGTAGCTTCTTCTGGTCATGGCCAGTACATATTCCTGATCATCTTCCCGTACAAACCGGGAAATGCACTGCTCCATGGCCGTATCGTAATTGTCTGAGGCCATGAGAATATCCACAAGGTCTTTTTCTGCATGTTCAGAGAGACGGAAGATCTCGAAGGCTCCGGTAGAAAAATTCACGCGGTAGATTGAAAAGTAATCGGATCCCAGCGCGGAAAGGATCCGGTTCTGGTTTTCCTTTTCCTGCCTGGAATGTTCCAGTTCCAGCTGGGCCTTCTTTTTTTCCAGAATCAGCCTCTCATTGTCTTTTTTCTGGGTGATGTCGATAAATATTCCGATGAATAGCAGAGGGGTGCCGTTTTCGCGGCGTACGACTTCCCCTGTGGCCCGGAACCACTGGTAGGCTCCGCTTCTGGTCCGAAGCCGGTATTCCACGTCATAACTGCCGTTTCCGGCAATGGCATTCCAGTAAGCGGTGAGGGTGGCGTCCCGGTCTTCCGGATGAAGCCGATCGGACCAGGAGCAGAGCTCATCAGGAAATTCTTCTTTGCTGTGAAATCCCAACATTTCCCGGAAAGCCGGAGTCCAGGTGACTTTGGTCATTTCACCCAGTTCATTAAAATTCATGGTCCACATACCGGACTGTATGATACTGTTGATGATACGCAGATTGTTTTTTTCCTGCTGAACCTTGGCGTTGCCCAGCTCGATGGTTTTATTGACAGCTTCTGCCAGGGGCCTGCATTCCGGAGGACAGCTGGTAAGATCCAGAAATTCCGGGAAATCTGCAGTGAGGTTCCGCTCATTGAGGATACGAAGCTGTTCGGCCAGTGTGTTGATCCAGTCCATTGCTGATATTCTCCTTACAACATATTCCTGCTTACTATAGCATGGATGGCCGCAGATTTTCAAGAGATAGAAACGGGGGAGTAAAAGAAACAAATCTGGACTGGTCAAAAAACGATATTCTGGCTATTTTAAACCAAGCCACTTTTGATATACTTCTCTGTAAGACATAAATGAATGACAGGGAGGTAAACATTATGAAACGTATCGTTACACTTCAGGATATATCCTGCGTCGGCCGGTGCTCCATTACGGTGGCGCTTCCGGTAATCTCGGCTATGGGAGTAGAATGCGGAATCCTGCCGACGGCCGTGCTTTCCAATCACACCATGTTCAAACATTTCACCTGTAAGGATCTGTCCGACCAGATCGAACCGATCTCGGATGTCTGGGAAACGGAAGGCATCAGCTTTGACGGCATTTATACAGGATATCTGGCATCAGCGGAACAGTGCGGTCAGGTGTGCCGGTTTTTTGAGCGGTTTTCCGGAAACGGAAATCTGACCCTGGTGGATCCGGCTATGGCGGACAATGGAAGGCTCTATCAGGCTTTCGGGGAAGATTTTCCGGCTGCTATGGCCGAAGTATGCAAAAAAGCGGATGTGATTCTTCCCAATATTACGGAAGCCAGTCTGCTTACCGGAATGCCTTACCGTACGGAGTATGATGAAGCCTATATCAGAGAACTGCTGGAGCGGCTGCTGGAGCTGGGCTGCGGTACGGCTGCGCTGACCGGAGTCAGCTATGAGCCGGATAAGCTGGGGGTTGCTTACCTGGACCGGAACGGAAAGGAATTTTCCTATTTTACAAAGAAGTGCACGCAGAGCTATCACGGAACGGGAGATCTGTATGCCTCCACTGTATTGGGCGGTCTGATGAGAGGACTGGAGCTGGGAGACGCTCTGGCGCTGGCAGCGGATTTCGTGGTAGCCTGCATTGAAGCGACTGCCGGATCGAAGGAACCCAGGTGGTATGGAGTGGAGTTTGAGTCCCAGATTCCCCTGCTGTGCAGAATGCTGGAGGAAAGACTTGGAGAAAAGGAGTGATCGGCACCTTTTTGAAGGATAAAAGCCGGATTTCAGAGAGAGAAAACTTGTAGGTTTGTCAAACATTTGTTACAGTGAACGTAAATACTCCTGAAGGATCTCATTGGGTGCTTTCCATCCCAGA
>CALWRQ010000106.1 GCA_944383965.1 uncultured Lachnospiraceae bacterium
AATCGGCTCCACTGCTCCCTGTTTTTATTCCCATCTCCAGAAAACACTTCAGTCCCTCCCGGTCATCATCAGAGAACAAATGTTCTTGCCGCTGTAAGAAAAAAACCCTTGAAGCATCAAGGGTTTTAAAAGCAGATGACGGGAATCGAACCCGCCTCCTCAGCTTGGGAAGCTGATATTCTACCGATGAACTACATCTGCCTGTTGCAAGAACAGTTCTTATTATATCATAAATTTCGGATTTGGCAAGCATATTTTTAGCCGTTCTCCTCTTTTCCGAAGCATCAGAAACGGGGCGCCGTCCTCCGGCGCCCCGCCTTTTCTCTGCTCCTACAGAACCTTATTCAGGAAGCTGATGGTACGTTCCTCCTTGGGATGTCCGAACACCTCTTCCGGAGTTCCTTCTTCCACAATATAACCTCCGTCCATAAATACCACCCGGTCTGCTACTTCTCTGGCAAATCCCATTTCATGGGTTACCACCACCATGGTCATTCCGTCTGCAGCCAGCTGTTTCATAACTTCCAGAACTTCTCCTACCATTTCCGGATCCAGTGCGGAAGTCGGTTCGTCAAACAGCATGATATCCGGATTCATGGCAAGCGCTCTGGCAATCGCCACTCTCTGCTTCTGTCCGCCGGAAAGCTGCGCCGGATAAGCATCTGCCTTCTCTGCCAGCCCTACCTTATCCAGAAGTTCCATGGCCTTTTCCCTGGCATCTGCCTTGTTCATTTTTTTCAGTTCCACCGGAGCAATGGTAATGTTTTCCAGAACCGTAAGATGCGGGAACAGATTGAAATGCTGAAATACCATCCCGATATTTTCCCGGATCTTATTCAGATTGATCTTTTTATCTGACATGGCGTGGCCGTCTACGAGCACAACTCCTGCAGTAATGTCCTCCAGACGGTTCAGGCAGCGGAGAAATGTGCTTTTTCCGGATCCGGACGGTCCGATAAGGCATACTACCTCTCCCTCTTCCACTTCCATATTAATATCCTTCAGAACTTCCAGAGAGCCGAAGGTTTTTTTCAGATTTTTTACTATGATCTTATTTGCCATAGGACACTCTCCTCTCCATGATCTTTGCTACCCTGGACAGAATGGTACAGATCACCAGGTAGAACAGAGCGATCGTCACCCAGATCGCCATTGAACGGGCCGCTGCATTGGCCGTCATCACGTTTCCTCTCTTCGTAAGCTCTGATACGCCGATTACGGATACCAGGGAAGTATCTTTCAGCGAAATAATGAACTGATTGATAATAGACGGAAGCATGGTGCGGAACGCCTGAGGAAGGATGATCTTCTGCATGGATTTTGCATAAGACATTCCCAGGCTTCTGGCAGCCTCCATCTGCCCTTTGTCCACAGATTCAATTCCGCCGCGGATGATCTCCGCCATATAGGCGCCCGCATTCAGACTCAGCGTCACAGCCGCTGCTGCAAACGATCCTCCGTAATTGGCCCACATAAATCCCATGGGGCGGAGCATCTGCCCCACACCGTAATAGATGATCATCGTCTGTACCATCAGAGGGGTACCGCGGATAATGTCAATATAAATGTCCGCCAGGATTTTCAGCGGTTTCTTTCCGGATACTTTGAGCAATCCGAAGATCACTCCGATTATAGTGGCGAAAAACAGGCTTACCACTGTCAGCTTCAGGGTTTCTCCCAGGGCCGCCATCAGAGATGGGAAATTTTTCATCAGAATATCTACAATCTGCATCATGGTCTGTTTCTCCTCTGCTTTCCTCAGTTTTTCTGCCGTGAGCACCGGAAAACCAAGCTCTCCTGCTTCCGCTCTCCGCTGCCCATGGCTGTTCTGCCAAAACCGCGGTGAAAGTCCGGAGGCTGGGCCCCCGAACTTTCCACCCGATTTCCTGCTTTATTTTTTCTGTTCTTTTATTATTTCTTGATGTAGGTATTGATGATCTCATCATACTTGCCGTTTTCCTTCAGGTTGGCAAGTCCGGTATTGATCATCTCGATCAGCTCCGCGTTCTGTCCCTTCATCACTGCCACTCCGTAGTTATTGGCAGATTCCAGTTTATCCAGCAGTTTCAGTTCCATACCCTGGCTGATCTCGTATCCCATAACCGGATAATCCTCAAAGCATGCAGCGGAATTGCCGGCCAGAACATCCTGATACATCATGGCGGAAGTATCAAACTGTACTACAGTAAAGCCGTATTCTTCTGCAATGGATTCAGCAAACTTGCAGCCTTCCGTACCGGTCTTTGCAGCAACCTGCTTTCCGGCCAGGTCCGTATAATCCGTGATGTCAGAATCAGGCAGAACGGCACAGCCTACGCCGGACTCAAAGTAAGGATCGCTGAAATCATACAGAGCCTCTCTCTCAGGAGTGATGGACATTCCGGCAATTACCGCATCGGCTGCCCCTGTCTCCATAGCCATAACAGCTGCATTGAATCCTACTACCTGAAGCTCATAGGTAAATCCCTGATCTTCTGCAATTGCCTTTAACAGATCCAGGTCGATTCCAACCATTTCACCGTTTTCGTTTTCAAACTCAAAAGGCTTGAACGTAATATCTGTAGCAATCTGGTATACCTTATCCGTTCCCTCTGCAGAACCATCTGTACTGTCTGCCGCATCAGCTGCCGTATCTGCTGCTTCTGCCGCCGTAGTGTCCGCCGCCGTGGTTCCGGCTGCCGTAGTCTCTGCCGTATCGGAGCCGCCGCAGCCTGCTAAGGACACAGTCATCATCGCAGCTAATGTGAGAGCCGTTAATTTTTTCATAATTTTTTCCTCCTCATTCCGTTTTATGGGACGTACCCTGTATTTTATGGCTGAGGAATCCCTTTTGGAAAGAAAAAAGGACGCACGATTCCCGCTGCGTCCCCTTCGACCTTTCTCCTCCAACCATTGACCAAACTATAGCATATAGGACGATTAAAGTCAAGAAATTGTATTAACTACAATATAAAAGTTGTGGAAAGCCGAAATCCGGTCAGAGACTCCGGCTGGACAGGCGGAGTCTCTTTCCTGTTTCATTTTTCTTTGGACTTCATGTATGCGTCCATGGCATTGGCCACTTTTTTTGAATATTCTACTGCCTGAACAACCGTCTTGGCACCCAGAACCACATCACCGGAAGCAAAAATCCCCTCCACGGTTGTCTCTCCGTTTTCTGTTGTTTCCAGCAATCCGCTTTTTGTAGCACGCAGTCCTGCAGTGGTATTCACCAGCTTGTCTTTCGGACCCTGGCTGATGGAAATAATGACCGAATCTGCATGTACCTGCTCCGTTTCTTCTGAATAACCGGTAATATTTCCTTCCTCATCCCGGAAAATATCACGGAAAACAGGGCCTTCATCGTTGATCTCCTCAACCGCCTTATTGTAGCAGAACATTGCTCCTTCCAGCTTTGCGTAGTCTGTTTCATGGCTGCTGGCGCTGCTGACTGCACTTCTGCCGTACAAGGTCACTTCCCTCGAACCTTGACGGATCGCCGTTCTGGCCACATCCATGGCGGAATTTCCCATACCGATAATCGCGACCCGCTCCCCCAGTTCATACACATCCGGATTTACAAGATAATCGATGGCAAAATGCACATTGCCCAGAGATTCTCCCTTTACTCCCAATGTTTTCGGACGCCATACTCCGGTACCGATGAAAATGCTCTCATAGCCGTCACGGAACAGATCCTTGATGTCCAGGGCTCCTCCTATGGTTGTATTCGGTCTGATCCGGATACCGATGGATTCCAGTTTTTTCTTATACCGGTCAAGAACTGTTTTGGGAAGTCTGAAATCGGGTATCCCGTACTGGAGGACCCCTCCGATTTTTTCTCTGGAGTCAAAGATCGTTACGCTGTATCCTTTCTTCGTCAAAAGAATGGCAATCGTAATACCTGCCGGACCAGCCCCGATCACCGCCACCTTCCGGCCGTTTCTGGGTTCGCACTGAATTTTTATCCTTTCAAAATAAGTATTGGATATATAATTTTCGATGCTGCTGATATGGACCGGCTGCCCCTTTCGTCCCAGTACGCAATGACCTTCACACTGATTTTCATGATTGCAGACCAGTGAACATACAAGAGACATGGGATTATTCTCAAACAGCATATATGCGGCCTCTTCCAGCCTTTCTTCTCTCAGGGCCTTTATCATATCAGGAATGGGAGTATGGACGGGACAGCCTTCTCTGCACATAGGTTTTTTACACTGGAGACAACGGTTTGCTTCATCGATCACATGAACTGCCATGAAAAATTCCTCCTTTTGCATATTGTTTGTATTTTGTATACAATATTCGTATACTATCATCATACCACTTTTTTCATGGTGATACAACTGCAAACCCTTGTGTTTCCTGCATTTTTTCCGAAACAGCCCGTCAGATTTTTCACGGATTTCAGGGATGTTCCAGGATCTATCCGGGAAGAAATTCTCCTCTCGGGCTCCAGCTTCCGTCCCAGGACGGCTTGGGTGCAGGACATTTATAATACATAAATCCGGTGTCACAGGACGGCGGATACACAAATCCGGAGCCATAATGGACGGACGTCAGATTTCCGTCGTTATAGAACATTTCATACATGGCCTTTACTTTTTCTGTACGGAAGCTGCTCAGATCCAGAGACGTCAGGCTGGAGCATTCCGCAAACATCCGGCTCATGGAGATGACAGATGATGTATCCGTTTTTTTCAGATTCACTCCTGTAAGCGCTGAACACCGATTGAACATATTACTCATGTTGGTTACTCCGGATGTATCAAAGATCCCCAGATCCAGATATTCCAGACCATTAAAATTTGCAAACATATACTGACATCCCGCAGAAAGCCTCAGATCCTCTGTTTCACACACCAGATATACCATTCCCGACTTCTCTTCAAAATATGCCCGTATTACTGCCGGACTGGAGGAATCCGAAACAACCGCGGTTTTCTCTCCTGCCGGAACAGAGGAAGCGGTCCTGATTCCCCGTATGACGGAGTTAGGAGTTCCTATTCCCGATACCGCACCGGTAGAAAGGCGTTTCAACGCTCCGTTAAAATCCGGACCTTCCATAAGGAGGCCGTACAGTTCCTGCCAGTTTGCCTCATAGGAGCGGTTTCCCATACTTCCTTTTGGAATCACAACCTGTGTCTGGGGCACCGTTCCGTTGGAACCGGTCCAGCCTTTAAACCGATACCCTTCTTTTGACGGCTGGGGCAGAACGAAGTCTGCCGTTTCTATATTGTAGGATGTCCGCTGGCCCGTCACAGTTCCTCCGTTCAGGATATAACTGATTGAATAGGACCGGGGAGTCCAGTGAGCCGTAAAGACCCGATCCCCCATGCTTCCCTTTTCCACCTGCACCTGTTTTTCCGGAACTCCCCCGTTGGATCCGGTCCAGCCTTCAAACAGATACCCTTCCCTTACCGGTTCCGGCAGCACAAAAGTTTCCGATTCTATCGTATAGCTCGTCTGCTGACCGCTCAGAGTCCCGCCTTCCGTACGGTAGTCCACAGAGTAGGATATGGGAATCCATTTCCCGTAAAAGATGATTTCCTCCCGGTCTGAATTGATAAATTCACTGCCCGGGCCGTAATGGACTCCGGAAAAATCTTCCTTCTCATACCAGCCGCCGAAGCGATAGCCCGGAGGTGTCTGAGGAATAAGCAGCTCCGTTGTTCCGTACTTTGCCATTTCCCGGACAGGCTCCGTATCTTTTCCCGACGGATTTCTGTAACAGATGGTATACATCGCCCGTTCTGCCGCAGCCTCCACCTGAAAGCTTCCTTTTCTCTCTATCCCGTTTTCTTCAAAAGAAATCTCGATCAGATAAAAATCCGGCGCCGCTGTTCCATGACCTTCCAGGCTTTCCGGCTCGATCTGATACTCATTCCAGGAAAGTTCTCTGGACATGTTCCCATCCCTGTCCTCACTGTCATAGTAAGCGGTTACGGTCAGATATTTTTCAAGGAATTCCCTGTTTCCGGCAAGGGGAAGTCTTCCGTCACGGAAAAATTCCGTCACATCTCCGGGACCGGTATAGTTTACATCCAGATAAGTCAGACTTCTCTGTTTTTTTACCAGATTCACGGCATTCGCCGTATGCGAGTATTTTTCCCATCGTGAAAGCCGGTTGAAAAAGACAGCCTCTGATTCCCCGCTGTCATACAGATCTGCCGTCACAGAAGCAGAAGGCAGGCTGGCATCCCGGATATTGGTACCCTGAATGGCTTCCAGTTCGTAGCGGACAGTATCCAGTTCTGTGATTCTGTATCCATCTGCGTCAGAAGCTTCTATATTTTCCAGTGATACGGATCCTTCCGTTTCCCCTTCTCCCAGGATGATCTGCCGATACCAGACATGGTATTTTCCTGCCCCGTCTCTTCCTTCAATCCGGTAAAGGAAAGAAGGAATCCCGTAGGCGTCATACCGATCCTCTTCCCCTATGACCTTTCGGATGGTGAGGGAAGTTCTCCGTACATCATCTTCCGCTTCCAGAATCTGGAGAAAGCCGCAGTTATCCCTGTTTACAGAAAACCGCAGTTTTTCTTCTGACCGCGCATAAGGTTCGGGAGCGGAAATCTCCTGAAGGTAATAGGTTCCCCATGGAATCTCTTCAAAAACTGCTTCTCCCGTCTCATCTGTTGTCTGCTTCTGCAGGCAGACGCCTTCTTCTGTATACAGGCCGTACTCAGCTCCGTAAATCCGGTGATCCGGATCTCCTTTCCGATATTTGATCAGCTTTGCCGAGCCTTTTTTCCGTCTGTTCACCGCAGTGACCGTTACGGGATTCTGTACATGCGCCTGATCGATCACAAAGGTCCATTCTCCTTCCGTCGCTTCATATCCTTCCGGCACTTTTGTCTCCTTCAGTGTATATTCTCCCCATTCCAGAACCGGCTCATTCCGCGTACCTACCTGAATCAGGCCGTAGGAATCTGTAACCAGATCCTTCCGATACAGTTCCTCTCCCCGATACAGATCGAAAACTGCACCTTCTACCGGTACATGATCCTCATCCACCTTTTTCAGCTGGAGTGCACCCTTTTTTCTCTGATTTTCCTGCCTCAGACTGATGGTCAGTCCCACCGTATCTGAGTCCAGAACAAATTCAGCCTGATTTTCTTCCTCCAGAGAATATCCCTGCGGTGCGGCAATTTCCTTCAGCACATACTCCCCGAATTTCAGATTTCGGACTGTAATCTCTCCCTTACTGTCGGTTCTGTATATGCCCATATCCATCCACCCATCTTCCGTTTTTCTTCGCAGAGTATATACTGCTCCGGGCAGGCGCAGATTTCCGTCTTCCTTGTCCACTTTGATCAATTTTACGGAAGCAGTCTGTTCCGCATCATCTGTATGGATCATGATCTCTGAAAGAGCATTGTCCCTGTACACCGTAAATTCCATTCTTTCATGGCTGATTTCATACCCGGGAGCTGCTTTTCGTTCCTGAAAATAATAAGTTCCCCACTCCAGGCCATCTGCTTCCGCTCTTCCGTTTTCATCCGTTTCCAAAGTTCTGAGCAGCAGGCCGTTTTCAGTGTACAGATCGTATTCCGCTCCGGGCACGGTCTTTCCCGGCTGATCCCTGTCATATTTGATCAGAACTGCTTTTCCGTAACTTCTGTTTTCCGCCTCCAATTCCGCCACTGTTGCTTTTGCCCCCACAGTAAAGTACGTTTTCCTGCTGCCGTGCAGGTAATGCCCGTCCGGAGCTTTGATTTCTTCCAGATAGTAGGTTCCCCATTCCAGATCCTCCACTGTCAGTTTTCCCTGCCGGTCCGTCACAAGATTATCCCGTACCAGCGCTCCGTCTTCGCGGAACAGACGAAATTCTGCCCCTTCCAGCACGATGCTGCGATCTGATGCATCGGTCTTTATCAGCACTGCTCTTCCCGGAATCCTCGGCTCTTCTACCGGAATCCGGTTCAGCCCCACTTCTATGGTCACAGTTCTGTCCGGCGCTTTCTCATATCCCGCCGGAGCTTTCCGTTCCCGCAGAGTATAAATTCCCGTGGGCACATCTTCCGGGATCATGGCCCCGTCCGTCACCAGAGCCGCCCGGTTTCCCTGCCCGTCCAGGAGCTCAAATTCATACCCGGATAAACGTTCTCCGGACAGGGCATCCCTTTTTTCGATGGCTACAGTTCCCTTGGGAGCATCCAGCTTTACGGAAACGGGGTTGGACTCCAGGGTCTCACTCTGGCCGGCCGCCTGAAAAGCTGCTGAAAAGCTGTTGACCGTGCGTTTTCCTGTCAGGTCTTCCTGTGAGGGAGGGGCCGTCATAATCAGATCGACCCAGACATCCTGCGCGGTTTTCATCCTTTCGGTTCCAAAGGATACCGCCACTGCTCTTACCTGCTCCAGATCGGCCGGCAGGCCTTTCTTCCACGCTCCGCTTTCCAGAGTGCCGGGATCTTTCTCCTCCGAATACCAGACCGCCGGCTGCAGTCCCAGTTCCTCTGCCCGTGAGACATCTACCTGCTGAAGTATTCCTCTCCACTGGCTTCTCCCTCCGTCCAGAGCCGTGCCGTTTTCCAGCTGCTCATACAGAACCACATGGCTGGCCGGCGTGCCGGTATTGCGCAGATTCAGCCGGTACCGGTACTCATGGCCGAAATAGGCCCAGAGTTCACGGAAGTTCCCGTCTTCCCCTGCGTTTGTCTCATACTCTCCGTAGGTTCTCGGCGTACTGACCGTCTTTTTCAGCTCCAGCTGCGTATCCATCACATGGATGATGTTGGCCGCACAGCTGCCAAACACCAGCTCCTGTCCCGGATCGCCGTTTTCATCAATGTCCTTCCACTCTTCATCACCAAAGGCAGATCCATCGTCCACTCCGTTTTTTCCCGTCCCGTATGCGCTCCCTTTTTTCCTTCCTGACAGGATCTGTTCCACACCGATCAGGTAGGAACTGCCGAACTCTTCCAGCGCTTCAAAGGATACCAGTACCGGAATCTCTATCTGCACGGATGCCGGATCCTCCGCACAGCTCACCGGTTCTTCCCCGTACCGGAATCGTCCCTCCAGCAAAGTCCTGCCCGTTCCCCGGAAGTCTTCCGTCACCAGAAGGGAGAATCCTTCCTTCAGCACTTTTTCCGGGACAGCAGACCCGAATTCATCCAGAAACCCCCGGAACCGGGGGACTGCCGCTTCTGACAGTTCTCCGTCCACTTTCATCCCCGGGGGAAGAAGGCTGTAAAAGCTCCAGCCTCCCAGGTTATCTGCCTGGTAAAAAGCAGACAGGATGGTTATCTTTCCCCCATATCCCTTTTCCCCGCCTTTCAGCTCTCCTGCAGATGCGGAAATATTGTGGCTGACCAGATCTGACGCATAGGAATAATCATAATACCACCTCTGAACCGGAATCCCGTAAGTTTCCAGATCCCTCTGCCGCACCCGTTCTCTGTCGGACCCCAGATAGGAATCGTCAAACACTGCATTATGATGAATTCCTCCGTATTCAACGATCAGTCCATCGTTGTTTCTCAGAATTCCCCCATCCATCACCGGACGGTCCGGATCCAGATGAAATCTGATATTCACCTCCAGATCAAACTGACTGATATAAAGAGATTCGTCCACATTTCGGATCCGTATGAAAAAACGGTTCGTTCCCGGCGGAAAGGTGTACAGATGGAAATCCTCGTCAATGGGAAAGGATGCGGCAGCCACTCCGTGCCGGTCTGTCCCCAGTACGATCTCTGCTCTGTATTTCCCGCTTTCCACCGGAAATCCGTTGGCATTGGTAAAGGACCGGAAAGAAGGAATGGTCACAT
>CALWRQ010000107.1 GCA_944383965.1 uncultured Lachnospiraceae bacterium
GAGAACATTATTTTCGGCTGGGTGATGCATGAGCAGGAGATCATCGACGGGCTGCTTGAGCGGCTGGATACGGCCGGCTGCAGGGTGGTGACTGTTTCTCTCCTGTGTGGGGAGAAGGAACTGGTCAGCCGCCTGGAAAAGGATGTGCGGCTGGGGCTTCGCACAGAGGATGTGATCAGGCGGAGCGTGGACAGGCTTCCCCTGTACGGCAGGCTTCGGACCATAGGGATCGATACGTCGGAGCTGAGTCCGGAGGAAGCAGCGGACCGGATCATGGAGCTGTGAGAACTGCACAAAGGCTCTGAGGGGAAAGAGAAAACAAAAAATGAGGGCAGAACCGGAATGGACCGGATTCTGCCCTTATTTTTATACGATCGTAAACAGGGTCGCGTTTGCTTCGGTCTCCCCCTGACCGGCCGGAATCACGTCCAGGAAGGACCGGGGCTGAAACCTCTCCGGGTGAAACAGAATTGAGAAATGCTTTTCGGGCATGGGATGCCTATAGCAATCAGGTATTTGATATAACAGAGATTCTGTTTTATCATGTAGGTAAAGCCGGAAGCAGACAGACGGAAGAGTCTGCCTGACGGACGGAAGCAGCAGAAAGGAAAAGGAGGCATTAAGATGAGCAAAAAGATCTTGGTAGCATATTTTTCAGCCAGCGGTGTGACCAGAAGGGCGGCAGAAAGGCTGGCAGAGGCCGCAGGAGCGGATCTGTTTGAAATCAGACCGGAAATTCCCTATACCAGCGCGGATCTGAACTGGATGGATAAAAAAAGCCGCAGCTCCGTGGAGATGGGAGATCCGTCTTCCCGGCCGGCGGTGGCCGGACAGGTGGCGGATATGGAGCAGTATGGGACCGTATTTTTGGGTTTTCCCATCTGGTGGTATACGGCGCCTATGATCATCCGCACATTTCTGGAGAGCTATGACTTTTCCGGAAAGACCGTGATTCCTTTTGCCACTTCCGGAGGAAGCGGAATGGGAAAGACGGTGGAAGATCTGAAAGCCTGCTGTCCGGAGGCGGCATTCCGGCCGGGCAGAATGCTCAACGGCAGCCTGACGGAGAGCGGGCTGAAAAAGTGGATCGATGAGATGAAAGAATAAAAGTATGTGGATAGTTCGGAAACAGACGGAGGAGACAGAATGAAGACCATGCAGTACCGCAGACTTCCTCACGGCGGGGAAGAGATCAGCATCATCGGGCTGGGAACCAGCTCGATCCAGGCAGCGAATGAACAGGAGATCGAAGAGACTGTCTGCCGGGCGCTGGAACAGGGCATCAACTATTTCGATATGGCTTCCGCAGAGGCAAAACCTTTTCAGGCCTATGGACGGGCACTGGCGGGAAAACGGAACAGAGCCTATCTGCAGATCCATTTCGGGGCGGATTATTCGTCAGGAACATATGGCTGGACCACCAGTCCGGACCGGATCCGCAGGTCGGTGGAATGGCAGCTCCGGGCGCTGCAGACAGATTACATCGACTTCGGCTTTATTCACTGCATTGATGAGGAAGCAGACCTGAGAAAGGTGGAAAAAGCAGGAGTGATCCGGCATATCCAGGAGCTGAAGGAGCAGGGGATCGTCCGTCACATCGGGCTGTCCTCCCATACGCCCGCACTTGCGGAGCGCGTGCTGGATATGGGAATCCTGGATATGCTCATGTTCAGCATCAACCCCGGATACGATTACAGCAGAGGAGATTACGGCATAGGAAATGTGGAGGAGCGGATGGCGCTTTACCGCCGCTGTGAAAAGGAGGGAGTGGGGATCTGTGTGATGAAAGCGTTTTGCGGAGGCCAGCTCCTGGATGAAAAGACGTCACCCTTCGGGCAGGCCCTCACAGAGTACCAGTGCCTTCAGTACGCTCTTGATAAGCCGGGAGTGCTGACCGTGGTTCCGGGAGTGCGGGGAAAAGCAGATCTGGACCGTCTGCTGGGATTTCTGGAGGCCGGCGAGGAGGAACGGGACTATTCCGTGATCGCCGGCTTTGCTCCTCAGGACGCAGAGGGAACGTGTGTGTACTGCAATCACTGCAAGCCCTGCCCGGCAGGACTGGATATCGGTCTGATCAATAAATACTTTGATCTGGCAGCGGCGGGCGATCAGCTTGCCCGCAGCCATTATGAAAATCTGGAAAAGACTGCGTCTGACTGTATCAGGTGCGGACACTGCAACAGACGGTGCCCGTTCCACACAGACCAGGTTTCCAGAATGGGAGAAATCGCCGCATATTTCGGGAAATAAGGGAATCCACGGTAACCGGACAGATCTGCTTTTGAAAAATACGGTCTTGTGGTATACTGAAACCGGCCGGACGGGGGAACGGTCCGGACAGACGCAAAAAACACAGGTTTCAGAAAGCAGGAACGATGGAAAAGAAAAGAAAGATTCAGATTGCAGCCGCAGGAGCGGTACTGGCGGCAGGGATTGCTGCAGCGTGGATCCATGGGACTTCAGCAGACGCCCGTGCGGTGGCAGTGATCGGCGGGGCGGATGGGCCCACGTCTGTTTTTATAGCAGGGAAAACTTCAGGAGAGGAGCAGGATGGCTATCTGTCCATCCCTATGAAAGAGGCGCAGAAGCTTCTGGAAGAGGAAGGGGACTATACGATTCTGGATGTAAGGCGGCCGGATGAGTTTGCCGGAGGCCATATTCCGGGGGCGGTGAATATTCCCAATGAGGAAATCGGGGATAATGAGCCGGAGGAACTCCCGGATAAGGACCAGATCATCTATGTGTACTGCCGCAGCGGAAACAGAAGCAGACAGGCAGCGGAAAAACTGGCAGACATGGGCTATACCGGGATCATCGAGATCGGCGGGATCCTCGACTGGACCGGGGAAACGGAGAAGTAAATGGGAAGAGAACCGTATGATCTGCAGGCCCTGAGAAAAAGCATTCTCTTCCGGAATATGACGGATGAGGAAATAGCAATGGCCCTGGATACCATGAAACCGAGAAAACGGGTTTTCGGAAAAAATGACAGGATCGTTCAGGACGGGGATTTTTCGCCGGAAATGGCAGTGCTGCTTTCCGGCTCTGTCCAGCTGTTTCATATCGATCCGGAGGGCAACAGCAATCTTTTGGAGGTGCTGGAGCCGGGAGATACGATTGGTATGCTGAATGCGGTGGGAGGCTACCGTCTTCATCTGTCTGCCAGATCCATGGGACATACGGAGCTGCTGTTCATCCGCGTGGACGGCCTGCTGAGGAAAAATGTGCTTACGGCGCCGGTACAGATCCGTTTTCTTCAGAATCTGACTCTGGCGCTGGCCCAGAAGGCTCACAGGCTGAGCATCAGGATGGAAGAAAGCGTCAGGAGATCGACCAGGGACAGGATCCAGACCTACCTGTCTGCTCAGTATCATAAAAAAGGCACGGATCATTTTTCCATTCCTCTGAAACGGCAGGAGATGGCGGATTTTCTGTTTGCAGACCGAAGCGCCATGTCCGGTGAGCTGTGCAGAATGAGGGATGAGGGCCTGATCAGATTCGAAAAAAACAGATTTGAGCTGCTGAAGGGAATGCCGGTCGCAGAAGAAGAAAACGATCCTAACGAGGAAGAGTGAACATACGGATCCCCGGACGGAAATCATGCAACGATTTCCGCCCGGGGATTTTTCTGTCAGCGCAGTCCCTGTCTTCCGGAAAGGGCGTCTGCCAGAAGAGAAATTCCGGTTATGAGAAAATAGAATCCCCATATGGCAGTCATGGTGAACCATGTGAAAACGGGCATGGTTATCATGAATACGCTCAGAAGAAGATTCAGGATCCCGCCTGTCAGGAGCCATCCCGCCCCGGATGTCTGCTCTTTCCGAAGAACCATATAAGAGCGGATCTGTTCGATTCCGCCGGTCAGGGTGAAAAAGCCGATGAGAGATGTGATCACAGAGATCATCCGGAGAGATCCGTATGGGGTTCCTAAGGAGCTCCACAGCATAAGCAGGGAAAACAGGAGAAGAAGGATTCCGCCTGCCAGTGTCCGGCCGCTGCGGTTCTCCCGGGAGTCCTGTATGTAGCTGACGATTAGGGCTACGCTGTAAATACCCAAGCCGATCGTGGTGATAAATCCCAGGCCGATCCCCAGGGGAAGGGAAACAAAGGATGCGAGAAATCCCAGGGCAATCATGGATGCAGCCAGGACGATGCCGGCTTTCTGTACCGCCCGGGCAGCCGGTTCATCATGGCTGTCCATAAGAAGCTCTTCCGTAACAGGGTCTTCAATTAATGAGGGATCGTAAATGTTGGCATGTTCTTTCATAGGATCATTCTCCTTGCTAAATGGTCAGATCAGATGGTATCCGGCTAAAAGCTCTTCGAATATGGTTCCTCTCAGTTTGTCAAGACCGATTCCCAGAGCCAGATCTGCCGGGAGGGAAAGCTTCAGGTCCCGCAGGGTTCTGCCGTCCAGCAGAACGGAGGAGGCGTGAAGAAGATAACGGATATCGTATGCGGAATGGAATACTTCCGGTACTCCCCGGTCCACGGAGAGCAGAGTGTATACCGCTTCCATGGCAGTACGGACGGAGTATTCCACAGTAAACACCGTATCCCTTCCCGTTTCCGCAAACTGTCCGAGGAAGGCAAAGTTTACGCATCCGTCCGGTACAATGCGGGGCCGGTCCCCTTCTGTTCTTGGCATGAAAAACGCTGTAATATAGGGCATCAGGCAGGGAACGGTATTGGCAGAGTGGCAGGCGAGCTGCCGGATCTCATTTTCCGGAACGCCCAGATGGTACAGCCATTCCATGCAGATCTCGGCTCCCGTGCATTGGGTCATCGGCTTTTTCACATAGTCTCCGGGCTCGTCCGGATACAGTCCGTACAGCCATCCGACCAGCTGATTTCCGGGCTGACTGCTGAAATGAGGCTGCCGGTTGAAGGTCCAGCTCATCAGCCAGGCGGAGTCCTTTACGGTTACAATTCCGCCGGTAACCACCGTTCCCGAATGAGGGTCTCTTCCGCAGATCTTTTTGATATAGGGAGTGATCCGGTCGTCCAGCAGAGTGACAGTGGCGGATTCCCATTTTGTCCGGTCAATATCGGAACAGAATTTTTCCGGCCGGCCGAACAGGGGATTCTGGGCGGCGATGTTTTTCCACAGCTCCCAGCTTGATCCCTCTCCGGGAGAAAGGTTCAGAACGGGCGCCTGGGAGTTGCTGCCCAGAGCCGAACGCTCCGTGCAGGAGCCGTTGGTCACGAACACCAGATCATTTTCCGTAAGCTCCTGATATTCTTCCTTTCCGTTCTTTTCGAGGACGAGCCGGTGGGCGGTTTTCCGGTCCGGATAAAAATGAAACAGTACGTTCTTTACACGGACTCCGTAGTGAAACTGTACATTCCGGCTTTCCAGATACCGGACCAGGGGGAGAATCAGGGATTCATACTGGTTGTATTTTGTGAATTTTACGGCGGACAGATCGGGGAGACCTGCAATATGATGAATGAACCGCTGAAGATACCGTTTCATTTCCAGAGCAGAGTGCCAGGTTTCAAAGGCGAACATGGTCTGCCAGTAGAGCCAGAAGTTGGATTCGTAAAAATCCTGACTGAACAGATCCTGGATGGTTTTATCATAAAGATCCCGGTCTGCAGTAAAAAACAGCTTCATCAGTTCAAGGGCGGCCTGATCGGAAAGGGTAAATCTGTTTTCCGTCCGGGCACTCTGCCCCTGCCGCACGGTAGCTCTGTTCATGGAATAGTTGGGATCCTTTTTGTTCAGACGATAGAACTCGTCCAGTACGGTTTCTCCTTCCTGCTCCAGTGAGGGGATGGACCGGTAAAGATCCCAGAGGCACTCATAATGGTCCTCCATTTCGCGTCCTCCCCGGATCACAAATCCCACGTCTTCCCGAAGAATTCCGTCACAGGCTCCGCCGGGAAGGGAAGTCTCTTCAGAAATATGGATGTGTTCCCCCGGAATGTGCCCGTCCCGGATGAGAAAGGCTGCAGCTGCCAGACTGGCCAGCCCGCCGCCGCAGAGCCAGGCTGTTTTATTTTCGGACCCCGCCGGTTTGGCTGCTTTTGAAAAAGCTTCGTAATTTCCGCTTGAATAGTACATATCAGTACCTCCTTGTTTGTAGATTACCTGTATCATATCTGTTTTCCGGATAAAAAGCGGTTGTAAAAACAACGGAAATGAAAAAAAGAGGAAAAACAGGGCAGCATTATGCCTGCCGGAACAGGACAGGAGCAGGGGAGGGAAAACGGTAGAAACCTGAGAGCGGCTGTGATAGAATAAAAGGACGGATAGCTGGAGGGTGGGGCGGAAAGAGCTCCCGCCTGTTTGGAAGGAGGAAACCCTATGGGACATTTTTATTTTGTAAGACACGGCCAGACGGTCTGGAATGTGGAAAATAAGATCTGCGGCGCTACAGATATCGAGCTGACGGAGCTGGGCCATGAGCAGGCCATAGAGACGGGGAAAAAGATTCTGGAAGAAGGGATACAGGCAGATGAGATCCTGTATTCTCCGCTGGTGCGTGCGGCAGAGACCGCCAGACACATCTCGGAGATCACGGGGATCCCGTCCCGGATGGAGCCCAGACTGAAGGAGCAGAATTTCGGAAAATGGGAGTCCACTCCCAGAAACGGAGAGGATTTTAAAAAGGCCAAGGAATTTTTTGCCTGCAGTCATGAAGGGGGAGAATCGACTCTCCGGCTGGCTCAGAGGATCTATAATCTTCTGGACGAGATCAGAGAGGAATCGGAAGGGAAAACCTATATTCTGGTGGCGCACAACGGCATTGCCCGTGTGATTCAGTCCTATTTTACAGATATGACCAATGAGGAATATGCGGCGTTCGGAGTGAAGAACTGCGAAGTGATCCGATATGACTTCTGAAGAAACGGAGGGAACGGACATGGGAAAGATCCGGATTGTAAGAAAAAATGATGAGTATTCCCAGGAGTATGAGATAGGAGATGTTTTTGAGATTGAGGGGACCTGGTACGGAGGCGTTCACATTTCCGGAAAATCGGGGGTTCCTGTTTCTCTGGACCGGGAAGCATATGTGATGCGGGAAGAAAAGAACGGAGGACGGAAGTCTTCCGTATGCCGGACTGCGGGAGGAATGAAGGAAATTCCCATTACGGAGCTGGAAAATGTAAAGATCGGAAACGCGGAAGACGCTGCAGGGGGTACGGGCTGCACCGTATTCCTGTTTGAAAATGGGGCGCCTGCCGGCCTGGATGTGCGGGGAGGCGGTCCGGCGTCGGGAGAGAGTGAACTGCTCAAGCCCCTTGCGTCGGCACAGAGTATTCATGGGATCCTGCTGGCAGGAGGAAGCGCCTTTGGCCTGACGGCGGCAGGGGGAGTGAGAAAATACCTGGAAGAGCGGGATATTGGCTTTGACGTAGGCGTGGGAAAGGTGCCCCTGGTCTGTCAGTCGGATCTGTTTGACCTGACCGTAGGCGACGGCAGGGCATGGCCGGATGAGAATATGGCCTATCAGGCCTGCAAAAATGCGGAAAAAGGGAACTACAGAGACGGGAACTTCGGAGCCGGAACCGGCGCGACAGTGGGAAAAATGGCCGGCATGGACCGGTGCATGAAATCAGGAATCGGAAGCTACGCCCTGCAGGCGGGAGAACTTCAGATGGGAGCTGTCGTGGCAGTGAATGCTCTGGGAGATGTATTCGACTGGAGAGACGGACGGAAAGCGGCAGGAATGCTGAGTCCGGACAAAAAAGCCTGGGGAGATTCGGAGGAAGAGATGCTCCGGATCAGAGAAGAGGTGGAAAACAAGTTTGTGGGAAATACCACGCTGGCGGTAATTCTCACAAATGGAAAATTTGATAAGACCCGGCTGTGCAGGATTGCGGCAATGGGTCATGACGGATATGCCCGATCCATCCGGCCGGTCCATACCTCGGCGGACGGCGACAGCATCTACGCCGTATCTCTGGGAGAAGTGGAGGCAGACCCGGATATGGCAGGCGTTCTGGCAGCCAGAGTGGTGTCGGAAGCGATTCTGCGGGCCGTGCAGGCAGCAGAAGGAGCCTACGGCTTTCCGGCTGCATCGGATATCCGGGAGCTAATGGAAAAGACGGATCAATAAAAAATTTTTGAACTGCGGGACGGCAGCGGGAACTTCAGGAAAGATTCCCGCCGTCATCCCGTATTTCGTCTGCCAGTGCCCGGATCTGATCCCAATCCAGGATCCGGATCCCCTGAGGGATCCGCTCGATCAGCTGCTCCTCGCACATCTCAGAGATCAGGTGCATCAGGTGACGGTAGGAGATGGTCAGATATTCCGCTACCTCCGTATATTTCAGGGAAAGGATCCCGCTGTTCTCAAGGCGGAGCAGGCAGGCGGCAAAATTATTCCGGCTGGGATAGGCAGTCAGATTCATGTACCGGCGGTTCTGGGCCACGTTCTGCCGGAAGGCCATGCTGCAGCAGAAGCGCAGGAACCGGGCGTCCTGCAGCAGACGGGTGCGGCAGTTTGGGGTATCCACTTCAATAAACCGGCAGGATGTCTGAGCCACCAGAGGAAAGGGACGCTTATTTTCTTCAAAGAGCTCGGGAACACCGAAAAAGCTGGGGGGAGTGAAGAAATTGATCAGGGACTGACGGCCGTTTTTGTGAAATCCGTAGAGCTTGGCCGTGCCGCTTACCAGATAGAGAATACGGGTCAGCTGGTCCGTGTTGCGGATGATGTATTCTCCCTTATGGTATTCCGTGATCCGTATGTAGGGGCGGATATCAAAGGAAAAGTGAAGAAGAAACCGACTGTCTTTCAGAATCTCTTCAATGGTTGCCTGGCTGTTCAGCTGTTTCATTCCGGTCCTCCAAAAAAATCGTCATAATGTGATAAATCTCATATTTTTTCCGTTTTCTATATTATATACTAAGATCAGTAAAATTCATATAAAGTTTTTACAATAGGAGTGCTGCGATGTACAGAAAAATCGATTTCAGGGTACGTCCGCCCTACGGTCATTACATGTCTGCGATTGAAAATGACCAGGCCCATTTTGCCAGACTGGCGGACGCATTTGACATGACGGTGTCGGAATCACAGAGGACCGGAAGCCTGGAACAGTTTGTAAGAGAAATGGATGAGGCGGAAATTGAGATCTCCGTAGTTCCCGGACGGAAAAACTCCGGGGTGGTGGGAGATGAGATGTTTGATCTGACTTCTCTCTATCCGGGAAGATTCATTATTTTCCCCTATATCGATCCCACGGACGGCGAAGAGGCGCTGAAGGAGATCGATCGTTTCCGGGCCGTATGGAACGTACCCGGGGTGAGCGTGGAGCCCAGCTTCCAGCCCAAGCCCTATAAGTTTGACGATCCGGTGGCGTTTCCCATGTATGAAAAGCTGCAGAAAGAGGGACTGTCCTTATTCATCAGCTACAGCGCCAAGCTTCTTCCCATCGTGGATCCGGATACGGTCCGTCAGCTGGGAACGGTGCTGCACCATTTCCCGGATCTGAAGATCATTGTGGGACACGGCGGATGGCCCTGGCATCTGGAAGTGATGGCCATGGCGTTCAATTCGCCGAATATTTACATCGTTCCCGATATGTACGGTCTTACGGGAGCAGGAAGTCAGGATTACGTAAAGTCAGCCAATACGCTGATGAAGCATCAGATGCTGTTCGGCACAGGCTATCCCATCCTGAACATCGTGGATACTGCCAGGTTTTATGAAACCTGCGGAATAAAGGAATCCGTGCTGCCGGATTTCTTCTACAACAATG
This sequence comes from uncultured Lachnospiraceae bacterium, assembly GCA_944383965.1. Lineage (GTDB taxonomy): Bacteria > Bacillota > Clostridia > Lachnospirales > Lachnospiraceae > Lachnoclostridium_A. Next base: position 9,715 of record CALWRQ010000107.1, read on the forward strand.
CGGCGGGCCTGCTGGGCCTGTAA
>CALWRQ010000108.1 GCA_944383965.1 uncultured Lachnospiraceae bacterium
CCATGGCGTCCGTTTCTGGAGGGATAGACACAGTCAAAGAAATCCACTCCCCGGTCCACTGCCTCCAGAATATTGGCAGGGGTTCCCACTCCCATCAGGTAAGTCGGTTTGTTTTCCGGCAGATGGGGAACGACCTCGTCCAGAATATGATACATCTCCTCATGGGTTTCTCCCACAGCCAGGCCTCCTACCGCATATCCGTCCAGATCCATGCGGGAGATTTCCTCCGCGTGGGCAATACGGATATCCGGAAAAATTCCTCCCTGGTTGATTCCGAACAGAAGCTGATGGGGATTCACCGTATCCGGCAGGCTGTTGAGCCGTTCCATCTCCGCCTTGCAGCGGGCCAGCCATCTGGTGGTTCTGGCCACGGAGTTTTCCACATACTCTCTGGAAGAAAGCGCCGGAGCACACTCGTCAAACGCCATTGCAATGGTAGAACCCAGGTTGGACTGGATCTGCATGCTCTCTTCCGGTCCCATGAAAATCTTCCGTCCGTCGATATGGGAGCTGAAATATACGCCCTCTTCCTTTATCTTTCTCAGACCGGACAGGGAAAATACCTGAAACCCGCCGGAATCCGTCAGTATGGGACGGTCCCAGTTCATGAACTTATGCAGCCCGCCGAATTTTTTGATCAGGGCATCTCCCGTTCTCACATGAAGGTGATAGGTGTTGGAAAGCTCCACCTGCGTCCCGATGGAACGAAGATCATCGGTGGATACGGCTCCTTTGATCGCTCCCACCGTTCCTACGTTCATGAATACGGGAGTCTGTATTTTTCCGTGGACCGTAGTTACCTCAGCCCGTTTCGCCCGTCCGTCCTTTGCCAGGATCTTATATTCCATCATGCTTTCTTCTCCCGCTTCTTTGCAGCCTTTGCCTCCGCCTTCTCAGCAGCTTCCTTTTTGTTGTGACGCACGGTCATCACATACCACAGCGCTCCCGTAATGCATACGGAGGAGTAGGTGCCGCAGACAATACCTACCATCAGGGGAAGAGCAAACTCTCTGATGGAGGAAACGCCCATAAGATACAGCACGAATACCATGATAAATGTGGTCAGAGACGTATTGATGCTTCTGGTGAAGGTCTGAGTAATGCTGTCGTTCACCAGTTCTGCCAGATCTGTCCGTCTGTCCGCACTCTTTAAGTTTTCGCGGACACGGTCAAAGATTACGATGGTGGCATTGATGGAATATCCCACAATGGTCAGCATGCAGGCGATAAAGGTGGATCCTACGGACCACTTCAGCAGGGCGTAGAAAGTAGCCACCACAGCCACATCATGGACCAGCGCCAGTACGGCACTGGCTGCAAACCGGATATTCTTGAACCGGAACCAGATGTAGATCAGCATGCAGATGGTGGCAATGATAACCGCCACAACCGCATCATTCTTCATCTCCGCACTGATCGCTCCGGAAATGCTCTCCGCAGTGATCTTCTCCTGATCCACGCCAAAGCTGTCTGCCAGAGCCTGATTCAGAGCCTCCCTCTCTTCTACGGAAAGAGTCCTGGTCTTAATGATCACCTCGGTGGTCCCTTCCACCTTCTGCGTCTGCACATCCGCATCCTTGGTGATCTCCTCCACAACAGGAACTACCTGCTGGGAGATTTCCTCCAGACTCATCTCCTCATTGAATACCACGTTGGTGGACGTACCGCCCTTAAACTCCATGCTGTAGTTGAACGCTCCGTTTCCGGAAGCAGCGCCCATACCCATGGTCACCACTCCCACGGCGATCACAGCCAGAGAGAGAATGAAGCACACCTTTCTCTTTCCCAGGAAATCGATGGGCTTTCTTTCCTTTTTCACTCCGTAGAATCTGGCATCCTGCAGACCCAGATTGTAAAGTGCCCTGAGAATGAACCTGGTGACAAACAGGGCCGTGAACATAGAGAGCACAATGCCCAGAGCCAGGGTGGTAGCAAAGCCCTTGACCGTACCGGATCCTCTCCAGAACAGTACCACAGCGGCAATCAGAGTCGTCACGTTTCCGTCCACAATGGCGGAAAGTGCCTTGGAAAATCCCGTTTTGATGGCGGAATCCACCGTCTTTCCCACACCGATCTCTTCCTTGATTCTGGCGAAGATAATCACGTTGGCGTCCACGGCCATACCGATGGAAAGAATGATTCCGGCCACGCCGGGAAGGGTCAGCGTCACTTCAAACGCTTCCAGAAGCAGCACGATCAGTCCCACGTAAAGAGTCAGGGCAAGAGATGCTGCCAGTCCGGGAACCAGGTATACGGCGATCATGAATACCGCCACAATGGCAAATCCGATGGCTCCCGCCTTCAGGCTCGTACTGATGGCTTCCTGGCCCAGCTTTGCGCCTACCACATTGGAGCGAAGCTCCGTCAGTTCTACGGACAGGGAACCGATCCGGATCGTGGAAGCCAGGTTTTCCGCCTCCTCATAGCTGGACATACCGTCGATGCTGCACTGTCCCTGAGTGATTGCTTCTTTTACCACAGGAGCAGATACGATCTCATTGTCATAGATAATGGCGATCTGCTGACCGACCATGGCAGCCGTTGCATCCGCGAAGGCTTTGGTTCCTTCCTCATTGAAGGTAAGGGTCACCACATATTCATTGCTGCCGTTGTTGTCAACCACACCGGCCTTGGCACTGCTCACCTGATCTCCGGTCAGGATGGTATTTCCCTCCATATCGGTGAACTTCAGGGAACCGGGCTTTCCCAGTTCCTCCAGAACTGCGTTTGCGTCAGAAACTCCCGGAATGTCGATGTTGATCCGGTCGCTTCCCTCACGGTATACATCCGCTTCCGTGCTGTAGCCGTCCACTCTCTTGCGCAGTTTGTAGGCCGTGTCATCCATCTGCTCATCCGTAGCCTCTCCCACGGCCTGATAAGTGATGGATACGCCTCCTGCCAGATCCAGACCCAGCTTGATATCGCCGGCGGACGTATAGCCGAAATATCCGAACAGGACGATGGCCGCTATAGAGATCAGCAGGCATAAAAGGCTCTTTCCTCTCTTATTCTTCATGTTCTTTCTCCTTTAATCTATGAATTTGAATCCTCCAGAGCCGCCTTGATCATAATCGCGCACTCGATTCTCTTTTTCTGCATTTCGCATCCGATGTCATAGGCATCGGTGATGGAACCGTGGAATTTATAGGAATTGGCCGCACAGCCTCCGCTGCAGTAAAATCTGGCAAAGCAGTCGCGGCATTTTTCCTTGGCATACACATTGCACAGTTTGAACTCATCCCGTACAGCCGTATTGGTGATGCCTTCGTCCACATTGCCAAGCAGGAAGCCTTCCTCTCCCACGAACTGATGGCAGGGATACAGATCTCCCCAGGGAGTCACTGCCAGATACTCCGTTCCCGAGCCGCAGCCGGAAAGACGCTTGGCCACGCAGGGACCCTGTTTTAAGTCGATCATAAAGTGGAAGAATGTAAAGCCTCTTCCTTCCTTCCAGCGGCGGATATATTCCTTGGCCAGATTGTCATACTCTTCCATGATCTGAGGCAGATCTTCCTTCGTAATGGCAAACGGCTCCTCCGGAAGGGAAACCACCGGCTCGATGGACATCTTTTTGAATCCCAGATCCGCAAAGTGGAGCACATCCTTGGAAAAGTCCAGGTTCTGTCTGGTAAAGGTTCCCCGGACATAGTAGTCTTTGTCCCCTCTCTTCTCCACAAACCGCTGGAACTTGGGAACGATCAGCTCATAGCTTCCCTTTCCGTTGCGGAACGGCCGCATGAAGTCGTTGACCTCCGGTCTGCCGTCCAGGCTGAGCACCACATTGCTCATCTCCCGGTTGCAGAAGTCCATGATCTCGTCATTCAGCAGGACTCCGTTTGTGGTCAGGGTAAACCGGAATTTCTTATTATGTGCTTCTTCCTGGGAACGTCCGTATTCCACCAGCTGCTTTACCACATTCCAGTTCATCAGCGGCTCGCCGCCGAAGAAATCCACTTCCAGATTTCTCCGGTTTCCTGAATTGGCGATCAGGAAGTCCAGTGCCTTTTTTCCTACCTCGTAACTCATAAGAGCCCGGCGGCCGTGGTATTCTCCCTCTTCTGCAAAGCAGTAACGGCAGGCCAGGTTGCAGTCATGGGCAATATGAAGGCAGAGAGCCTTGACCACGGTCTTTCTCTGTTTGAAATCCATAACATACTGAGAATACACATCTCTGGTAAACAGTTCTTCCCGGTCAATCAGTTCCTGGATATCGCCCATCGCTTCCCGGATCTCCTGTTCGGGATAACGATTCTTCAGAGCATCCACCGTTTTCTGCACCGTTTCCTCCGGCACCGGTTCCGGCTTTTCCAGTTCTCCCAGCTCTCCTGCCAGCAGTTCTACCATATCATAGATCAGCTCGTCCACCACATGGACCGATCCGCTGTTTACATCCATGACGATATTATATCCGTTGTTTTTGTATTGATGAATCACTCATACTCTCCTTTTCTCACGTCAAGATCACAGGACCGTGCCTGCAGCTCCGGCCCCTGTGGGGCACAGGGCAGACGGTTTCCGTCCTGCCGTCCTTGACCCGTCCAATCGGCCACTCCTCGAATTTCCATTTGGACAGACCAAGCACCCCTACGGCGCAAAGAGCCGTAGGGGTCCCTCTCAATTGGCTGTGTTCTGCTGTCTAACCCGTTTCACACCGCAACAATTACCGGTTGCTGTTCTCGCAGCTCTGGTTTCCTACCGTGCAGGAAGTCTTGCAGGCAGACTGACAGGAAGTCTGGCACTCGCCGCAGCCGCCCTTTTTCATGGTGTCTTTTAAGGTATTGGAATTTAAGGTCTTCACACGCGTCATCGTTCATCATCCTCCTGAGAATTTATTGAATTTCCTAGCGATTATACCATATGTTGCATGCCTTCGCAAGGCTTTTCCTTCCTGTTCATATTCCGTCTCTGTCAGGAATATACTGGACCATAACCTGCAAAAAAGGAGGAACCAATGGGCAGTTCAAAACTCAGAGCAGCCATCCGCTCTCTCTTTCTCTCCTATCTGCTGGCAGCCGTTCTTCTGGGAGCACTGGCATTCCTGCTTTTTAAATTTCATCTGAAGGAAAATCAGGTGGGACTGGCCGTCAGCGGGATCTATGTGATCTCCTGCTTTCTCTGCGGCCTTCTCATGGGAAAAGCCGCCCGACGACGCCGTTTTTTCTGGGGACTGCTGTCCGGCACCCTGTATTTTGCCGTTCTTCTTGCAGCCTCCTGCCTCATAAACAGGGGCGCTCCCTCAGACATCGGGCAGATGGTACGGACCTTTATCATGTGTGCCGCCAGCAGCACCATCGGAGGCATGGTCAGCTGAAAAGCTGAAAAAGAGAAAAGGAGCGCCGCCGGTGCCGGAAATTCCGGCGCCTGACAGCGCTCCCGTACATCTATCTGCCTGAATGCTCTTCTTCCTTTTCTTTCTCCGGAAGGAACAGACGGATCTTGTCGATCCTGTTTTTATCTACTTTATCCACTACCAGCCGGATGCCGTCGCAGGATACCTCTTCCCCTTCTTCCGGAAGGTGATCCAGCAGTCCGATCACCAGGCCGCCGATGGAATCATAATCCTCCGACTCCAGCTTCAGTTCCAGATCGTCGTTCAGATCGTCCAGCTTCATGGAACCTTCCACCAGATACTCCCCCTCTCCGACCCGGACCAGCTGTTCCTCTTCATCCTCATCGTACTCATCCCGGATATCTCCCACGATCTCCTCCAGAAGGTCCTCCAGGGTAATCAGACCGGCTGTGGCTCCGTACTCATCCAGTACAATCACAATATTGTTGTTGGCAATTTCCCGCATTTCCACCATCAGCTCCGCAATCTTCTTATACTCATAGGTATAAAGGGGCTGACGGAGACAGTCACGGATGGAAAAGCCTTCTCTGTTTTCAATCAGCAGCAGATCCTTCACGTTCACGATGCCGATCACATTATCCGTGGTTTCTTCATATACAGGCACCCTGGTATAGCGTTCCTTCCGGAACAGCTCCAGAAGCTCGTCATATCCCGCCTCTACGTCAATCATCACCATGTCGATCCGGGGTACCATCACATCCTTGGCTCTGGCGTCTCCGAAATCAAACACATTGTTGATCATCTTCTTCTCTTCAGATTCGATCACGCCCTCCTCGTGACTTACTTCCACGATGGTGCGCAGCTCGTCCTCAGTGATGGATTCCTGTTTCTTCTTCGGGTCTATCCGAAGCAGGAACAGCACTCCCATGGAAAGCTGGTTCATGATAAAAATAAACGGGGTAGCAATGATCATCAGCCAGTAAATCACCGTGGCATAAGCCATGGAAAGACCGTCCGCGTAGAGAGTCGCCAGGGTTTTCGGCGTGATCTCTCCGAAGACCAGAATCAGCAGAGTCAGAACTCCTGTGGCAAACCCCACCGTCCTGTCTCCCCACAGGGAAATGGCCAGAGTGGTGGTCAGGGAAGAAGCGGACAGGTTCACGATATTGTTGCCGATCAGAATGGCGCTCAGCAGCTTTCCCGGGTTCTCGATCACCTTTGCCAGGATCTGGGCCCTCTTATGTCCGGCTTCCGCCAGGGTTCTCACTCTCATTTTATTTACTGTCGTAAGCGCTGTCTCCGCCGAAGAAAAGAAGGCGGACAGCATGAGCAGGACTACCACAGTCAGCAGCTGTACCATGGTGCTTGCTTGGTTGGGATCCAAAAAAATCACACTCCTATTTCATTATTCATACGGAACGGACTGCTGTTTTTCCAGACCGTCCGTTGCTGAAATTGTACAGCAGAGCCGGTATTCTGTCAAGCGCAGAGGCGCTCCGCCCTGCGGAACGCCTCCCTCTGTCAGTTCTCCGGATCAAATTTCAAAAACGGATGGGGCATCATTTCCCCTACGGTGACCTCCAGAAGGCCTCCGTTCCCATCCCCGATGTAGACGGGTGTGTCCAGGCTTTCGCAGAACTCCGCCAGCACCTGCCGGCAGGCACCGCAGGGAGCTGCTTCCGCACTTCCCGATCCTACCACAGCCAGGGCTGTAAACGTTTTGCACCCATGAGCCACCATGTTGAATACGGCAGTTCTCTCTCCGCATACCGTCAGACCATAGGATACATTTTCAATGTTGCACCCTCTGTAAATCACTCCGTCCGCTCCCATAACGGCTGCTCCCACTGCAAATTTGGAATAGGGACTGTAAGAATTCTTTCTCCCTTCCCACGCCTCTTCGATCAGCTTATCTCTCAGTTCTTCTTTTGTCATGTCATACCTCTCCTGCTCTGTAGATTTGAGGCTTCCGGTCCCCCGTTTTCCCATAGCCTCATGGCTCCATTATAACCTGAGCCGGACCGGAATGGCAACACGAAAAAAGGCCCGAACCGAATTCTGCGAGAATCCGGCCTCAGGCCTTTCATCATATTCTATTCACTGATGGATCAGAACATTAGTTGCCCAGCTTGGCAACGTTTAATTTCACGCCCGGGCCCATGGTGGATGTCAGAGTAACGCTCTTTAAGTAAGCGCCCTTAACAGTGCTGGGTCTGGCCTTGATGATCGCATCAATAAGCGTCTGGAAGTTGTCCGCTAACTGCTCCTCTGTGAAAGAAGCCTTTCCAACTGGCACGTGGATAATATTGGTCTTATCGAGTCTGTACTCAATCTTACCGGCTTTGATCTCGTTGATCGCCTTGGTCACGTCCATGGTAACGGTTCCGGCCTTCGGGTTCGGCATTAAGCCCTTCGGTCCGAGCACACGGCCCAGACGGCCTACAACGCCCATCATGTCCGGAGTAGCAACAACTACGTCAAAGTCCAGCCATCCCTCGTTCTGGATCTTCGGGATCAGCTCCTCAGCACCTACGTAATCAGCGCCTGCAGCCTGAGCCTCGTCAGCCTTCGGTCCCTTTGCGAATACCAGGATACGAACGGTCTTACCGGTTCCGTGGGGCAGAACAACAGCACCGCGGATCTGCTGGTCAGCGTGACGTCCGTCACAGCCGGTTCTTAAGTGAGCCTCGATAGTTTCATCAAATTTTGCACCGGCGTTCTTTTTTACAAGAGCGATTGCTTCCGGCACATCGTAAAGATTAGCGCGGTCTACGGATTTCGCAGCCTCAATATATCTTTTTCCTCTTTTCATTTCTAAATAAACCTCCTAGTGGTATTGTCGGGAGTTCTCCCTCCCACGTATTTCATGCTCCATTTCCCAAGCGGGCAATTAGTCCTCTACTACGATACCCATGCTTCTAGCGGTACCGGAGATCATGCTGATGGCGGCCTCGACGCTGGCTGCATTCAAGTCAGGCATCTTCAGCTCAGCGATCTTCTGGATCTCAGCCTTGGAAATGGTGGCTACCTTTGTCTTGTTGGGGGTTGCAGAACCGGATTTCAGCTTGCAGGCCTTCTTTAACAAAACAGCAGCCGGCGGAGTCTTCGTAATGAAGCTGAAGCTTCTGTCAGCGTATACAGTGATCACAACCGGGATGATCAGATCGCCCTGATCAGCCGTTCTTGCGTTGAACTCTTTTGTGAACTGAACAATATTAACGCCGTGCTGTCCAAGTGCCGGACCAACAGGCGGAGCCGGCGTAGCCTTTCCAGCCGGGATCTGCAGTTTAATATAACCTGTTACTTTCTTTGCCATAATTAGGCACCTCCTAAATAATGTGGTATTGTCGGGGATTTCCCTCCCACCAGCGCTTCACAGCCAAAGCGCCGATTTTGTTACATTTTCTTTACTTCCGTAAAGTTCAGCTCGACCGGGGTCTCACGGCCAAACATCTCAACATTGATTGTAATGGTCTTCTTCGTTTCATTGATGAACTTGATGGCTCCCACCGTATCCTTCCAGGCTCCGGCAGTAACAACGACCATGTCGCCCACCTCATAATCCATCTGAACATCTTCGCCCTTGAAGCCCAAGCTGGCCATTTCCTCTTCCGTAAGGGGAACCGGCTTGGATCCGGGACCAACAAAACCTGTCACTCCGCGTGTGTTACGTACAACGTACCAGGTGTCATCATTCATTACCATGTTGATGAGAACGTATCCCGGGAACATCTTCTTGTCTGCCTTCTTTTCCACGCCGTTCTTCAGTTCCACAACGGACTGCATGGGAACGGAGACTTCCAGAATCTGATCCTGGAGACCGCGGTTCTCAATGGTCTTTTCAATATCGACCTTCACCTTGTTCTCGTAGCCTGAATAAGTATGGACCACGTACCAATGCGCTTCTGCCATTTTTCTCACCCTCGCCTTATCCTAATATAACATCCAGTCCCAGTCTGATGATCAGATCAATCACCGTGATCACCAGTCCTAATGCTACCGTTGATACCAGAACCGCGATGGTCTGCTTTGTCACCGTCTCTTTCGACGCCCATACAATCTTGTTGTACTCGGCCTTCATGCCTTTGACAAAGCTCTTTTTCCCAGCCTGCTCATTTTTCGTTGTATCTCCCATAATTCACGTCCTTTACAAAACAGGTTATTTGGTTTCCTTGTGTAAAGTATGGGTCTTACAGAATCTACAATACTTCTTGGTCTCCATCCGGTCCGGATGAGCTTTTTTGTCTTTGGTCATGTTGTAATTGCGCTGTTTACATTCCGTACATGCCAGTGTGATTTTCGTACGCACAACTTCCACCTCCACGTAATTTTTTGTTTT
>CALWRQ010000109.1 GCA_944383965.1 uncultured Lachnospiraceae bacterium
AAAGAACAGACTATGATAGTAGAAGAACAGGGAATTGGTTTTTGGACACGGGTTCAACTCCCGTCTGCTCCACTGAACAAAAACCTCGTATTTATGCGAAAAACCGCATGGATACGAGGTTTTTGACATTGCGCTTTTTTCCGGCTGTTCAGAGATTTTCAAATTCGCGGATCAGTGTCTCCACCTCTCCGCTGCCGTCGCCGGTATATACATAGCTGAACGCAAACCCGTCCTGCTCCCAGAGCGCATAGGAAAGATCCTCATACCGGTAATACCTCACTTCCACACCTTCAATCTCTCCTTGTTTCTCCTGTTCTCCTCCATAGATCCCGCTGATGTCTCCGCTTCCGTACTGAATCCGGAACTGTGAGCCGTCCGCATAGTCTATCTGGCCCATTACCGGATAGGTGTCTCTGACAAGGATTGAGCAGGACCGGATTTCCTTATTCAGAACCGGTATGTCAAAATCAAGATATCTCTCCATCTCTTCCGGAGTATCCACGGAAAGGAACGGATTGGAAACCTGAACCGGGTCCGGATCCGGCACAGCCGGATTCCTGCTGCGGGCGAAAAAAAGAACTCCGCCGATCATCAGGCACAGGCAGGCGGCCGCCACTCCTCCCATCATACGGGCGGATCGGTTCCCCACATTTCCTCTCCTGAAACTGATCGCTTCCTTAATATATTTATTGTCAATCTCATTCATGGCTTCTGAAAATTTCCTGGAATTCATATAAAGATCCCCCTTTCCTTGAAATAAATTTCCATTTTTTTCCGCATGCGGGCCAGACGGACCGATACGTGTTTCTCCGTAAGCCCCACCATCTCTCCTATTTCTCTGCAGCTGTCCGCAAACCAGTAACGGCGCATGAAAATCACACGATTCTCATCCGTCAGGCGATCCAGAAATTCCTCTATGATACGGGCCAGTTCTCTTGCCTCCATTTCTGATTCCACCGTATCCGGAACTGCCGCAACGGCCTCTATTTCCTCCATCGCCACCGTATAGGCACTGTTTCGCTTTGCAGCACTCGTCCGGTAATAGCATTTCAGGGAAAGATTCCGGACAATCTTCAGAATATACGCGGACAGGGGATCCGGATGGGCCGGCGGAATGGCGTTCCAGGCACCCAGATATGCATCATTGACACATTCCTCCGCATCCTGCCTGTTGTTTACAATGCGGTATGAAAGACTGTGGCACACAGTTCCGTATTTGGCATCCAGCTCCCGGATTCCCTGCTCCGATCTGCAGAAAAACAGTTCTACGATTGTTTCATCGTCAGTCATTTCTCCGCCTCCTTTCTGTCTTCATTCTGTCTTCACTGATATACTACGTTTTCCGGCGCAGATACTACATGCATTTTCGCTTTTTCTTAAAATGATATCACATTCTTCCGGTTCTTTCTGCCTGTTTTTTCCTGCCCGCACTGCCGGACTGCTCCTTCTCCGGTTCCGAAAAAGCAGAAAACGGACTCCTGAGAGTCCGTTTTCCGTAATATGTTCCATTCATTTTCATCCCGTGAAATGCTTCCGTTCTTCACAGTACTTCTGCATCCTCCGCTTACATATGAGCTTCCAGATATGCCGCCACGTCTTCCGCCTCTTCCGCAGATGCTTCCGAAACCTCCGCAACCGCTCCCGGAACAGACGCACCTCTGTATTTCCGGATCATCTCCAGATCATTGGCGCTGTCTCCGATGACCAGAATCTCTTCAAAAGGGCCGGCTTTTTTTTCCAGAATGCGGACTGCCTCCGCCTTTCCCACGCCTTCCGCCACCACATCTGCATTCCATACATTGGAATATGCGGCTGCAGAAGGAAACATTCTGTTGATCTCCTTGCACATCCGGTCAATTTCCTTCGGACTGTCCGGCCGCCTGTGATGGACCTGAAGGATATCGGTAAGCTCTTCCGCTTCCTGCAGAGTGATTTCTCCGTCACATGTTTTCTGGGTTGTCCACATGCCGGCTTCCCGGACCACGTTGATCTTTCTGTCCTTCAGTGAAATTCCGCTGCCTGCATCATCCTGTCGGTCAAAATAGCGAAGCACCGACAGAGCGGTCTGCGCATCCAGATTTTTTCTGTACAGCTCTCTGCCCGATCCATCCAGGATCAGTGCTCCGTTATTCAGGATCAGAATATCCGGACGGATCCCTCCTGCTCCCGGTTCCTTAAGTTTCTCTTCCAGTGAGGATTGATTTCTGCCTGTGGCGATTACAAACCAGTTCCCCGCCTTCTGCCATTTCGTTACGGCCTCCCGGTTCCTCACACTGATTTTTCCGTCTACATAGAGGGTTCTGTCGAAATCACTTACTGCACATTTCACGGTCTGAATTCCTCCCCCCTGCAGAACACTGCCACCAGGTTCAGATCCTGATCAAGAATGGTCAGATCCGCATCCTTTCCCGGCGCAATGCTTCCTTTGCGATCAGCAATTCCCACATAAGTGGCCGGATTCAGGCTGGTCATCTTCATAATGTCGTTCCAGCTGACCCGGGTATGACGGGCCATATTCTGCACGGACCTGACGTAACTCAGCTCCACATCCTTTACCGCCTCGTAATCTCTGGGATCCAGGCTCTCTACCCTGCCGTCATAGTGACAGATCTTCACCCGGTCTCCATCCTTTACAAACTTCAGCTTTCTCACATAATGATCAAATTCCGTCTGCGTCTGTGCCAGACCGCTGCAGTCCGTGGTCAGGATGATCCTGCTGCTTCCTTTGATCCGGTAAGCCAGATCAAACGCCTCATGGCAGACGGTCATTCCTGTCTGTTTTGCAAATTCGCACATCAGATCGTCAAAATACAATGCTGCTCCTGCCGTTCCCAGTTCCCGGTGATGAAATCCCTTCATTCCGCTGAACGTATGGGTAAAGCCGCCCAGCCCAGCATCTTTGATCCGGCTGATTTCCTCAAATGTGGCCGCGCTGTGCCCGGCTGCCGTCTGAATGCCGTGACTCCTGCAGAATTCCAGGACCTCTCTGGCCCCCTTTCTCTCCACAGCCAATGTCATGTGGCGGCACAGTTCCTTATGGCGGAAGCTTTCATACAGTTCCTCCATCACCTCCGGATCCGGTTCTATACAGCACTCTTCCCTCTGCATTCCCCGGTACTGGGGATTGATGAACGGTCCTTCCAGATGCACGCCCATCATCTGGGCCCCCGGATAGTCTTCTTCCCATGCCTGATCCGCAGCAGCAATGCACCGTTTGATCTCCGGAATGGTATCCGCACCGGAAGTCGCCAGGTAAGAGGTTACTCCGGCATAAGGCAGCGTGCGGCTCATCTCTCTGATGGCCGATGCCGTTTTTTCAAACCAGAACGACCCGGTAGCCCATCCATGGATGTGAATATCAATAAAGCCGGGAAAAATCACCATATCTGAAAAGTCTTCATACGGTCCTTCCCAATCCTGACCGATCCCGGTGATCACACCGTCTTTCAGTTCCAGATATCCGTCCAGTTCCCCATGTTCCAGTATAATATGCTTTGAACGCAGAATCATGTCTTCTCCCGCCTTCTCTCCTGTCTTATTTCAAATACCAGTAGTCTCTGTTTGCCTCCATCAGATCGTCCAGCACCGCCTTTGCCTTTGACGGATCCACTACTGTGCGGTTCAGGGTAAGAGCCTGCAGCGCCTTGGTGTAGTTTCCTTCCATGAAAGCTTCCACTGTCAGCAGCTCGTAGGCGTACTGCCCCTGCATCAGTCCTTTGTAAAACGGTCCGATCGGACCGAAGGGATAGCCCTTGGCCCCTTCTTTTCCTATGGTACCGGCCACTTCCACGATGGCATCCGCCTCGAAATTGTCAATGATTCCCTCATTTCTCACCAGAACAATAAACTCATTGTTCAGATCGTAGGCGATGGATTCCGCCACTTCCACCATAAGGTTTCCGAATACGCTGTTCACCAGCATATCCGCCCGGTCCATGGACTTCTTTCCCGCAGCCTTTGCACAGGTTTCAAACACTTCCCTTTCTCTGGTATCCCTGGATTCATCTGCTCTGGTATAATCCGGATCGCTCTCTGCCACGATCTCCTCCGGGAACATATAATACTGAAGATAGGTCGTGGGAATATATTCATCAAAATACTTCATGTACTTATTGACGCGGACATAGGTATCCAGCCATGATTTCGCTCTCTGTTCCGCGTTGAACGGTCTGAAGTCATGGTCTCTCAGATACGTTCTCAGCTGGTCAAAATAGTTCTTCCCCTCCGTGTCTCTCAGATCCGTAAACCATCCGAAATGGTTCAGTCCGAAATACCTGGCTCTCAGGATCTCCTGAGGCACACCCAGAATCTTTGCAAAGCTCTTCATCAGAGAATAGGGCTGATCGCACAGATTCAGGATCCGTTTGTCATCCGGAAACATTTTATCCAGACCCAGCGCCACAATCGCTGCCGGATTGGTATAGTTTAAAATCCAGGTATCCTTGGAAAAGGATCTCACCTTTTCCACCATATGCTTCATGGCTCCCAGAGAGCGCATTCCATAGGCAAATCCGCCCGGCCCGCAGGTCTCCTGTCCCACCAGTCCGTACCGCAGAGGAATCTTTTCATCTAAGGATCTCATTGCGGTCTTTCCTACCCGCATCTGGCAGAATACAAAGTCCGTACTGCTGTATGCTTCATCCTCATCTGTGGTAAACACCACTTCACATTCCGGATAGAAACAGCTCAGCACCAGTCTGTCGTATTCTTCCATCAGGCCCATCCGCTCCCGGTCAATATCATAGAAGATGATTTTTGAAAGAGGAAATCTCTCTTTATATTCCACCAGGGTGCCCACCAGAGCCGGAACTCTGGCACTGCCGGCCCCGGCTATGGTAATCACATGAGGTTTTCTTCCCAGTTCTGTCATTTCTGCTCTCCTCCTACGCAGGATTCCTTTTTCAGTCTCTCTGCTTCCTGTTCTCCCTTTTCCGCCATTGTTCTGGCAATCTGTTCACACATGCCCGTATAGCTGGCCGGATCAATCATTTCCTTCAGCTCTTCTGCTGAGAACATGGAGGAAATGGTCGGGTCTTCCAGGAGCACGGTATAGTAATCCTTTCCTTCCAGTTCCGTTTTCATTGCCTTATCATACAGAAGCTCGTGAGCCTTGTCCTTTCCCAGCTTCGCCGCTACCATCATCATCACATGCTCACTGTTGTCCAGACCGCGGTTAATGCCCGCATTCCGGCGCAGCCTGTCACGGTTCACATGCAAAGTCCTGGTCAGCTCCTCGCCTCTTATGAGCACCTCGCAGGTCAGCTCCAGCGCTTCTTCCAGCAATCCGTCAAACAGCATGTAGGAGCTGCTGTCCCCTTCAAACATGCGTACGGCAGAATAAAGTCCTGTTGCCGGCAGGCTGTAAAGCTTCTGGGAATTGGCTATGATTCCCTTGGCCAGCTTGGGGTTGATTTTCTGCGGCATGGTAGAACTTCCGATGGTGCCGGGAGTGAAGGATTCGCACACCTCACCAAACTCCTCAACCCCGGTATAATATACCTCTTCCGCCATTTTATGAAGAGTATTGCACAGCAGGCACAGATTCATGATATACTCCACCTTCATCTGGCTCATATTTCTGCTGGGCACATCCATGGATCCCATTCCGAGCCGATCGGCTACCCGTTCCTGCACGCGCATGCCGATTTCACCTGTGGCATTGAATCCTCCCACAGCTCCTCCCATCATAACCACAAATACCCGTTTCTCGCATTCTTCCAGGCGGCGAGCTGTCTGAAGGAGCTCGCTGATCCAGACGGACACCTTGTATCCATAGGTAATGGGAATGGCATGCTTTCCGTGAGTCCGTCCCGGCATCACCGCATCCGCATACTGATCGGCCAGGCAGGAAAGATTCTGAAGGATGTCTCCCAGGAATCCTTTGATAATACGATGGATCTCCATAGCCTGATACAGCTGAGACGTCTGCTGAATGTTCTGGGTGGTGACACCATAGTGTACATAGCGTTTTCCTTCTCCCTCACAGGCCTTCACCAGCACCTTCACGAACGGAACAAAGCCGTGTCCCACCTTCGCCTTGATCCGTTCCATCTCTTCCAGGTCCAGATCCTTCAGCTGCACCCTTGCAATTTCTTCCGCTGCTTCCCGGGGAATAAAGCCCTCTTCTGCCTGGGAGCAGGCAAGTGCCTGCTCCACCTTCAGCCAGGTTTCCAGCTTGGTCCGCTCACTGAGCAGATCCTTGATTCCCCGGTCGTCCAGTTTACTTTTTGAATCATATAAAGCCCGCATGTTTTCTACCTCTTTTTATCAGCTTTTCTTCAACAGATCGTCAACCGCATGGCGTACAAATTCCACGTGAGGTCCGAATACCACATGGATGTGGTTCTGGGACGGGAAGAAAATGCCGGCGCAGCCGGAATCCTTCAGCTTGATCTGATCTACCTTCTCCGGATCCTTCAGATCGATTCTCAGTCTGGAAATGCAGTTCTCCACATTGACGATGTTTTCCTTTCCGCCCAGTCCCTTCACAACGATTGCTGCAATCTCCGGCCAGTTCTTTTCCTTCAGCAGGATGCTTGCAGATTCTTCTACTTCGAAGGATTCTCTTCCGGGCGTCTCTAACTTGAATTTTAATATAAACCATTTGAAAACAAAATAGAAAACAACAAAATTTATGATTCCCAGAAGGATCAGGTTGATCCAGTTGGTATTCTCATACAGCAGTCCGAAGATTCCGAAATCGAAGATCGTTCCGCGGATATATCCGATACAGATATTCAGCAGCTGGTAAGGAATCACTCCGATTCCGCACATCACGCAGTACAGAATAAACAGAGACGGAGAGATAAACAGGAATGAGAACTCCAGCGGCTCTGTAATGTTTCCTAAGAATGCAGTCAGGCAGCAGGTAAGGATAACGCCCTTGGCAATCTTTCTGTTCTTCAGGAAAGAAGTATGGTACATAGCCAGTCCGATCGCCGGAACGCGGAACAGGGTGGTCAGCATCTGAGCGCCTCCCAGATAGCTGGTCAGAGTAGGCATCAGCTGGCTCCAGTATTCGCTGGTGGGTCCCAGGTTGAAAAGTACTTCATTGGTTGCATTCAGAATTCCTACATATTCCGTTCCATTGATCAGATAGGTTCCTCCGGCTTCCGTAAAACGCACCAGAGATGCAAGAACGTGATGAAGGCCGAAAGGAATCAGCGCACGGTTCAGCGCATAGTATACGCCGGAGCCGATATAAGGTGCGGTGAAGATAAAGGAAATGCTGGTCAGGAAGCTGGTCAGCGCATTCCAGATCACCGGAACAACCAGACCGATGGGGATCATGGTAGCAAATGTGATGATCGGTATGGATTTCTTTCCTCCGAAGAATGCAAATGCAAGCGGGAGCTCCAGACGGTAAAACTTGTTTGCCACCTTGGCTGCTACCAGACCGGAGATCAGGCCTCCCATGGCTTCAATCTTCAGCGTCTGAATTCCCAGAACCGTTCCCTGTCCGTACTGAGCGGCTACGGAAGCGTCCACCAGGGTTCCGGTCTGCTTCAGGTATACGCTCATAACCACATTTAATGTCAGATATCCTACTACGGATGCAAATACGGCAATTCCTTTTTCCTGCTTTGCCATTCCCTGTGCCACGCCCATGGCGAACAGCAGCGGAATGTTATTGAATACAATACTGGTAATGGTGTTCAGGCTCGAAAAAATGAGCACCAGAATCTCGTTTCCCAGAAACGGGAATTTTTCGATCATATATGACTGGCCCATAGCGCTGCAGATACCCATGACCATTCCGATAGGAGCAAGCAGTGCGATGGGAAGGAGCAGAGACCGTCCAAAGGTCTGGATGGAATCCTTCCAGCTTGTGTTGCTTTTCATACTTTATACCTTCCTTTTTCGTAGTTTCAGCCGTGAACCGGCCACTGTTCCTAAAGCGCTTTAGTAGTTTAACTGTATTATGGCAGATTTATATGGGTGCTTCAAGGCAGAGAAAATACATATTTTTCTTGCATTTAATTGCCCTAAAATTTATACTGTATGTAACTACACTTCAGGAGGCCTATGTATGGGTTTAAGCTACAATGATCTCAGCCTGCTCCGCTTCATCCAGAAGCGTCAGTACACTCCCCTTCCCAAGGTGGCTGCTCAGTTCCGGAAAAATGAAACTTCCATCCGGAGAACCATTGACCAGATCAATCTCTATTCCCCCGTTCCCATGGTGGACGTCCATAAAAACTATTGCATCAGCCGGGTCAGCTATGAAGAGTTTGTACATTTCATACAGACCATTGCCATGGAAGACTATACCAGTTCCTGGACCGAGCGCATCCGTGTGCTGATCGTCACCATCTTTTTCCAGGGATATGTCAACACCTCCCGCCTCTATGAGAACTGGGGACTGTCTCTGACGACCAAAAAACAGGATACCGCTCACCTGCGCCGGTTCCTCAGGGAGCACGGGCTGGAGCTGATTACCCTCAAGCGGAAGGGCCTTGGAATCCAGGGAGATGACCTTCAGCTCCGTTTTCTTGTTATCAATATCCTCCATCCCCTTCTGGAGTTCACTGCTGACAACCAGATTCAGGGCCGGTTTGCCAATACTCCTATTGAAAAGCAGAGCTATGAACTGGCCTCCCCTTCTCTTTTGAAGGTCTGCCCCGAAGCAGTGGAACTGCTGAACCGGTTTCTCACAGAAAACCGTCTTTTCGTCAATTATCCTTCCAAAAAGTTCCTGCTGCTTTTCATCTGCTTCCTGCTGATCCGGCCTGTTACCCAGGAAACTCCTCTTTCCTACCGGCTGCCTCTCACTCCTTTCCGCATTCATTTTTTTGATGATAGCCTTTCCGACCGGCTGTGGAATGTGGCCGTAAGTATGATGAATTTTTCCAAATACCTGGATTTTCCCATGGACCATCTCCTGTGGCAGGTTACAGAGCAGTTTGCCGAGGACGTGGTGGCCGGTCTGGAATCCCCTTTCCCCGTACAGGAAGAATTCCTCCGGGAACTGTACGGATATTTTTACCGGGAAATCATTCTGGAGCATTTTCACTGTACGTTTGTGGACAAGACCGTAGAAAATACCAGGGAAAATTTCCCTTTTCTCTACAATCTGATCCAGCGCTATCTGATTTACTTCAATGCCGCCTTCCATTTTCAGATTATGGATGAGCACATCTGTACCCTGACTCTTCTGGTACAGAAGCATATTCTCCGCAATCAGATCGTGTGCCGTTCCCCCAAAAAGATCGTCATCATGACCAGCATCAACTTTGAACGGATCAGCTTCTTTCTGGAGCAGCTGCGGGACCGGGTATCCATTCAGTGGATGGGCACCTTCAACATCAATGAGCTTCACATGCTGAATCAGATCGATTACGACTATATCCTGTGCTTCTCCTCCAGAATCCTGAACATTCTCAATGCCGCCGGACTGCCGGTGATCCGTATGAATTTCTTTGTAACGGACAGTGATATTTCTGCCCTGCTTCGCTGCGGCTTTCCTCTGCTCCGCCATCGTTTTCCCGCCTCTTCTTTCGCTCTGGAAGTCGCAGGCAAAAGCGAGTCGGAGCTGGTGGAATATCTGAAGCAGGAATACGGAGACTATTTCGTATAGT
>CALWRQ010000110.1 GCA_944383965.1 uncultured Lachnospiraceae bacterium
AAACATCTGCTTTTATCCGGTATAATAGAACTGCAGACAGCAAAGATAAAAACGCAACGTACACTGTATGGTGTGCCAGAGCCGGTAGGTAGCCCGGCCGTCCTGAATTCATTCAGGGTAAGTAACCCTCCCTCCTGGGTCGTCCGTTCTTTGCGTATATTATTTTTCAGGAGGGTTTCGTTATGGACGAAATAAGAGAAAAGCTGACCGTGTTTTTTGATGACCCGTTCTGGGCCGGCGTGTTTGAACGGACGGTCGGTCATCGGCTATCCGCCTGTAAGGTTATATTCGGTGCGGAGCCCAAGGATTATGAGGTGCTGGATCTGATCCTGCACTGCTATGGCCGGCTGAAATTCAGCCCGTCTGTTGATACAGATGTAAGGAAAGAAAGCTCCAATCCCAAACGGCTGCAGCGGGAGGCTCACCGTCAGACTGAGGTGAGAGGAATCGGGACAAGATCCCAGCAGGCTCTGCAGCTGCAGCGGGAAGAAAACAGGGAAAACAGAAAGACCGTTTCCCGCAGAATACAGGAAGAGGAGCGGCAGAAGCGGTTTGAACAGAAGCAGCAGAAGCGAAAAGAGAAGCATCGGGGAAGGTAGTTTCCGGCTTCAACGGCAGAAAAGGTCTGCATGATGAAAAATGGCTGCAGCCCGTTACGGGCTGCAGCCATTTCTGTGATGACCGTGTCCGGGAGTCTGACAGGAATCAGGGACCTGCTGACTGCAGCCGTCGATCCGATCCTGAAGTTCTCTCATGGTCATTCCCTGTATCTCTTCCGGGGTAATATCCGGATCAGCTTCCTGAAGCTGAAGGAAGGCCCGGTATTTGCCGTAGGATAGACCGCATTGGTGAGCGGCTTCCAGTTCCTGATAATTTCCGGTATAACAGTGGGCATTTTCATGACCTGCGGCACAGGTTTCCGCTGCGGAGAGCAGGCGGGCGGACTGAGCATCTCCGGAGCCTATGACGGTGATGGAAAGCTGAGCGTTATCGGAAAGGAGAGAGGAGATCTGTTCGCTTTCCAGGATCCGTGTGAGAGCTTCAGAGTAGCCGGTAAAGGTCAGCTGCAGGCTCTCGGTCAGTTTTTCACCGTCGTCGTTCAGACCTTCTGCGGAGATGACCCGGTCAAAGCGGTTAATATCCAGCTCAACAGAAGGATTGATATCGATGCTGATGCTGGCTGTGGGGGTAAAGTAGAGCCAATGTCCTCCGGCCAGAAAGAGCAGCAGACAGGCTGCTGCCGGCACCAGTTTCCGGAAGGGGACCACCGTCCTTTTGCTATGTCCGGCAGTTTTTTCGGCCAGAAAGGAACGGGTCTTTTCCTTGAGGGATTCTTCTGCATGAACAGAGTCGAATGCCTCTTTTATTCTATTGTTCATATTCCTCACCTCCCAGCTTCTCCCGGAGCATCTGTCTGGAGCGGGCCAGGAGAGTATAGACGGTATTTACGTTTTTTCCCAGGATCCGGCTGATCTGGGGGGCAGTGTACTCTTCGTAATAGTGCAAATAGACCACATCCCGATATTTACCGGGGAGAGAGAGAACAGCTTCCAGCACTTCCCGGTGATCGGGAGAAATGGGACCGGGCCGGTCCAGAACTTCGTCCAGGGACACGGTACGACTGCGGAAAAAGCTCCGCAGCAGGTCTCTGCAGGCATTGATGGTGACCCGGATGAACCAGGCTTTTTCATGTTCCTCATTTTCAAATACAACGGAGCTAAGGACATATTTCAGAAATACATTCTGAAATATGTCCTCTGTGTCATCCTTGTTTTTCAGATGGATCATACAGAGCCGCCGGACCGTATCAGAATACTGATCCAGGGCTCTGTTTATTTCCTGTTCGCTCCGCATGGTGAAACCTCATTTCTATCTGCAATATCCTCCGCGGCAGCCAGTTTCGCTGCCGCGACGGCAGGTTTCCGTTCCGTAATTGTCGCAGATACCGTCTCCATTTTCATCGGTAAAACGGCAGCCGTTCTGCCTTCCGCACAGGGAAGAGCCGCGGCTGTCACAGATGCCGTCTCCGTTTCCGTCGTAAAAGTTCTGTCTGTGGCATTGCCCTGCCGCAAAGGCACTGGTCGTTCCCAGGGTGAGAATAATGGCTGCTGCCGCAATGGCTGTTGTCAGTTTCTTCATATCAGATTTCCTCCGTTTTCATATCATTTTTTTCCTTCACTTATAATACGATTGACAGGGCAGAAACCATTCACAGGAAAAAATATTTTTTACATTCCTGCAGCCGTACATAGAATGACGGCTGCCAGGGCCGGGAGCATATTGGCCACCTTGATCTTTACCGGGAATATCATATTTGCACCTACACAGAAAATCAGCATGGAGCCGATCATGGACATATTGTCGATCATGGCCTGGGTGAGAAAGACCTGAATGACCCGGGCCAGCAGGGTAATACTGCCCTGAAACAGAAACAGGGGAACGGCGGAAAAAATCGCTCCCGCGCCGAAGGCAGCTGCAAAGATAGCGACAATGATCCCGTCCAGAAGCGCTTTGGTAAACAGCATGGACGGATCTCCGGAAAGGCCGTCCTGAAGGGGGCCGATCACCGCCATGGCACCTACGCAGATGGTCAGAGTGGTCATCACAAAGCCGTCAATGAACATGGAATCATTTTCACGCCCGGCTTTTTTCCGGAGCCAGTCTCCGAAGGAAACGAACCGTTTTTCAATATTCAGCCATTCTCCCGCTGCAGCACCGGCAGCCAGGGAAACTGCGCACATCATGGTTTTTCCGGCAGTCAGTCCGGTTCCTTCAATGATCAGCATTTTTTCCAGAGCGCCGGAGATTCCGATGAACAGGACAGCCAGCCCGATGGCCTGCATGATAGTATCCTGAAATCTCTGGGTCAGGCCTTTTTTGAAGGTGATCCCCAGAAGTCCGCCTGCAATAACGGCGCCTGTATTCACAATGGTTCCGATTCCGATCACTGGGAATCGCCCCCTTCCGTATCCGGGGTCACAAGTCCGTTTTCATCTATGGAAACATCGAAGGAGATGCTTTCTATGTACTCGTAAAAACTGTTCGTTTCTCCGGGATCTGTGAGACGTCTGGTAAAGCCTGCGGATGAAGTGCCGGGGATCAGACGGAGAGACGGAGTCGGTGTGCCCGTTTCTTCATCGGTATATTCAAGAGTAAGCTCTGCAAGCATGGTTTTCGGAATGCTGCTGCCGAAAATAAAGTTTCCCAGACTGTATACGATCGGTTTTCCGTTGTAGTATTCCAGCCCCTGGAGAACATGGGGATGACTTCCGATCACCAGGTCCGCTCCGGAGTCAATGCAGCGGCGTCCCAGGGCCGTCTGATGCTCTACAGGCATTTCCGCCCGCTCTACGCCCCAGTGAAGGTATACGATCAGATAATCACAGAGGGGACGTGTCTCCTCAATGGTCCGGCGCAGCAGGGTATCGTCATAGGCAGTGAGCATACCGGGAGAGTTGGCTCCCGCTGTCCAGGAGCTGACAGGGATCACCCGGGAAGCTCCGATAAAGCCTACCCGGATCCCGTTGATCTCAACGATCTCAGGCTTTCTGGCTTCTTCGGAATTGGCTCCTGCACCTACGTGCAGGATTCCGGCCTGATCCAGGGTGGAACAGGTATCCAGCAGAGCGTCTGTGCCGAAGTCCAGAGCGTGATTGTTGGCCAGGGTGACCAGATCCACACCCAGCTCATTCATAATGGAGACTTTTTCTTCCGGAAGGCGGAAGGTATACTGCTTGTCCGGAGCAGCTGTTCCCCGGCTGCTGAACGGGAATTCTTCATTGGCTACAAAATAGTCCGCTTCGTCTGCTTCTGACCGGAAGCCTTCGTCCAGTATGCCGGAGACTCCGCCGGCATTGGAATAGGCATTCAGTACATGGTCGGAAAAAAGAATATCGCCGGCGAAAAGGATTGAGGCAGATGAAGGAACGGTCTCTGATTCGGCGGTTTCCTGAGAAGCGGTATGGTCCATGTCATCTGCCGGACCGTTTGTCTCTTCCGCAGATGGTTCTTCTGCCGGAGAGGTCTCTTCCGGAAGTGTTTCTTCCGCAGCGGCGATACTTTCCTGCTCTGCGGCGTAAGCAGCAGTCAGGGACGGATCATGGTATCTGGACGAGCCGCAGCCTGTGAGCAGGGAAGCAGCCAGAAATGGAATCATTAATCCACAGAGTTTCATAAGTATTCTCCTTTTGTCAACAAACATAGCTCTATTTTCCAACAAGGAATGAAATTCGTCAATGAAAATATGCCGGAAATGGATGTGGCGTCTCCGCCTTGCCATTCCGGCTGATCTATTATATAATGCAGACATTATGAAAGAATATGTAGTATTGGATTTAGAATGGAATCAGAACCCCTATGGGAAGGAAACAGCAGAGGAAAGTCTGCCTTTTGAAGTCATTGAGATCGGGGCGGTAAAGCTGAATGAACGGATGGAAACCGTATCTTCTTTTTCCGGCCTGGTCAGTCCTCAGGTATATAAAGAACTTCATTTTAAAATATCTGAGGTGACGCATATGACCATGGAAGAGCTTCTGGAGAAGGGAAGACCCTTTCCGGAGGTGATGAAGAAATTTGAGGAATGGTGCGGGAAAGAAGCGGTGTACTGTACCTGGGGGCCTATGGACCTGACAGAGCTGCAGAGAAATATTGCCTACTTCGGTATGGAAAATCCGTTTCCCAGGCCGCTTCTCTATTATGATCTGCAGAAGCTCTACGGCCTTTTCCGGGAAGGAGGAAAGGAAAAGAAAGCGCTGGACACAGCGGTGAAGGAGCTGGGGCTGGAAGAAGACCGGCCGTTTCATCATGCTTATGACGATGCCTGTTATACTGCGCAGGTTATGAAGCGGCTGGACTGGGAGAAAGCAGAGCCTTATATCTCCATAGACTATTATCGGCTGCCGGAAAACAGGAAAGAGGAGCTTCTTTTCCGGTTTCCGGGGTATACGAAGTATGTATCCAGGGCATTTGACACGAGAGAGGATGCTGTGGCAGACAGAAAAGTAACGGACATGGTATGCATCCAGTGTCAGAAGACCATGAGAAAAAAGATCCGGTGGTTTCCTTCCGGCCAGAGAGCTTATCTCTGCCTGGCCTGGTGCCGGGAGCACGGATATCAGAAAGGCAAGATACGGATCAAGAAGGCGGAGGACGGACGGGTATTTGCAGTGCGGACCATCAAGCCGGTAGATGAAGAGGGAGCGGCGGAGATCAGCCGGAAGAAAGAGGAAGCCCGCATCAAACGGAACGAGAGGAACCGGCAGAAGCGGCAGGAAAAAAAGAAAAACAAAAAGGAGGAAAAACGGAATATATGACTGTTTTTCATCAGAATATGAAAAAATGGACGGCATTGGCAGTGCTGGCAGCTCTGGCATCAGCAGCTGCGGGATGCAGCCAGGGAACAACGGGAGGAGAGAAAGGCAGAGGACAGGTAGCCGTGTTTCAGGATTTTTCTGCTGAGGATCTGGATGGAAATCCGGTGGATGAAACCATATTTGCCGATTATGATCTGACCATGATCAATCTCTGGGGTACCTTCTGCGGTCCCTGCATTCAGGAAATGCCGGAGCTGGGAGAAATTGCCGACGAGTATGAGGAAAAAGGATTTCAGATTGTAGGAATCTGTACGGATGCGGTGGATGGTGACGGACAGGCGCTGCCGGATGTGGTGGTATCTGCCAGAGAGATCATTGAAGAAACGGGAGCGGATTATCTTCATCTTCTGCCCACCGGGGAAATCTTTACGGATCTGCTCCCCCGGGTAAGCGCCGTGCCGACGACGATTTTTGTGGATAAGGAAGGAAATCAGGTGGGCCTGGCGGATATGGGAGCAAAAGACAAGGAAAGCTGGATGGCAGTGATCGATGAAAAACTGGCACAGGTACAGCAGGAGGCAGAATGAAAGAGCTGAAAGAAAAAGAGATCCGGATGATCCAGGGAGCACTGCTTGCAGGGGGGGTGCTCTTTATTCTGGCAGGAATATTCCGGGGAGAAATCGCTCTGGTATTTACCAAGGCGGCAAATATCTGTCTGGAGTGTATCGGCATTGGATAAGAAGAAAAAGGGCGGGATCGGCCGCCATTGGGTCCAGGCTGCCTGGTTTGCCATTACCAATGGTTACGGAACGGGGTTTTTGGAAGGCCATATCTACAGAGGAAAAACCAAGACAGTCTGTGTGCCGGGACTGAACTGTTATTCCTGCCCGGGGGCCCTGGGAGCATGTCCCATCGGCTCCCTGCAGGCAGTAATGGACAGCGGAAAATTCAGGATTTCCTGCTATGTATTCGGTTTTCTTCTGCTGTTCGGCACATTGCTGGGACGATTCATATGCGGCTGGCTCTGTCCCTTTGGCCTGGTCCAGGATCTGCTCCATAAAGTTCCCCTGATGAAAAAAAAGAAAAATATGCCGGGACACCGTAAGCTGATCTGGATCAAGTACGCAGTACTCATACTGTTTGTTCTGGTCCTGCCTGCAGCAGTGTCCGTGACTGTGACCGGAATGGGAGAGCCCTGGTTCTGTAAATACATCTGTCCCAGCGGAACGCTGTTCGGAGGACTTCCTCTTATGGCGGTGGATTCCGGACTGCGTGCGGCGGCGGGAGCTTTGTTCGGATGGAAGTTTTTCCTGCTTGCGGCGGTAGTTCTGCTGTCTGTGAAGTATTACAGGCCGTTCTGCAAATATGTCTGCCCGCTGGGAGCAGTGTACGGATGCTTCAATCCCATAGCCCTGTATCGTTTTCGTATTGACAGGGAAAGGTGTGTGGAATGTGGAGCCTGCCAGAAGGCCTGCGGTATGGATATTCCTGTGTGGAAAACTCCCAACAGCATGGAGTGCATCCGCTGCGGCGACTGCAGGTCGGCCTGTCCGACGGGAGCAATCCGGACCCTCAAAATTACGACAGAAAAGAATCGGAAATGATCCGGTTCTTTTTTTGTAAAAATATAAATGAAAATCATTATCAAATATATTGACGGAAGGGAAAGAGTATGGTATGGTAGATTATGAAATTAGGAGTAGCTAACTACTGACAGCAGGAAGCAGAACGGAGGACAGGAATGACCATTTCCGCATTTGAAAGACAGCTTGCCCAGCATGGGGCACCTGCCATGGCAGGGATTAAACCGGCGAATATCATTACGTTTCCGGCCGGGACAGGGGAAGAAGGCTTTGGAATCAGAGAGCTGACGGAGCTTTACAGCCGAAGATTCCGGAACCGGGATCTGGCGTTCCGTGTACTCTGCGAATGCTCCCGCAGCTGCCTGATCATGGTATACCGTCCCAGCCTTCTGAAAAAGCATATGAGCGGTCCGGAAATCAGGAAGATGCTGGAAAAGGAAGGTTATCCGGCAGGAGGTCTGGAAGAGACTCTGAATTTTCTGAGTCTGAGGATCCGGGCGTCCAGGCAGCAGGGAGGCTTTCCTCATGAGATCGGACTGTTTCTGGGATATCCGACAGAGGATGTGAGAGGATTTATTGAAAACAGGGGAAAGAATTATCTGTATTCCTGCTATTGGAAGGTGTACTCGGATGTGGAACGGGCAAAGGCATGGTGCAGGCGCTGGGAAAAGGTCCGTGATGGAATTCTGGAGGGAATCGATTCGGGAATGCGGATCTGTGATATGTTTGATACAGAACCGGCAGCCTGAGATCACGGATAAAAGGCAGGATAAGGAGGATAACAAAAATGAAGATTGCGGTGATTTACTGGTCAGGAACGGGCAATACGGAAATGATGGCAAATGCGGTGGCCGAGGGTGCGGCGGCAGCAGGAGCGGATGTGGATGTGATGAATGTTTCACAGGCTGTGCCGGAGACAGCGCTTACCTATGACAGACTGGCCCTGGGATGTCCGGCTATGGGTGCAGAGGAGCTGGAGGAAAGTGAGTTTGAGCCCTTTTTTGCGGAACTGGAAAAAGGACTGAAGGGAAAAAAGGTGGCTCTGTTCGGTTCCCATGAGTGGAGTGAGGAAGGACAGTGGATGGATGACTGGACGGAACGGACGGCAGGAGACGGAGCAGAGATCTGCCAGGGGGCCGGACTGAAGATCTATTCCACCCCGGATGATGCCGGCCTGGAAAAATGCAGGGAGCTGGGAAGAGAACTGGCTTCAGAATAAAAGAAAAGACCCTGAAAGCATTTCGGAACGGGAATCCGAAGCTTTCAGGGATTTTTTTGCGGAAAAGGTGCGATGGAATTCTCAAAATTCATGGGAAAAAGAGCAATATAACCGGGCAACGATTGATAGCAATAAAAGGAGAATATATAATGAAAATTACACAGACACTGCTGAAAAACGATTCTGTCTGAGAAGATCGGGCAAAGAAACGGTGAAAGGGGGAATTACTATGAACAGTCTTCTGCAGAAAGGGAAAAAGACAGTCAAACTGTTTTTTGCGGCGGCAGCGGCAGCTCTTCTTCTGATGGGAACTGTATGGGCGGCAGGAAATACGCCGGAGGCGGTGAGCGGATCGAAAGGGGTCAACAGCAAAGAGGGATTTGAAAATCTTTTTGACGGCAGCATCGGCACAAAATGGTGTGTGAGAGGGGAAAATCCTTATGTGATTTTTAGGCTGAATGCTCCTGCGTCCATTACCGGCTATACTCTGGTGACAGGAAATGATACCAAGCAGTATCCGGGAAGAAATCCCAAATCCTGGAGACTGTACGGCTGCAATCCATCTTCCCAGCCGGATGCATACTATGAGGGATGGAATCTGATCTCAACGGTTGTAAATGATACGGTGATGGAAGGAAAAAACACCAAAGCTTATTATTTCGGACTGGATCAGGCAGCGCCGGCTTATCAGTACTATCTGTTCTGGGTAGATGACAAGAACAGCCTGATGCAGCTGTCCGAGCTGATCCTGGAATATCCGGGAGGAAGCCAGGTACTGCAGAGCGCGGAAGACGGATCAAAAGGAGTAAACGGTACAGAGGGATTTGGCAATGTAACGGACGGCAAAGCCTCCACCAAATGGTGCACATCCTCTGTGAATCCCTGGGTAGTGATAGAAATGTCCTCTCCCACATCGGCCATCGGCTATCATCTGGTGACGGGAAATGACAACAGCCAGTATCCGGGAAGAAATCCCAGGTCCTGGAGAGTGTACGGAAGCAATTCATCTGACCTTCCCGATCCCTATGACAGCAGCTGGGTACTGCTGGACACGATCACGAATGACAGCACGATGCAGGATGTGAACGGAACAGACTTTTATTTTGAGCTCTCTCAGCCGAGCGCTGCATACCGCTATTATCTGCTTTGGGTTGATGAAAAGGAATCGGCAATCATGCAGCTGTCTGAGATTGCTGTCGCCTATGAGGGCAGCTCGTTCGGATATACAGGTCTGGACAATGGCACCTCTTCCGGCAGCTCTTCTTCCGGAACAAAGGTGGGGCTGCTCTGCGGAAGCTGCGCAGGAAGAGGAAGCAATCACTGCTTCGTATGTCAGGGGAGCGGTATGTCTGGCAGCCACATCTGCAGCAACTGCGGAGGAACAGGACAGGTAAAATGTATGGCATGCAACGGAACGGGATATGT
>CALWRQ010000111.1 GCA_944383965.1 uncultured Lachnospiraceae bacterium
GAAATATACGGCATACGTCCGGTTCTGAAACAGAAAAGGAGGATCAAATAATGGCGGCGGAAGAGATCTATACCAATCCGAAAAACTATGTGAACAGGGAGCTGAGCTGGCTGGAATTCAATTACCGGGTGCTCAGTGAGGCCAGGGATAAAAGCCTTCCGCTGTTTGAGCGGCTGAAATTTCTGAGCATTACCGCATCCAATTTAGACGAGTTTTTTATGGTGCGCGTGGCGTCTCTGAAGGATATGGTCCATGCCGGCTATGAGAAGCCGGATATTGCCGGACTCAATCCGGCGCAGCAGCTGGAGAAGATCGCGGAAAAAACCCATGAGCTGGTAGGACTTCAGTATTCCACATACAGCCGTTCCCTGATCCCGGCCTTAAAGCAGCACGGCCTGCGGGTGATCATGAGTCATGAGGAGCTGACGGAGGCAGAGGGCGCGTACGTGGACCGCTACTTCCGGGACCATGTATATCCTGTGCTCACTCCCATGGCGGTGGATTCATCCCGGCCGTTTCCGCTGGTGCGGAACAAGACCCTGAATATCGCCGCGCTGGTGAAGAAAAAAGGCGGAGAGGACGATACTCTGGACTTTGCCATGGTGCAGGTTCCGGGAGTCCTGCCCAGATTTGTGGAGATCCCTGAAGAGGGAGAGGGACGGGCGATCATTCTTCTGGAAGAGATCATAGAGAGAAATATCCAGTCTCTGTTCCTGAACTATGATATCGTGACGGCTCATCCGTTCCGGATCATGAGAAACGCGGATTTCAACATTGACGAGGAAGAGGCGGAGGATCTGCTGGTGGAGATCCAGAAGCAGCTGAAAAAGCGGCAGTGGGGCGAGGTGATCCGTCTGGAGATTGATGAAAAGGTGGACAAACGGCTGCTCAAGATTCTGAAGAGGGAGCTGAAAATGGAGAACTCCGATATCTTCTTTATCAGCGGTCCGCTGGATCTGACTTTCCTGATGAAGATGTACGGAATGGACGGCTACGACGATCTGAAAACACCGAAGTATATTCCTCAGCCGGTGCCGGCCCTGATGAATGAGGACGATATTTTTACCAATATCAGAAAGCATGATATTTTCCTCCATCATCCCTATCAGACCTTTGATCCGGTAGTGGATTTCATCAAAAAGGCGTCCAGGGATCCGGATGTACTGGCCATCAAACAGACCCTTTACCGGGTCAGCGGAAATTCTCCCATCATTGCTGCCCTGGCAGCTGCGGCGGACAACGGCAAGCAGGTGTCCGTGCTGGTAGAGCTGAAGGCGAGATTTGATGAGGAAAATAATATCAACTGGGCGAAGACACTGGAAAAGGCCGGCTGCCATGTGATCTATGGTCTGGTAGGCTTAAAGACCCACAGCAAGATCACTCTTGTGGTACGCCGGGAAGAAGACGGCATCCGCCGCTATGTTCATCTGGGAACGGGAAACTACAACGATTCTACGGCAAAACTTTACACGGACTGCGGTATCATGACCTGCAATCCGCTGATCGGAGAAGATGCCACTGCCGTATTCAATATGCTTTCCGGCTATTCGGAGCCTCTTGGATGGAACAAGCTGGTGCTTGCACCCCTGTGGCTGAGAGGAAAACTGCTGAAGCTGATCCGCAAGGAAACGGAACATGCGAAAAAGGGAGAAAAAGCGCACATCATGGCAAAAATGAACTCCCTCTGCGATAAAGAGGTGATTGCAGCCCTGTATGAAGCTTCCTGTGCAGGAGTCAGGATTGAACTGATCGTCCGCGGAATCTGCTGCCTGAAGGCAGGAGTGCAGGGCCTGAGTGAGAATATTCATGTCCGGTCCATTGTGGGCAACTTCCTGGAGCACAGCCGCATTTTCTACTTTGAGAACGGCGGAAGACCGCAGCTTTACATGGCCAGTGCAGACTGGATGCCCAGAAATCTGGACAAGCGTGTGGAGATTATGTTCCCGGTGGAGGACCCTGAAATCCGCCGCCAGGTCATGCATATCCTGGAAGTCCAGCTGGCAGACAATGTGAAAGCCCATATCCTTCAGCCGGACGGTTCCTATGAGAAAATGGACTTGAGAGGCAGGATGAAGGTATGCTCTCAGGACCAGTTCTGCGAGGAAGCAGCGGCGGCTGTGCGTCAGAAGCTGGCAGAGCAGGAACCAAAGGACAGCCGTACGTTTATTCCTGCCGAGCATCAGAGTGAAAAATAGAAAAAAATGAAGAAGTGAAAAAGAAGGGGATTTCCGGAACTGATTTCCGGAAGTTCCCTTTTTTGTAAGAGAAAAGTAAGGCAAACACTGCAGAAATATGATATAGTTAGAATACAATACGCAGTCCTAGGAGGAAGCTAAATTGGAGACAAATATTCTGGTAGTAGATGATGAGAAAGAGATTGCCGAGCTGGTTGAAATCTATCTGGTGAGCGACGGCTATAAAGTGTTTAAAGCAGCAAACGCCCAGGAGGGCTTTGATATTTTGGATAAAGAGGATATTCATCTGGTCCTCCTGGATATTATGATGCCGGGGATGGACGGAATGGAGATGTGCCGGAAGATCCGGGAGACGAACAACATTCCCATTATCATGCTGAGTGCAAAATCCACGGATCTGGATAAGATTCTGGGACTGGGGACCGGTGCGGACGATTATGTGGTAAAACCGTTCAATCCGCTGGAACTCACTGCCAGGGTCAAATCCCAGCTCAGACGGTATACCCAGCTGAATCCCAACAGTGCAGCCAGAGAGTCGGAGAAAAATGAGATTTCCATCAGAGGTCTGGTGATCAATAAGGACAACCACAAGGTAACGGTCTACGATGAGGAGATCAAGCTGACTCCCATTGAATTTGATATTCTCTATCTTCTGGCATCCAATCCGGGCAAGGTGTTCAGCACGGATGAGATCTTTGAGAAGGTCTGGAACGAAAAGGTATATGAGGCCAACAATACGGTGATGGTACATATCCGCCGCCTTCGCGGAAAGATGAAGGAGGACACCAGACAGAACAAGATCATTACCACGGTGTGGGGGGTAGGCTATAAAATTGAAAAGTAATACGAGCAAAAAATATCATACCAGAGTGGTGACCAACATTCTTTTCAGCACGGTCATTACCTGTCTGATCGAAGTGTTCCTGGTCGCCAATCTGTCCATGCTGGCGGATTATGCCGTCAAGGAAGGCAGCAGTAGCGCGCTGTTTGCTCTGATCGCCGGATCCAATGCGGCGATCGTACTTCTGTACGTGATCATCGGAATCCTGATATTTTCTGTTTCGTTTCTCATTCTTCAGGAGAAATCCATCCGTTATATCAGCAGGATATCCGATGCGATGGAGAACATTTCCCAGGGAGACCTGAATACCACCGTGGAGGTGATCGGAGATGATGAATTCTCCGGCATGGCAGAGAACATCAACAAGATGGTGGCGGAGATCAGGGAGCTGATGGATAAGGAAAGGGAAGCAGAACGTACGAAAAATGAGCTGATCACCAATGTGGCTCACGATCTTCGGACCCCTCTTACCTCTATTATCGGATATTTGGAGCTGCTTTCTGCCAAGCAGGACATGCCGGGGCAGCTGCAGCATAAGTATATCGATATTGCCTACACAAAGGCCAAGCGCCTGGAGAAGCTCATCGAGGACCTGTTCGGCTTTACCAAGCTCAATTACGGAAAGATTTCCATGAATGTGGGAAAGGTGGATATTGTCAAGCTTCTGGGCCAGCTGCTGGAAGAGGCTTATCCCAGTTTTGTGGATAAGAATCTGTCCTATGAGCTTCAGAGCAATGTACCGGCGAAGGTGATCACTGCCGACGGAAACCTTCTTGCCCGCCTGTTTGATAATCTGATCGGAAATGCGATCAAATACGGGGCCGACGGAAAAAGGGTCCTGGTCAGGGTGACGGCGTCGGAGGAATTTGTGACGGTCCAGGTGATCAACTACGGATACGTCATACCGGCAGATGAGCTGCCGCTTATTTTCAATAAATTTTATCGGGTGGAGCATTCCCGCTCCACGACTACGGGAGGCACGGGACTGGGTCTGGCCATTGCAAAAAATATCGTGGATATGCACGGAGGCACCATCGATGTGAGCAGCGGAACAGACGGTACGGTATTTTCTGTGCGCCTTCAGGTGAACTATGATGTGAGCCGGGAAAATTTCGGAAAGATCGGGGGAGGTTTATGATAACAGGGAAGGGAAAAGGGTTTGGACTGGCGGGGCTGGCTCTGGCCCTTTCTTTTTTGGCCGGAGCAGGCGGAAAGGCCTGGGCATCGGGGACGCTGTTCCCGGAAACACTGTCGCTGGAGGTATTTTACGGCTATGACGGGAATGCAAGGAGCGGGCGGTGCGCGCCTGTGGAGATCCGCCTGAAGGATGAGAGCGGAAACGGATTTTCAGGCACGCTCAAGGTGGCTACCATGGAGGGTGATTATTCCGTATATTCCTATGAGTACCCGGTGGAAGTGGAACAGGGAGAAACTCTGGAAAAAGAGATTGTCATTCCTCTGGGAGGAGGATCGGACCAGGTATTTGTATCCGTCTGCGATCAGGGCGGAGAAAAGGTGAGTCAGAAGAGACTGAAGATCGAGACCAGCAGAGAGACTGCAGAGCTGTTCATAGGAGTGCTCAGCGATCATCCGAAACGGCTGGACTATATGGATGATGCAGGAATCAGCTATGGAGCGGTGAGAACCCGGGTGTTCCCCATACAGACAGAAGAATTTCCGGATGAAGAGATCGGTCTGGATATGCTGGATGTTCTGGTGGTGAATGACTACCGGCTGCGGGATCTGTCGGAGGAACAGACCAGAGCGGCCATGGACTGGGTGGAATCAGGAGGCGTAATGCTTCTGGGGACAGGAAACCGGGTAGACGATACTCTGGGAAGGTTTGCCCCCGAGCTGCTGGACAATTCCTATGACAATCCGATTGTTCAGGAGATCCATCCGGAAGGCGACGGCAAAGGCGGTGAGATGCCGAAGGAAACCGTGGAGGTTCCCTGTGTGAGAGTTTCTCTTCACGGCGGAACCGTGCTGGTGTCTGACGAAGGATATCCCCTTCTTTCCGCAGCGATGCGGGAGCAGGGAATCGTGGCTGTGGCGGCCTATGATCTGGGAGACGTGGCGGAATACGGATCTGCAAATACCAGTTTTGTGGACGGGCTGTTTACAGATATTCTGGGTGAGGACAGGATTTCCGCTCTGGCCGCCACGATTTACGGAAATATGGGAGAGGAATACTGGGCAGCACAGAACGCCATCAATACGGGGAATGTGGAGAAACTTCCCAATGTAAGCCTGTATTTCCTGGTAATTGCGGTTTACATCGGTCTGGCAGGTCCGGGCCTGTATCTGCTTCTGAAAAAGAGGGAGCAGCGGCGTTATTACGGCCTGTGTGTGGCGGCGGCGTCAGCCCTGTTTACCGCTGTGATCTATGTCATGGGTATGAAAACACGGTTTACGGATACCTTTGTCACCTATGCGTCTGTAGAGGACGGGACGGAGGATACGGTGACGGAGACCAGCTACATCAATCTGAGAAATCCGTACAGCAAGCCTTATGCGGTTACCCTGGATCCGGATTATACCGTGATCCCGGTAACGCGGAACGAATATTATTATGACAGCAGCAGAAAGCCGTTCACAGGGGAGGAAGAAAGCCATGTGTCCGTATATTACGGACAGAATGAAACCCGGATTGAGGTAAAGGATGCGGCGGCCTTTGAATCCATGTATTTCCGGCTGACCAAGCAGAAAGAGAATGAGAAGGGAGAACGTCTGGACGGGTCTGTCCGGTATTACAACGGGCAGGTAAGCGGCTCCGTGACCAACTATTTTTCCTTTGATCTGGAGGATGCTGCGGTGATTCTTTACGGAAGGGTAATTCCTGTGGGAGAGATCAGGGCAGGAGAGACCGTAGAACTTTCGGAGTACCAAAGCTACTGCTCTCCTGTAAATGACCCAAATTCCGTGGCAGCCCTCATCACCGGACTTTCGGAATATGAACGGGCGGACATTACAGATGAAAAGTATATGAAGGCGTTGGAGCGGACCAATCTGCTGTCTTTTTATATGCAGAGCAGTCTGGAGGGATACCGGTCCGATGCCAGAGTGGTAGCGTTCGGAGAAAGGGGAGAAAAGGAGACGGGAGAGCGGATGGCCCAGTATGATACCTTCGGGCTGACCATGTGTACTTCTGCCCTGGAAGTGAACGCTTCTCTGGACAGGATGCGGTACCGGTCCGGATTGCTGAAGCGGCCGGCAGCAGTGCAGGGCAGTTTTGATCCTGCGGGAAATGTGATCTACAGTCAGGATCCGGTGACTGTGGAATACGCTCTTGGCGGAGATCTGGATGTGGTTCGGGTGGAGTTCTGCCCGGTGGATTCCGTCTTTTATCAGGATCGGGAAAAAGGGGGACAGGTGCAGTTTTCCGGAGATATGTATGTTTATGATCACAGTGCAAGAACGTTTGAGAAGATGGAGGACGGGGTACTGGAGGGAGAAGAGATCCGCAGATACCTGTCGCCGGACAATGAACTGACGATCCGATACATCAGTGAAGGGGAAGATGGCTACACCTGGTCCGTACTTCCCATGCCCATGGTAACAGGGAGGGAAAAATAATGCTGGAGATTCGTGGATTAAAGAAGAAATTCGGAAAATACCAGGTGCTGAATAGTCTGGATATGACTGTGCCGTCGGGAGCGCTTTACGGCTTCGTTGGACCGAACGGAGCGGGGAAAACGACGACGATCAAAGTGATGGTCGGTCTTCTGGCTCCGGATGAAGGAACAGTCCGCCTGGGTGAGAGATGCCTGGGGGAAGAAGGGTGGAGAGAGAAGATCGGTTATGTACCGGATTATTTCGGAGTGTACGACAACCTGAAAGTAAATGAATATATGGAATTTTTTGCTGCCTGCTACGGGATGGAGGGACTGAAGGCCCGGAGGAGATGCAGTGCTCTGCTGGAGCAGATCGGGCTGGAGGATAAAGCAGATTTCTATGTGGATGGTCTTTCCAAAGGGATGCAGCAGAGACTCTGCCTGGCCAGAGCCCTGATCCATGATCCGGAGCTGCTGATTCTTGACGAGCCGATGGGAGGACTGGATCCCAGAACCAGATTTGAATTCAAGGAGACCCTGAGGGAACTGAGAGATCAGGGAAAAACCATTGTGATCAGTTCTCATGTGCTTTCCGAGCTTTCTGAGCTCTGCACGGACGTGGGGATCCTGGATCAGGGAAGAATGGCTCTGAACGGAAACATCAAAGACATCCTGTCTCAGGTAAACAGCTCCAATCCCATTGTCATTACCCTGTTCGGAGGAGGAAGAGACAAGGCTCTGGCGCTGCTGAAAAGTCATCCCTATGTCCATACCATTACGGTAAGGGGCGATGAAATCGCAGTCCGTTTTACTGGAGACCGGCAGGATGAGGCGGTGCTTCTCCAGCAGCTGGTGGATGCAGGACTTCTGATCAGCAGCTTTACCAGGGAACAGGGAAGCCTGGAATCGCTGTTCATGCAGATTACAGGAAGAGAAGAGGAAAGGACGGTGATGAAGTATGAAAACGAATCCGGTTTATAGAAGAGAAATGACAGTGGCATCCAGAAGCCTGAGAATGCCGCTGATCATTACGGTATTCAACTGTATTCTGGCAGCAGTGGCGCTGCTGAATATGTATTCCAACGTGATGCAGGTCCGCCTGACAGCGGATATTCAGTACGGAAGTTTTCTGCAGCTGTATGAGTTTGCAGCGGATATTGAGTTTATCATGCTGATGTTCATCATGCCGGCCATTACTTCGGGAACGATCAGCGGGGAGCGGGAGAGACAGACGCTGGATCTGATGCTGACCACGGAGATGAAATCCTGGGAGATCGTGGGGGGAAAACTGGCAGCTTCCGCAGTGACCATTTTTCTGGTAGTAGGTTCCAGTTTTCCGCTGATTGCTCTGGTGCTGGTATACGGCGGGATCACAGGACGGGATATGCTGTACATGCTGCTCTGCTTTGTGGTGACCGCACTGTTTACCGGCGGTCTGGGAATCTGCTTTTCTTCCCTGTTCAAGCGTTCTACCGTATCGACGGTAGCGGCTTACGGAGCGCTGGCGTTTCTGGTGGCAGGAACGCTGGCTGCCAACAGCTTTGCCCTGTCCATGGCCAGAATGGACCTGAATCAGGCCGGATATACGGCCGGGATCATCGGAAGCCAGACGGCGAATTCCGGGGCACTGATCTATACGCTGCTGATGAATCCTGCAGTGACGTTCATGGTGATCCTTCAGGGACAGACAGCCTCCGGTTCAGGAGGAATCCTGGAGATGTACGGAACCAGGGAACCGAATCTGATTCTGGATCATTGGATTCTGGCCAGCAGCGCAGTTCAGCTGCTCATGGCCTCCCTGTTTCTGGTTATCGCGGTAAAAATGCTGAGAAAGAAAGGAATCGGAAGAAATGCTTAAAATAGGCTGTCATCTGTCTTCGTCCAAAGGATTTCTGGCAATGGCGAATACGGCAGAAACGATCAATGGAAATACATTTCAGTTTTTCACGAGAAATCCCAGAGGCGGAAAAGCAAAGGATCTGGATCTGAAGGATGTAGTGGCTTTCCGTTCCCGGGCGGAAGAACTGGGAATCGGTCCCATCGTAGCACATGCACCCTATACGCTTAATGCCTGCGGTGCGGAGGAGCGGGTCAGGGAATTTGCTCTGGAAGCCATGGCGGATGACCTGGCAAGGATGGAATATATACCGGGAAATTATTACAATTTTCACCCCGGCAGTCATGTGGGACAGGGGACGGAAAAGGGGATCGAGCTGATCGCGGATACGCTGAACCGGGTGCTCAGACCGGAACAGAAAACGATTGTTCTGCTGGAAACCATGGCGGGAAAAGGGAGTGAAGTGGGACGGAATTTTGAGGAGCTGAGAGAGATCCTGGACCGGGTGAAACTGTCGGATCATATGGGGATCTGTCTGGATACCTGTCATGTGTGGGATGGAGGATATGATATTGCCGGTCATCTGGATGAGGTGATTACGGAATTTGACCGGGTGATCGGTCTGGACCGGCTGAAGGCGGTACATCTGAATGACAGCCAGAATCCTCTGGGGGCCCGAAAGGACAGGCATGCCCGAATCGGAGAGGGACGGATCGGGGCCGAGGCTCTGGCCCGGGTGGTAAAGCATCCGGCGCTCCGTCATCTGCCTTTTGAACTGGAAACACCCAATGAGCTGGACGGTTACGGAAGAGAGATTGCTTTTTTCCGCAGTCTGGAATAAGCGGACGGACAAAAAGGGA
>CALWRQ010000112.1 GCA_944383965.1 uncultured Lachnospiraceae bacterium
GTCCAGCAGCTCATCAAATGCATCTGCCACGATCTCGTATTCCTCATCATCTTCAATGTTCTGCAGGTCGGGATTTCCATCCACTTCGCTGTAGCGGTATAAGTAGACCTCTCCCTCTTCAGCACTTTCTCCCTCCATGGGCAGCAGGGCGATATAATCTCTTCCGCCTGCCTCGAAGATCGTCAGCACCACACATTCCAGTTCAGAACCGTCGTCCAGGGTCAGGGTAACCGTCATCTCCTCGGACGGCTCTTCCATACGATTTTTCTCGTCGCTCATATCATACCTCTCTTATGTCGGGAGGATCCCCTCCCCATTTGACTCCACTGTATCAGACAATGACAAAAATTGCAACTGTTTTCTGACGGTCTCTGCAGCTCTGTCCTTTCTAGTATTCAATTCCTTCCCTGGCGGCAATTCCTTTTTCGTAGGGATGGCGGACCGCCCGGATCTCAGAAATATAATCAGCGGTCTCCATCAGCTGCTCCGATGGCCCCCGTCCTGTCAGGACTACTTCCAGATGTTCCGGTTTGTTTTTCAGGAACTGAAGCAGACTCTCTTCTCTCACCACGCCTCCGTTTACAGAAGCCATGATCTCGTCCAGAATCAGAAGATCATAATCACCGGCAGCTTCTGCTGCCTGTTCCAGCTGCTGCTGAAAATAAACGGCAGCCTCCCTTTTCTGTTCCGGCGTCATACGAAACAGGAAGCCGAAGGTTTTTCTGCACGGCACCACCGTAATACCCGGAATGGAGCGCAGAACCTCCACCTCTCCCGAATCTTCCGTCTTCAGAAAGCGGGAAATCAGCACCCGTTTTCCTCTGCCGGCAGCCCGTACAGCCAGGCCCAGGGCAGCGGTGGTCTTCCCCTTTCCGTCTCCGCAGTAAATGTGTATCAGTCCTCTTTCCTTCATTCCTTCTCCTTCCCGTAGTACTCCCGGATAAAACGGGAGGGCTCCAGTTTTTTGCCATATCGTTCCTTGGCCGCGCAGATACAGAGCCGTTCTCTGGCCCTGGTCATGGCCACGTAAAACATTCGCCTTTCCTCCTCCACGTCTGCCTCCAGGACTGCCTTCCTGTGAGGGGTCACGCCTTCATTGGCATCAATGATATACACGATCCCATACTCAAGCCCTTTGGATCCGTGCATGGTCATAAGACATACGCCGTCCCCTTTTCCCATCGGCTCTGTCTGGTTTCTGGCCTGAGCCTCCAGTTCTTTCCCATATTCTTCCATATGGGCAAACCACTCTTCAAAACCGGAAAATCCCGCAGCACTTTCCTGAAGCTGATCTGCCACTTCCAGAAGCTCTTCTTCCTTCATCCGGCGAAAATGAGCGTATTCCTTCAGATAATCATTATAGCCCACAGCTTTTCGGATATAATTGACCGCTGCCGCCGGTTTCATTTCAGCTATAGCCCTCAGATCAAACTCCAGCTGTTCGATCCTTTCTCCGATCCATTCCTTGTCCTGATAAAAGGATTTTACTTTTTCCCACGAAACCACTGCGGTCTCCAGCGCGTCCCTGCTGATATAGCGTTTGGGGCGGTTGATAAATTCCAGTACATTTCCTCTTTCCAGATTTCCCAGAGCTGCTCTGATATATGCCAGAATATTTCTGGAAATCCAGTGCTCATAAATATTAGGCAGACTGTCCCTGGTCCGGAAAGGAATGTTGTATTCCATCAGCCGCTCCACCAGAAGTCTCGGCTCCAGGCTGGTCCGGTAAAGCACCGCAATATCGGACAGTGCATAGCCTCCGTCCCGATACGCCATAATTTCTTTCACCACAGCCAGAGCTTCATCTTTCGCATCCGGGTAAAAGCAGGTCCGCACCGGAGGTCCCATTCCTTTCCGGGACTGAATATCTTTGGGGAATCTGGTGTGATTATGGACGATCAGACGGCCGGCGGCCTCAACGATCGTCTTTGTGGAACGGTAATTCCTATTCAGCAGTACTCTCTTTGCCCCGGGATAATCCTTTTCAAACCCCAGCATGATCTCCGGTCTCGCTCCCCGGAACCGGTATATGGACTGGTCGTCATCACCTACAATGAACAGGTTGTTTTCCGGAAGAGCCATCATACGCACGATCTCATACTGGATCCGGTTGATATCCTGAAACTCGTCAATCAGGATATAGGTATATTTTCTCTGCCATGCAGACAGAATGTCCTTTCTCTGGGAAAACAATTCATAGCACATGACCAGCATATCGTCAAAGTCGATCAGACCTTCCTCCCGAAGCCGTCTTTCATAGCCGTGATACAGCCGCTTGAAAATCTCCTCCGGACAGTTTCTGGAATAATAACAGGAAAGATCCATCATTTCTCCCTTGACCGCGCTGATCTCTCCCAGAACGGAAGCAATGAAGTCTGCCTCATCCTCCGTCTCGATCTCCTCTTTCTCCATCATTTCTTTCAGAAAGCGGACCCTCTGTTCTTCCCTCACGATGTTTCCTGCTTCATAGCCGTATGCCAGCTTCAGAATGCGGAAAAATATGCTGTGAAAGGTGCCGAAGGTAACGGGCACCTTTTTCCCGTCCATCAGATGTTCAAAGCGGCTCTGCATTTCCCGGGCTGCCGCTCTTGTAAAAGTGATTACCAGAATATTCTCCGGCCGGACGCAGCCGTCTCTTAAAAGCGCCCGAACCCTTTCCGTGAGTACCGTTGTCTTTCCCGATCCCGGCCCGGCCAGCACCAGAATGGGACCCTCCTTATGGCTGATCGCCTCCTGCTGCGCTTCGTTAAACGCCATATTTCCTCCTGTACTAAAAAAGTGTGCGCTTTTTGCAGCGCACACTTGCGTTGTTATGACAGCGCCGCCTCCAGCATCTCAATTCCCTTGCGGATGCGGGCCAGACTTTCTTCCTTGCCCAGCACTTCCATGATCTCGGTGGCACCTGCCGGTGTCATCTGCTTTCCGGAAACTGCCGTGCGCAGCGGCCACATAACGAAGCCTGTCTTATATCCCTTTTTCTCCACATATTCGGAAAGGGCCTGGTACAGACTGTCATTGGAAAAATCATCCTGCGCTTCCAGAATCGGCAGCGTATCCTTCAGCACAGCCAGAGATTTCTCTGAATCCGTCTTCATCTTCTTATGAGTGTACATGGCCACATCATACTCCGGAAGTTCCTGGAAGAAATCAATATGACCGGCAATATCCGGAAATACTTCGATCCTGGTCTTTACCATAGCTGCGATCTTTCTCAGATCCAGATCCTTTTTGATCACTTCACGGATGTAGCTTTCAGCTCTCTCATAGAATTTTTCAAAATCCATGGCCTTCATGTATTCCCCGTTCATCCATTTCAGCTTGGTCATGTCAAACACAGCGGGGGATTTGCTCATACGGTGGTAATCAAATTCCTTCACCATCTCCTCCAGAGAGAAGATCTCCTTGTTATTTTCCGGAGACCAGCCAAGAAGCGCCACATAGTTCACCACTGCCTCTGAAATGAATCCCTGCTCGATCAGGTCCTCATAGGAAGAATGGCCGCTTCTCTTGGAGAGCTTCTTATGCTCCTCATTGGTGATCAGCGGGCAGTGCACGTATACCGGAACTTCCCAGCCGAATGCATCATAGAGGCGATTATACTTCGGAGAGGAGGAAAGATACTCGTTTCCTCTTACCACATGAGTGATTCCCATGAGATGGTCATCCACTACATTGGCAAAATTGTAAGTGGGATAGCCGTCGGATTTGATCAGAACCATATCGTCCAGTTCGGAATTGTCCACGGTAATATCGCCGTAAATATCGTCGTGGAAAGTGGTCGTTCCCTCCGTAGGATTGTTCTGACGGATCACATAAGGCATTCCTGCTTTCAGATTGGCTTCGATCTCTTCCTTTGACAGATGAAGACAGTGCTTGTCATAGGTCATGATCTCCTCACCGTTGACGGTCTTCTTCAGGCTGTCCAGACGCTCCTGGGTACAGAAACAGTAATATGCCTCCCCTTTTTCTATGAGCTTCTTTGCATATTCCAGATAGATTCCGGCGGCCTGACGCTCGCTCTGCACATAGGGACCCACACCGCCGTCTTTATCCGGTCCTTCATCGTGAACCAGTCCGGTTTCTGCCAGGGTATGGTAAATGATCTCTACAGCTCCTTCCACATATCGTTCCTGGTCTGTATCCTCAATGCGGAGAAGGAAATCTCCTCCCTCATGCTTTGCGATCAGGTACGCATAAAGCGCAGTTCTCAAATTTCCCACATGCATCCGGCCGGTCGGGCTGGGAGCATATCTCGTTCTGATTCTTTTCATCACTTTTCACTCCTAATGTAATCTGTTTTAGATTAAATGCTATTATATAACGAAGGTCAGGAAAAAACAATGGGGTTTTTATTTCTTCTCTCCTCCCAGCAGGCAGGTCAGCAGCGCTTCCATAGAGCAGCGCGGATCTCTGGCCGTAAACTCCTCCAGACGGGACAGATTCCTGTCTGAATGTTCTGTCTGCCTGGAATAGAGACAGGCCGCCTGCAGAAAGGCTTCTTCGCCGCCGCTTCCCTCCCCGGCCATACGGCCAGCGAGGAGACGCACAGCGATCAGGCTGAATACGGCCAGCTTTGCCTTATGCCAGCCGTCTCCGTCATAAACTCCTCCCGCGTAATACAGATAGAGGAAATATTCCAGCAGATTCCGTTCCATAGAAAAGGAGCCGGCAGGCACAGACCTGCGATTTTTCAGAGAGGACACCCGTTTCGTCCATTCTTCAGAAACCGGTTCCAGTTCTTCCAGCCAGTTCCAGTACTCCGCCTCCAGTGCCCTTCTCTGAACCGTTCTTTCCCGGAATGCAGACAGTTCTTTCTCCACCTTTTCCGCTGCCTCCGGTTGTTCATAAAAGGAACACACCTTCTCCAGTCCGGACCGGCTGCCGTTTTTCATCCTTCTTTCTCCGTCATGAGCCAGAGCAAGAACCAGGGCGGCACGGACGGAAATTCCCTCCTCCGGAAGCGGTTCCCTTCCCAGGACACTGAACATGGACGTCCTGACCTGCAGAAGTTTTTCCAGCAGATTCCTGTCGGTGGTAAGGTCCTGCTCTCCCGGCCGGTCTTCGCGGATTTTTTCCCTGTATTCCGCCGCTTCTCTTCTGTCCAGAATCAGCTTTGCCGCCGCCGGACAGGAAAGAGACAGGCTGATCTCTAGCCGGTCTCCGTACGGTTCCCCATGGCGGGGATAATTCCGGCAGGTACGGCACATCATCTCCTCTCCAAGATCCACGCAAAGGCCACAGAGGCCGGACTGGTCCAGGAAAGGGCACCGGCCTCTGACCTGACGGAATGACCGGGTCTCATGGTCGATCTGCTTCCTCAGCTTGGTTCCCGTCAGTCCGCCCAAGGTCATATATTTCCCATAGGTTTCCCGGTCAATAGAGATCTTCCATCCTTTGCAGCATGTATCCGGACAGGAGGATGCCCAGCAGGAAAAATCATGGTAATAGGATGGATAAATTACACGCATACATCTCCTCCTCTACTTCCAGAATCCGTCCCGAACAGACTCATATCCTCGTTCAGCCAGTCCTTTCCAGAGCTTTTCCGTTCCTGTGAACCGCTCCTTTAAGTCCAGGCACAGATACCGGTCTGCTGTTTCCCTCATCTGCTCCCTGCAAGGTCCGTCAAAGATCCGTTCATACCAGAGGCGAAGACATTCCCCTGTGAAAAATCCCTCGTCCCCTTCTTTCTTTCCCGTAAGCAGCTCTGCCGCCCGCAGGTTCTGTTCCTTTTTCCTTTCCTGCTCCTGCGGACCGTCCTGGCCAAGCACCGCCTGAAAGGTCTCCATCAGCGCCATGGCCATGACTTCCCGGACTGCTCTCTCCTCGCGTTCCATACCGCAGGACGGCAGTCCTTCCAGTAAAGCGGCAGGATTCCGCCCTTCTGCTCCTCCCTCAGGGGAAAGCCAGGGTTCCAGAAGGCTCCAGAACCGTCGGTCCTTTTCTGTCAGACGGCGATAGATATACGCCTCCACTGCTCCTGCCGTACGGCAGTTTTCCTCTCCCAGCACCCGCAGGATATCAGGCGGAAGGGCGTTTTTATAGAACAGGCTGTCCTGTCCGGAAGCCGGCGGACAGTAGGATTTCCCCAGAAATTCTGCCGCTGCCTCATCTCTCCAGAGGCGGCTCTCCTTCTTATAGGTCTCTGCCTGTTCCAGGCGAAGCTCCGGAACAAAGCGCTTCCGGCGAAGGATCTCTGCCGCCTGGATCACACGCCAGGGCTCCTGCCCCTTTTTTTTCAGAAAACGATCCAGGATTTCCTTGGCTCTCCCTCTTTCCAGCCCCACCGTTTCTCCCTGATAAAGCTCTATGGAAGAGAGCATCTGCTCCGCTGCCGCATAAACCACCGGCACAGCGGAACTGTTTCCGGTCAGGTTCTTTATTTCCACAAAAGAGGACGGCATCCGGTAGGAATCAGGAAACCCCTGAAAGCGGAACAGTTCTCTCTCCGTCACTCTCCGTTCATTGTTCACCAGCAGGTAATTGGCGCTGGCTCCCGCTCTGAGCGAGCAGGCATAATGATGGGGAGTGACCATCCCCGAAACATTTTCATTGGTAATATAAGGCCGTTCCGGTTCCCTTCCGCACCGCTCCAGCATTTTCTCCATCTTCCGGTCCCGGATCTTCCGGCTCACATAATAACTTCTTTTTACCGTTCCCTCCGGCTCCAGAATATCCTTCAGGGTTTTTCTCTTTTCCTTCGGCACCGGTTCCGGAAAGGCAAACAGGATCGGCTCCCGGAATCCGACGGTCACCAGCCTT
Organism: uncultured Lachnospiraceae bacterium; assembly: GCA_944383965.1. Classification (GTDB taxonomy): domain Bacteria; phylum Bacillota; class Clostridia; order Lachnospirales; family Lachnospiraceae; genus Lachnoclostridium_A. Next base: position 6,763 of record CALWRQ010000112.1, read on the forward strand.
TCTCTTTTCTGGGGAATCCCGTAATCCCAGGCGTTTAAAACCTTTCCATATACGGTATAACCCAGAGCAGCCAGGCGTCCCTTCATTTCCTCATATGTTTTCCCGCCCCTGTGGCTCAGCAGGTTTCTTCCGTTCTCCAGAAGAAAGGCTTCCGGGCGTTTTTTCTCCAACAGTCTCTCCACTGCACGAAACAGGCCATCCTCTCCCCACACTGCAGAAACAGAATATGGAAAGTCTGCCGCCAGAATATCAAAATCCGGAACCTGTTCCGGATCGGTTTCCCGGATGTCGCCGTCCGGAACCATCCCGAAGTTCGCCTCATAGGTCCGTCTGGCATCCGGATCTGTCTCTGAACTGAACACACATGTTCCCCCTGCCTCCTCCAGTCCCAGGCGCACCCCTCCGATTCCTGCAAAGATATCCGCAAATGTAAAGGATGTACAATTCATCCGTTTTCCCTCCGTATCCGTAAATTCAGAATATCAGCTATGAAAAGTATAGCATCCGTACCGGAAAATTGCCAGAAAAAAAGGGATGTCTGAAAGAGATTCCTCTCTCAGACATCCCTCTTCTGGGGAACCGCTGTTCTTTTCAGAACAGAAAGCCTCAGCAGCCTTCCGTCGTCAGCACCGGATCCTTCTGCCTGTTTCCTTCTCTGAGCTCCATCAGAAGATACCAGATGAAGTGTCCTGCGGTATAGATGACCATCAGAACAGCTATCACTGTTTCTCCCTTCAGCAGCCAGGAAATGGCAGGTGAAACAGACACGCCGGACTCTCCCAGGAAGATCAGGCATTTTTTCAGGGCGAATGCGGTGATCACAAAGGGAAAGGTAAAGGATGCGTAGCTGGGATAGAACGGCAGCTTCAAAAACCTTGGCAGCTGTGTGAGCACCATCAGGTAAAGCGCCTGTGCCAGTACTTCCAGCACAATTACAAACACCAGGGACTTTTCCTCCATCACTGTCAGATAACCTGCCAGGCTCAGGCTCATAGGCGCAGTGTAAATGCAGAACAGAGGTCTGGCAGGCTCCGGAACCCGGATCTTCGCATACCGACAGGAAATCAGAAGAAACATGACCCCGTAAGCGCAGAAGCCGAGCCAGAACAGGATTCTGCCGACGGCTTCCATTCCGAAGGTGGCAGAGGTGACAGATCCTACAATGATTCCCACATAAGTGACGAAGCACGTAGGAAAGACCTCTTCCAGCCGGAAACGGAGCAGAAACTTCTTTGTGTACCATACGATAAGCGTCAGATGACCGGCTACGGCAGCTGTCCAGATCAGGAAAGCGGCTCCCCCTATATAGGGGTGGGCATAAGCCGCCAGCTGCATCGCCGCCATAAAGATCGTGGCGGACACACTGGCCAGAATGGGATTTTCATAATCCTCTTTGATTTGTTCCCGATGTATGCAGAACTTCAGAAACAGGAATACTCCGAGAAACGCGGCGGCCCCGCCGCAGAACAGGCGGACCGTCTCAGAGTAATCCTGCAGAAGGTTTCCCAGCGCAGTCAAACCCAGCATTACCCCGGCAATGGGAATAGGGACCTGTTTGATCATGTGTTTCATCTTTCAAAGCCTCCATTTGCTACGTTGTATACTGTATCTTGGTAAAGATACTATAGCAGGTTTTGGTAAGAAGGTAAAATTATATATTATGATGGATGTATAAATTCATTTTATGGCTGAATTTATTTCGCCGGCAGCCGGTTTTCCGGATGGTTCCTGCTTATTGCCTTGGCAAAAAACACGCTGCAGGAAAGCAGGCCGTGGATGGATTGCATGCCGGTCCGGCAGGCAGAAACGGTTATTTTTCACAAAAACCGGCTTCCATCTGCTCTGTTCCCTGGAAGCCGGTTTCTTTTCATACTCTATTTTAAATATCTGTCAAAAAAGCCGATCATCAGTTTCTTAACGGAATCCTGGAAGAATTCTCTTGTACCGTGACCGGCATGTTCGACCACATAATATTCCACCCGGTCCTCCAGGCCTGCCCGGCAGATTTTTTCATACAGCACATCACTGCTGCACTCAATGGGGACAATCGGATCGCTGTCTCCATGAAAGATCTGCATGGGACACATGGCCGGAGTCACAAAATTCACAGGGCTTGCTTTCCATGCCCGTTCTTTCATGGTTGCCGGATCTCCTCCTAACAGAGCCCCTCCATGAGTTTCTTCCACCCTGTGCCAGCGCGACCTGGGATCGGAGAACTTTTTCTCCTCCACCTCCATCAGCCCTGCAATATCTGTCGGCCCGAACAGGTTGCAGCAGGCCTGGACCCTGCTGGAATACGTTCCCCATTCTTCGCTTTCATAATCGTCCAGATTCATTGCTGCCATTGCGGCCAGATGTCCTCCGGCAGACCGCCCGAACACCCCG
>CALWRQ010000113.1 GCA_944383965.1 uncultured Lachnospiraceae bacterium
TTGTAGTCTGCCTGGAACTTCTCGATTCCCTGATCGGTCAGCGGATGCTTGGTCATCTGTACCAGCACCTTGTAGGGTACGGTGGCGATATCAGCTCCGGCCCGTGCGCAGTCGATCACATGGATCGGATTGCGGATGCTGGCGGCGATGATCTCTGTCTCAATGTCATGCATCATGAAGATCTCTGTAATCTCATCGATCAGATCGATTCCCGGCATGGAAATATCATCCAGACGGCCCAGGAACGGGGAAACGTAGGTTGCGCCTGCTCTGGCTGCCAGAAGCGCCTGAGCCGCACTGAAGATCAGGGTCACGTTTGTCTTGATTCCCTCAGCGCTCAGCACCTTTACTGCCTTCAGTCCTTCCACGGTCATGGGGATCTTTACAACCATATTGGGATGGATTGCGGCAATCTCACGTCCCTCTTTGATCATTCCTTCCGCATCTGTGGTGGTAGCCTTTACCTCACCGCTGATCGGCCCGTCTACGATGGATGCGATCTCTGCGATCACCTGCTTGAAGTCTCTGCCTTCCTTAGCGATTAAGGACGGGTTGGTGGTCACACCGCAGATAATGCCCATATCGTTTGCTTTTCTGATTTCATCCACATTCGCCGTGTCAATAAAAAATCTCATGTCGTTTTACCCCTTTTCTCTTGATCAGACTGGTCTCACCGGATCCGATTTTCAGGATCCGGCACACTTATATATATTACTTATATCATAAAATCTCAGTTTTGCAAATAGGCTTTCAGGAGTTCTGCCTTATCCAGTCTCTCCCAGGGAAGATCCAGGTCATTTCTTCCGAAGTGTCCGTAAGCTGCCGTCTGCTTGTAGATCGGGCGGCGCAGATCCAGCATCTTGATGATGCCCGCAGGACGAAGATCAAAATTCTCCCTGATGATCTCCACCAGCTTTTCATTGGACAGTTTTCCGGTACCGTAGGTATCTACCATGATCGATGTGGGATGTGCCACTCCGATGGCATAGGAAAGCTGAATCTCACATTTGTCTGCCAGGCCTGCCGCCACAATATTCTTTGCCACATAGCGGGCTGCATATGCTGCGGAACGGTCTACCTTTGTGCAGTCCTTTCCGGAAAAAGCTCCGCCGCCGTGACGGGCATATCCGCCGTAGGTATCCACAATAATCTTTCTTCCAGTAAGGCCGCTGTCTCCCTGCGGACCGCCGATCACGAAACGTCCGGTAGGATTGATAAAGATCTTTGTCTCTCCGTCGATCATGTCCGCCGGAACTACTTCATCGATTACATATTTTCTGATATCTTCATGGATCTGCTCCTGAGTAACCACCGCATCATGCTGAGTGGAAATAACAATGGCTTCCAGACGCTTCGGCTTTCCATCCTCTCCGTACTCAACGGTCACCTGGCTCTTTCCGTCGGGACGAAGGTAAGCAAGCGTACCGTTTTTGCGCACCTCTGTCAGGCGGCGCACCAGCTTATGAGCCAGTGCAATGGCATAAGGCATATATTCCTCGGTCTCGTTTGTGGCAAAGCCGAACATCATACCCTGGTCTCCGGCTCCGATGGCATCGATTTCCTCATCAGACATGGTATGCTCTTTTGCCTCCAGTGCCTTGTCCACGCCCAGAGCAATATCTGCGGACTGCTCATCAATCGCTGTCAGTACGCCGCAGGTATCGCAGTCAAAGCCGTACTTTGCTCTGTCATAGCCAATCTCCCGAATGGTCTCCCGTACAATTTTCTGAATATCCACATAGGCCTTGGTGGTAATCTCACCCATTACCAGCACCAGACCGGTGGTCACTGCCGTTTCACAGGCCACACGGCTCATGGGGTCCTGCTCCATAAGAGCGTCCAGAATCGCATCGGAAATGGCATCACAGATCTTATCCGGATGTCCTTCTGTTACGGACTCAGATGTAAATAACAATTTCTCCATAGTAAATTTTTTCCTCCTGATCAGTTCTCCGCCCCGGCAGTTTTCCTCCGGGTCCGGGCAAAAAGAAAAGTCCGTATGGCAATACGGACTTGATCAACTCTGCATCAATTCCTCTTATTGCTCGATTTGTAGGACATCTCATGCCCTATCTCCTCGCTCAGGCTGGCACCTTCCGCCCCTCACGCTGCCGCGCTTAGACGGGGTTGCCGTGACTTCATAGACCCTCTCTGTCTCCATCACTCTGAATAAGGGATATACGTACTTTTCAGTTTTATACAGTTATCTGCAGATGTATCTTATACTATCCGGCATGGTTTGTCAATAGGCTGTGCCGGTCATCCTACCTTCATCTGAAACTTCCTGGCTTCTTTCTCAGAATCCACCTTTTCGATCACTGCTCCGAGGGCCTGCAGCTTTTCCTCAAAGCACTCATATCCCCTCTGGATATAGCCGATCTCGTCCACAACCGTATAGCCGTCTGCAGCCAGTCCGGCAATTACCAGCGCCGCTCCGGCTCTCAGATCGGGAGCCTCTACCTGAGCTCCTGTAAAGCCCGGTACGCCGTCAATGACCGCTACGTTTCCTTCAACCTTGATATTTCCGCCCATACGGGCCAGCTCATCCACATATTTGAACCGGTTCTCGAAAATACTTTCTGTCACCATGCTGGTTCCTTCTGCCAGAGCCAGTGTTACCGCCATCTGAGGCTGCATATCCGTAGGAAAACCGGGATAAGGCAGAGTCTTGATGTTCGTAGGCCGCTGCTTGGGCTTGCCTACTACACGCACCGCATCATCAAATTCAATGATCTCACAGCCAATCTCTGCCAGCTTGGCCGAAATGGCTTCCAGGTGTTTGGGAATCACATTTTTCACCATCACATCCCCTCTGGTCGCAGCGGCTGCGCACATGAAGGTACCGGCCTCGATCTGGTCGGGAATCACCGAATATTCCGTGCCGTGAAGCCGGTTTACTCCCTTAATGCGGATCACATCCGTACCGGCTCCCTTGATATTGGCTCCCATGCTGTTCAGGAAGTTGGCCACATCCACCACATGGGGCTCCTTTGCTACATTTTCCAGAATGGTCTGACCTTCCGCCAGAGCAGCTGCCATCATGATATTAATGGTCGCTCCTACAGAAACCACATCCAGATAAATATGGCTTCCTACCAGGTCGATCGCATGGGCTACCACAGAGCCCTTTATGATCTCCACCTTGGCACCCAGGGCCCGAAAGCCCTTCAGATGCTGGTCAATCGGTCTGCTGCCGATGTTGCATCCTCCCGGCAGCGGAACCTCTGCGCTTTTATATTTGCCCAAAAGTGCGCCGATAAAGTAATAGGAAGCGCGGATCTTCCGTATAAACTCATCGTCCACAGACACTTCCTTGATGTTCTTCGCATTGATCCTTACGGTATGACGGTCGATGCGCTCCACCGCAGCGCCGATTTCCGCAATCGCCTCCAGGAGCACATTGATATCCCTTACATCCGGCAGATTATCGATCAGTACATCCTCATCCGTCATGATCGCTGCCGCCAGGATTCCAAGAGCAGCATTTTTGGCTCCGCTGATATTCACCTCGCCTACCAGCGGGTTGCCGCCTTTCATAATATATTGTTCCATCCCTTAACCTCTGACAAATTTCATCTATATATCTAAAACCATAATTTTCTTCTTTTACTGCAAGTATGATTATAGCATAAGATTTTCATTTGTAAAGCCGCAAAAAGCCTAGTCCAGGAACAGTCCGCACACGAAGTCATTTCCCCTGGATGCAAAGTAATCTGCCGCGTCCTGCAGGCCCATTTTGCGGGAAGTTTCCGTTCCCGGGTCCCATATGGTCACGTTGTACTGATCATAGCCGGTGATCAGTTCATAGCTTCCGTCCGGACCATAGGCAGCCACCGGGCAGCCCTTTCCTACGTAATACAGGATCTGATGGAGAGTCGCCCCTCTGCCGTCCATAACCAGAATTCCGTCTCCATAGGCCTCATCCCCGCTGAATGAATCCAGATGGCGAACCAGTCTTCCGGCTGCAGCCGTATCCCGGATCGTGCAGATATTGGAACGGTCCACCCGGTTCCACACAACTCTTCCGCTGCTGTCCGTCACAAAGCCCATGGCATCATAGCTGCGTGCAATGGCATCCGCCAGGTTGTCCTCCATGCCCAGAAGCTGTCCCTTTCCATAAGCACGGTAAACCGTTTTCTCTTTTCCGTTCCCCGATCTCAGATCCAGTGTATCCGACACATCATAGGCCACACTCCGGGGCGCTCTTACTGCCGGTCGGCTTCCGGCTGCCACACTGGTGTCCAGCTGAACGAAATACAGCTTCCTTCTGTCCTCCGAAGCATACCAGCCTACGCCTTCCATCTTCTGCGCTCCGATCTCCACATTGCAGACAATAATATCTTCTCCTGCCCTGTCATATCCTCCGGAAGCATTTTTAGCCAGAAGTTGCAGATGGACCCGTCCGTCCGTCACCTGAACATCGGAAATGTACAGTCCCTCTTTCTGATAATCTACCGCCACATTCAGTCCGTCATCTACAATCTTCAGTCCATGTACCGGAAGGTCCACCGTCCGGCTGCCGGACATCCAGAGATCATCCGATCCGGCCGTACCATAAATAAAGTCATTCTCCACAAAGCCCAGAACCCTCAGCTTCTGTCCCTCTTCCGCCCGGATATCCTGGCGGGATCCGGTTTCCAGATTCATCACATGAATGGTATCCGCTCCCGGAGAATCCGACCCGTCCTGCCATGCCAGACGGCTCTGATCCTGACTGATCACACAGGTTTCCTCTGTCAGTCCTCTGGCTGCCACCAGATACTCGTTGCTGCTCAGATCCACTGCATACACAGCTCCGTCCAGATAAATGTAAAACATCCCGTTTCCGCTCATTTTAGCCAGACGGTTCACATCCATAGCCAGCTCTTCGTAAGAGCAGGATACCGGGAAAAAGAACCGTTCTTCCAGTATATCCTGATCAGACTGATAATGGTAGAACGCTGCTCCCGCAGTCCCTTCATGAATTCCCCGGTTCATATATCCATAGAGCAGAAAATCCACATTTCCCTTCTCATCCACATTCAGGATCTTGATATCATGTCTGTCAAAATTATTTCTGATGTCTGTCCGGTCCTCGCCCCGGAAAGAGAATACCCGGACCAGTGATGTCCCTCCTTTTCCCTCTCCCCGGTCAAAAAGCCAAAGATCCCTGGCGGAAACAAAAGCTGTATATCTTCCGTCTCCGCTTTTTACTGCAGAAACGGCGCTGTCATTGGATATTCCAAGAAGAATCCGCTTTCCGCTCACTTCATCTCCCGCTCCTGAAAAGATCTCGCTTACCGTCCGGTCATAATCCATCATGTAAATACGCTGAGCATCCCATTTCATGGTGAAATTTTCCGTCACTTCATACATCCGGTCAGAACTTCCCGCCTCGGCTGCGATGTACTTCAGCTCCACATTTCCCATGATTCCATCCAGCTGTTTCAGCGTGAGCCTCTGTTCCCCCACAGGCTGCACATCCAGCCCTCCCCAGGTGATCTGGTCAAACTCTGACTGCAGGGTCACATGACCAAGCGTACCGTTGTCTGCCTGAGGATCCGGTTCCAGATAGGTCACCAGATCTCTGGCCTGCTCATAATCAAAAGTTTTCTCTGAAAAATCCGCTGCCAGATTTACCATATCCTGCCCGCTGGTGTCCTGGGTCCAGAGAATACGGGTATAGTATTTCGCCTCTCTTCCGTCCTCAAGTCCCACCATAAGACAGAGCTGATACTGCACATCCCTGGTCAGCAGATTCTGAATAGGAAGAACCGCCCTCGTACCGTCTTCTCCGTTTTCCCAGCTGTTGAGTTTGGTCCGCTCCACCAGTTCCGACTGATCCAGGCTTCGGATCTCATAGCGGATTCCCGTCACTTCTCCCTCATACTCTCCAATACGTACGGGCAGCATACGGTCTTCCGGAAGAACAGTCAGCGAGTCCGCCGCTTCTCCTTCCATATCCTGGACGTAGCCGCAGAGAGGGTTCATTTCTCTGCCCATGGTTTCCATATATACCACCGGCAAGGATGCTTCCTCCATGGAAACATACACCCTCTCTTCCTCCTTGTTCAGAATATTTTGGGTCAGCACAAAATACACAGCAATCGCTGCCATAAATACGCAGAGCAGGATTCCTGCCTTTTTCTTCATTCGACTCATAGACTTTCTGTTCTTTTCCTCCTAATACGGCTGCTTCTCAGCTCTCTTCCATACGGCCTTTTCCGTTAAAACAGCTTTTCCGGATAGACGCCGTCAGCGATCAGCTTCCTTATGGAAGCTACCACCGTTTCCTTATCCTCTTTATAAGTAACACCAAACCACTTGTCTCTGGTCTCCAGCACCGTCACTCTTGCTTTGCCTTCCTTCACCAGCCGGTCGATGATCTTCGGAAGAAGATACTCTGATTTGACGTCTCCTTCTTTCAGACCTGCCAAAAATTCCGGAAATCCCTTTTCCAGTTCCCTGAAAAAGCCTGCCGGAAGCCCCCACATGTTCATGGAAACATGCTGGTCCGGCTCCACTGTCACCGGATCTCCCTGTTCATTCTGCGCTGCCAGGGTTCCGTCTTCTTTCATGCGGATCTCGTAGGTCTCTGTTACATCCTTCAGGCTTCCGTCTTCATTGAGCACGCAGACACCTCTGGTCACAGTGCCGTTTTCACTCAATGTATTTCGAAGAATAAATCCTCCCATGCACATATCGTAGACGGCCCCGTCTTCCTGCATCTGCTCTGCCATATAATCATGGATCTTGCGGAATCCTTCCTTGCCGTAATAATCATCCGCGTTGATCACCAGAAACGGTCCGTTTACCAGCTTTGCCGCTGCCAGAACTGCCTGTCCGGTTCCCCACGGTTTCTTTCTTCCCTCCGGTACGGAAAATCCCTCCGGAAGATCCCCGATCTCCTGAAACGCATATTCCACCTTTGCAGCCTTTTCGATCCTGTTTCCGATAATCTCCCGGAAATCCTTTTCCAGATCCTTTCTGATAATAAACACGATCTTATCAAAGCCGGCTTCCAGGGCATCATAAATAGAGTAATCCATAATGATCTCTCCGTTGGGTCCCACCGGTTCCAGCTGTTTGATCCCGCCGCCGAACCGGCTGCCAATCCCCGCCGCCATGATCACTAATGCTGTTTCTTTCATTTATTTTACCTCCCGAAACATTCACAGTTTTTTCTTATTTTAACTGAAAAAGACAGGGAGTGCAAGCCGGGGAAAATGAAAGATTTCTTAAAAAAAGATGCCCTCCGCTGAATCTCAGCCCGAAGACACCTTTTTTCTTTTCCTGTTCTCTTTTTATTTCCGCATATCCAGCCGCACCAGAGCTCTCTTCAGAGCAGCTTCCGCCCGGGCCACATCAATATCCGCTCCTCTTTCCCGAAGCTTTCTTTCCGCCCGTTCTCTGGCCTTCTCAGCTCTTGCATAATCAATCTCCTCCGGCCATTCCACCACCTCGGCAAGAATGGTCACGCGGTCCGGCAGAATCTGAACAAACCCTGACATGAGTGCCGCCTCCAGATTTTTCTCCGCTTCATGAATCCTGAGAATTCCGGGCGCCGCGATCACCGTCAGAGGGATATGCTCTCTGTACACGCCCATGTCGCCTTCCGTAGTGGTAAATTCCACCATGGATGCTTCACCGCTGTAGAACTCCCGTTCCGGAGTGATGACTGTAACCTTCATCATATCCGCCATACTCTCACCCCCTACTTCACGCGGGCAAGAACATCATCCATATTTCCTGCATTGAGGAAATAGCTCTCCGGGATATCGTCATGCTTTCCTTCCAGAATCTCCTTAAAGCCCTGAATGGTCTCAGATACCGGCACATATCTTCCCGGAAGTCCGGTAAACTGTCCTGCCACAAAGAACGGCTGAGACAGGAATCTCTGCACCTTTCTTGCTCTGGATACTACCAGCTTATCCTCCTCGGAAAGCTCATCCATACCCAGCATGGCAATGATATCCTGCAGCTCCTTGTATCTCTGCAGCACCTCCTGCACGCCTCTGGCTACTCTGTAATGTTCTTCTCCCACAATTCTGGGATCCAGGATCCTGGATGTGGACTCCAGAGGATCCACCGCCGGATAGATTCCCAGCTCTACAATCGATCTGGAAAGAACGGTAGTCGCATCCAGATGGGCAAAGGTATTTGCCGGTGCCGGGTCGGTCAGGTCATCCGCAGGCACGTAAACAGCCTGTACGGAAGTAATGGATCCGTTCTTTGTCGATGTGATCCTCTCCTGCAGAGCTCCCATTTCTGTCTGCAGTGTGGGCTGATATCCTACTGCAGAAGGCATACGGCCCAGAAGTGCAGATACCTCAGAACCCGCCTGAGTAAAACGGAAAATATTATCAATGAAAAGCAGAACGTCCTTTCCGGATTTATCACGGAAATATTCCGCCATGGTCAGTCCGGTCAGTCCTACTCGCATACGTGCTCCCGGAGGCTCATTCATCTGTCCGAATACCATGGTGGTCTTATCGATAACTCCCGACTCCTGCATTTCATGATACAGGTCATTTCCTTCACGGGTACGCTCACCCACACCTGTAAACACGGAATATCCGCCGTGCTCCGTCGCCACATTTCGGATCAGCTCCTGAATCAGCACGGTTTTTCCCACGCCGGCGCCTCCGAACAGGCCGATCTTTCCGCCCTTCTGATACGGGCAGAGAAGATCTACCACCTTGATTCCTGTTTCCAGAATCTCTCTTTCCGTGGACTGTTCCTCAAAAGAAGGTGCTTTGCGGTGGATCGGGTGGTATTCCTCCACCTCAGGCTGAGGTTTGTTGTCAATCGCCTCACCCAGGACATTAAAGATTCGTCCCAGAGTCTTCTCCCCTACCGGAACGGAAATGGGGCCTCCCGTAGCCCTGGCCTCCATTCCCCGGACAAGACCGTCCGTGGAGCCCATGGCAATGCATCTCACCGTATCATCGCCCAGATGCTGAGATACCTCTGCCACCAGACGGCTCCCGTCTTTCATGGTGATCTCCACGGCATCATTGATCTCCGGGAGCTTTCCCTGGCTGAATTTGATATCCAGAACGGCACTGAT
>CALWRQ010000114.1 GCA_944383965.1 uncultured Lachnospiraceae bacterium
TGAACATTCTGCGAAGCACCAGTACAGCAGCGATTGCCAGAATGAATTCGGCAACGAACTGTGCATAGGCCAGACCGTAAAGAGGAAACAGATAGTTCAGAATACAGAGAGCCGGAATCTCAAGAACAATCTTTCTGAGAATGGCAAAAAGGAAGGATTCCCGTCCCATGCCCACTGCCTGGAACACACCCACTGCCAGGAAATCGGTGCAGAGGAAGGGCAGAGCCAGACAGAAACCATGGAGGAAACGGCTTCCGTAGGAGATGATCTTCTCATTTTTCATGAACAGTCCGATCAGACTGTCTGCGTTCAGCGTATAGAATCCGGACATGAAGACCATGAAGGTAAGTACCACCTTTGCAGAGAAAAACAGAGTATTTTTCATTCGCTTGATATTTCCGGAAGCGTAATTATAGCTGATCAGAGGCATAATGCCCTGAGAAAGTCCCTGAGAAATGTACATAGGGATCATATTCAGCTTCTGGGTAATTCCCATGGCAGCGACTGCATTGGCGCCGTATACGGAAGTAAAGTTATTGAGAATGGTCATTCCGGTCACATTCAGAAGGTTCTGTATAGCGGCAGGAATTCCCACTCCGCATACTCCCATGACAATATCGCGGCGCAGACGGAACATCCTCGGATCAATACATACGTAGGTTTTTCCTCTCCGGAAAAACAGGAGAACAAAGAAATACAGGCAGGCCACACAGTTGGAAAGACAGGTAGCCAGACCGGCACCGGCGGCTCCCATATTAAGTCCCCACGGCAGGATAAAAATCGGATCCAGAATAATGTTCAGGATACATCCGCTCATGGTGCCTACACTGGCATGGAATGCACTTCCTTCCGAACGGACCATATAAGCCATAACCACATTCAGAATCGCCGGAGCAGCACCCAGACAGGTGGTCCATTTCAGATAACCGGCTGTGGCTTCGGAAGTTTCCGGGCTGGCGCCCAGCAGAATGAGCAAAGGGGAAAGAAACAGCGTGCACAGCAGGGAAAACAGAATTCCGGAAGCTGCGGCGCAGTAAAAGCCGAAGGCAGAGCTGCGGTACACGGTTTCATAATCTTTCCGTCCCAGAGCACGGCTCATCATGCTGGAGCTGCCTACGCCGAACAGGTTATTCACGGCGTTGAAGGCCAGGAGCACAGGAGCAGCCAGAGTGACAGCGGCATTCTGGATCGGGTCATTGAGCATTCCCACAAAGTAAGTATCTGCCAGATTGTAGAGCACCATTACCAGAGAACTTAATATGGTGGGTACAGCCAGCTTAGCTACCGCAGTGGGGATAGGGGCCTGTTCAAACAGTATGGTTTTGCTTTTGTCTTGCATGTTGATCTCTCCCACTTTCTGAAATATAAATTGAAACTATTATAACACCAAAATGGGAAAGTGTATATGCCGTATATTTTTTAAAAAATAATATCCAGAATCAGGGAAGGAGGAATACCTCAGCACTTCTGGTGCCGTACTGCCTGGTTTCACTGTGAGTATCAAAGAAAATATCAATATGATTTCCCTTCACTCCGCCGCCACGGTCTTCGGCAGTGTAAACCACACCGTTGATCAGCACTCTGCTGCCGTAAGGGATGACCTTCGGATCTACGGCTATGGTATGGCGGGAAGCGGCAATGGCTCCCGTAGCAGTATGTCGTCCCCAGCCTTCGGAACATCCGCCGCAGGGACAGTAGGCGGTGGTTTTGAAGATACCCAGAGAACGGAGAGAGGAGGCGGAGGTCACATGTACCGATCCCTGGGATTTTACCAGAGTCAGGCGGTTGGGAAGTTCCGTGCCTCCCACATAGGCCCGGACGGTATAAGTGCCGTCAGAAAGAGAGGAGAGGGCGACATCTGCGGAAAAGCCGTAGTTTCCGGTTCCGATGCCCTGAGCAGACAGATGGCTGTAATGTTCCTGGGCGGCAGCGGAAGATTTTTTGAGCACGGTTCCGCTTTCCTCATCGGAAACAACAACCTCTACGGTGACGGAGGACTGGGGGGAGGAAGAATCCCATGCCCAGCCGGAAACGGAATCTCCGCTTACGCCGTCCAGATAGCCGGTATAGCCTGCAGCAAAGGCCTTTGTTCCAAAGGAACAGAAGGTCAGAAAAGCTGTCACAGCAAATGTAAACAGAAATTTATATTTCATCACAAATACCTCACTTTTTCGTAAACTTTGTAATAAAAATGTAATATTTAAAACCAACAGTATTTTTACCACGGATCTGCCGGTTTGTCAAGCATATGGAGGAAACCAGCCGGCTGTGAATGGATCTGACAGGCGGGAAAACAGGACGGAAAAGCCGGAATCGGCGGGAAAAAGAAACAAAAAAAGAAGACAGTGCTTTCAAAAAGCAGGTCTTCTCTTTTGCGTGTTTATGATATGGATCAGTCAGCAACAGAATACACTTCCTGCGACTGCATGCCGTGCGCCAGAGCCTCCTCATGGGAAGCGTAGAAAATATCAATCCAATGGCCTTTTACAGAACTTCCCTTGTCTTCTACGGTGTAGATGGTACCGTCAATCCAGAGCTTTGTTCCGATGGGAAACTGTGTCAGGTCAGCGGAAATAGTGTGGTCGGCAGTAGGAACCGTTCCGGAATAGGTCAGCTGGTGGCCTCCGGAACATTTGCTGCAGTTGCAGTATCCGGTGGTGGTAAAGATACCCAGGAGATCTCCTTTGCCGTCTTCCTCTTCCGCTGCAGGGGCTTCTGCTTCTTCCTGTTCAGCCTCGATCTCAATACCGGGGCCGGCAGTATCCGGAGAAACCTCTGATCCGAAGGAAGGAAAGGACAGGCAGGCGGACAGGGCAGCCGCTGCTGCGGCAAGCCTTACAGATCTGTGTATCATGTTCATAAAATACCCTCGCAATTCTTTTTTATTAGATTGTTACAAGTTTTAGAACCTTTTTCTATTATATTACAAAAATGTTAAATGTCAAGATATTCCGTCCGCTCACGTGTTCGGGATTGCAATGGAAGAGTCCGGTCCGTATAATGAAAACAGCAGAAAAATCAACCGTTATCGCGGGGGAAAGGAAGGAAAGCCTATGGAACTCACAAGCCAGAAAATACGCAGACTGGCACCGGAAATGGATCCGCTCAGGATCGGAACGGGGTGGAAGCCGGAGGATCTGGAAAAGCCTCAGATCCTGATTGAAAGCACCTATGGAGACAGCCATCCGGGCAGTGTTCATCTGAACCGTCTGGCGGAAGCGGTAAGAAAAGGGGTAAAGGCCGCAGGAGGATACGGGGCCCGTTATTACTGCACGGATATCTGCGACGGAGAAAGCCAGGGAACGGACGGGATCAATTACAGTCTGGTCAGCAGGGAAATGATCGCCAATATGATCGAGATCCATGAAAATGCCACGCCCTTCGACGGAGCCGTATATCTGTCCAGCTGTGACAAGGGACTTCCGGGAATGCTCATGGGCCTTGCCAGAGTGAATATTCCGGCGGTGGTCGTGCCGGGAGGAACGATGAGCGCCGGACCGGATATGCTGACGCTGGAGCAGCTGGGAATGTACAGCGCCGGATATGAACGGGGAGAGATCGGGAAGGAGACCCTCGAATGGGCGAAGAAGAATGCCTGTCCCGGCTGCGGAGCCTGCTCCTTCATCGGTACTGCCTCTTCCATGCAGATCATGGCGGAGGCACTGGGCCTGGCACTTCCGGGCAGTGCTCTGATGCCGGCATCTGATCCGGATCTGCTCAGCTGCGCAGAAAGGGCGGGCGAGCAGGCGGTGAAACTGGCGCTGATGACGGGAAAAAGACCGGGGGATATGGTGACAGAACAGAGCTTTGAAAACGCCATTCTTGTTCATGCGGCTGTTTCGGGGAGTACCAATTGCCTGCTTCATCTTCCGGCCATAGCTCATGAATTCGGAATCCGGATTACAGGGGATACATTTGACCGGCTTCACAGAAATGCCCCCTATCTTCTGGATGTCAGACCGGCGGGAAGATGGCCGGCAGAATGCTTTTATTACGCCGGCGGAGTTCCTGCCATTATGGAGGAAATCAGGGATCTGCTTCATCTGGAAGCGGAAACGGTTACGGGAAGGACGCTGGGAGAAAATCTGGATGAGCTGAAAAGAAACGGGTTTTATGAGAGATGTGCCGGGCGCCTGTCGCAGTTCAATGAAAGATACGGGGTATCTCTGACCAGGGAAGATATTATCCGTCCCAGGAGCAGGGCCATGGGGAACTCAGGAAGCATTGCGGTGCTGAAGGGAAATCTGGCTCCGGAAGGTGCGGTGATCAAGCACACGGCATGCCCGGAGGAGATGCGGAAGGCTGTTCTCACGGCGAAGCCCTTTGACAGTGAGGAGGAATGTCTGGATGCGGTGCTCAGGCATAAAGTGAAAAAGGGAGATGCGGTCTTTATCCGCTATGAGGGACCGAAGGGAAGCGGAATGCCGGAAATGTTCTATACCTCCGAGGCCATCAGCAGCGACAAGGAGCTGGGCAGAAGCATTGCTCTGATTACAGACGGCCGGTTTTCCGGAGCATCCACAGGACCGGTGATCGGTCACTGCAGCCCGGAGGCAGTGGACGGAGGACCGATTGCACTGGTGGAGGAAGGAGATCTGATCGAGATCAATGTGGATGAAAGAAAACTGAACATTGTGGGAGTGAGAGGGACGAGGATGAGCCCGGAGGAGGTGGACAGGATCCTGGAAGAACGGAGAGCAGCCTGGAAACCCAGGGAGAGAAAATATAAAAAAGGAGTACTCCGTATGTTCAGTGAACATGCGGCAAGTCCCATGAAAGGAGCTTATCTGGAGTTCTGAGCGTACGGACGGCAGCCCGTCAGGAAGGAATTGCTGGAAACAGGTTCCCAACCGAACAAAAATGTGTTATAATACAGGGCGATACGATAAAAAAGTGAGAAAGGGGCGTTTGCACGGATGGCAATGCTGACTCCCGGAACCATGGCTCCGGATTTTGAACTTCCTGATCAGGACGGAAATCCGATCCGTCTGTCTGATTTCAGAGGACGCAAGGCGGTGGTGTATTTTTATCCGAAAGACAATACCCCCGGATGTACCAGACAGGCCTGTGCATTTTCGGCTGCTTTTCCGGAATATGAGAAGCTGAATATTCCGGTGATCGGAATCAGCAGGGACAGTCAGGCTTCCCACAGACGGTTCGCGGACAGGCACAGCCTTCCGTTCATCCTTGTTTCTGATCCGGAGCTGACCGCCATAGAGGCTTACGGCGCATGGCAGGAGAAGAAGCTGTATGGAAAGGTGTCTATGGGAGTGGTGCGCTCCACGTATCTGATTGATGAAGAAGGCAGAGTCGAGAAGGTATGGACAAAGGTGAAACCGGATGTCAATGCGCAGGAGATTCTGGACTATCTTCGGAACAGGGAAAAGGAATCCTGAAGAGCGTTCTGGCAGAGGAAAATCAAGTACGGAATTCCTTGATGCACTACACTCATCACAATCCTCTGACAGGGACTTCTCAGCAGGTTTTTAATAATTCCTTTTTACAACCTAATGGCAATTAGAATTGTAGCGGAAGAGGCTTTTTGGCGGGAGTGATGCCTGCCGGAAGGCCTCTTTCCGTATGCAGAAATAAACTATTAAAGTTTTTTATGATACGATTAGAAAAATTAATCATACTAATAGTGAAAGAACAAAAAATGACAAAAAAATAACAAAAAAATGAAAAAGGTTTACGAAATTCTGTTGAAATTCTGCAGAAACAGCCCGGCATTGTTTTTATCAAAAAACAATGCCGGTTTTTTTTGATAATGTTTTAACGGACAAAGAGAAAAAAATAGACAAGTAAGAAAGAAAATTGGATTAAAATACTGTATACAATATAAAAAAAGCGTTTGAGAATCACAGGGAAATATGCTATACTAACCACGATGGCAACAACAGGCTTTACCTTAGCATAAGGGTTCTGGGTTAAGGTAAAGCCTGCGGTACGTTAATTGCCAAACGAGAATGCAGAAAAGAAAGAGGGTTAGTTAAATGGGATTGGCTACATTTAAAGGCGGCGTTCATCCTTATGAGGGAAAAGAACTGTCGGAGAGCAAGCCGGTACAGGAGCTGATGCCCCAGGGAGAGCTGGTATTTCCGCTGTCCCAGCACATCGGCGCACCCGCAAATCCTTTGGTAAAGAAGGGAGATCAGGTGCTTGCAGGCCAGATCATTGCGGAGGCAGGCGGCTTTATTTCCGCCAATGTGGTCTGCTCCGTATCCGGTACGGTAAAGGCTGTGGAGCCGAGAAGAGTGGCGAACGGAGCCATGGTAAACTCCATTGTTGTGGAGAATGACGGAGAGTACAGGACGGTGGAAGGTGTAGGAGAAGACCGGGATTATACCACGCTTTCCAAGGAAGAGATCAGAAAAATCGTCAAGGACGCCGGTATTGTGGGTCTGGGCGGCGCAGGCTTCCCCACCCATGTAAAGCTTACTCCTAAGGACGACGCAAAGATCGATTATGTGATCGTGAACGGTGCGGAGTGTGAGCCGTATCTGACCAGTGACTACAGGCTGATGATCGAGGAGCCGGAGAAACTGGTAGGCGGACTGAAAGTGATTCTGCAGCTGTTTGAGAATGCCAAGGGTGTGATCGGCATTGAGAACAACAAGCCGGAGGCAATCAAAAAGCTCACAGAGCTGGTAAAAGATGAGCCGAAGATTTCCGTATGCCCGCTGCTCACAAAGTATCCCCAGGGCGGTGAGCGTTCCCTGATCTATGCGGTGACCGGCAGAAAGGTAAATTCTTCCATGCTTCCCGCAGATGCAGGATGTATCGTGGACAATGTGGACACGGTTATTTCCATATATAATGCAGTCTGCAAATCCACGCCTCTTATGAGAAAGATCATCACGGTTACGGGAGACGCCATCTCTCAGCCCCAGAATTTCCGGGTGAAGCTGGGAACCAATTATGAAGAGCTGATCGAGGCGGCCGGCGGATTCAAGACGGAGCCGGAGAAGGTGATCAACGGCGGCCCCATGATGGGACAGGCCATGTTCGATTTCCATGTTCCGGTAATGAAGAATTCTTCTGCGCTTACCTGCATGAGCAAGGACGAAGTGGCAGCTAACGAGCCCACTCCCTGCATCCGCTGCGGACGCTGCGTAGACGTATGTCCCAGCAACATTGTTCCCGTTCTGATGATGCGCGCTGCCATGAACAATGACGCGGAATCCTTTGAAAAGTTAAACGGAATGGAATGTGTGGAATGCGGAAGCTGTGCATTTATCTGCCCGGCGAAGCGCCCGCTGACTCAGGCGTTCAAAGAGATGAGAAAAGTAGTTGCGGCGAACCGCAGGAAGAAATAGGAGGCGGAAGACAATGAATAATATGTTGCATGTATCGTCATCCCCTCATGTAAGGGATAAGGTGACGACCAAAAACCTCATGTTCGATGTGGTGATCGCGTTGATTCCTGCGACGGCATGGGGCGTATATCAGTTTGGATTTTATGCACTGGCAGTGGTGATCGCTACGGTGGCAGCCTGTGTGGCCAGTGAATATGTGTGGGAGAAGGGAATGCATAAGCCCATTACCATTGCGGACGGAAGTGCGGTGGTGACCGGCATGATCCTGGCTCTCAATATGCCTCCGGAGATTCCGATCTGGATGCCTATGCTGGGCGGCGTATTTGCCATCATCGTGGTAAAGCAGCTGTTCGGCGGTCTGGGACAGAACTTTATGAACCCGGCACTGGCGGCAAGATGTTTCCTGCTTATTTCCTTTGCAGGTTCCATGAACAATTTCACTTCTGCAAAGCTCGGCTTTGACAGTGTTTCCGGAGCTACGCCTCTGGCTGCCATGAGAGCCGGAAGCCCGGTGGATCTGGCTGCCATGGTTGTGGGACGGATTCCCGGAACCATCGGTGAGGTATCTGTGATCGCTCTGCTGATCGGCGGCCTGTATATGATCATCCGCAAGGTGATCAGCCCCAGGATTCCGCTGATCTACATCGGAACTGTGGCTGTTTTCGTATTTGTTTTCGGCGGTTTTGACCTTACATACACGGTAAACCAGATCTGTGCCGGCGGTCTGATCTTCGGCGCATTCTTCATGGCTACGGACTATGTGACCAGCCCCATCACCAAGAAAGGACAGGTGGTGTTCGGAATCCTTCTGGGACTTCTGACCGGTATCTTCCGTCTCTGGGGCGGTTCTCCCGAGGGTGTGTCCTACGCCATCATTCTGAGCAACCTCTGCATGCCGATGATTGAGAAGCTCACGCTTCCCAAGGCATTTGGAAAGGAGGGCAAAAAAGCATGAACATGAAGGGAATCGTAAAGGACGCAGTGATGCTGTTTGTCATCACTCTGGTGGCCGGTGCTCTGCTGGGAGCAGTTCATGAGATCACTCTGGAGCCCATCGCAAAGGCTCAGCAGGCGGCTGCAAACGCTACTTATAAAGAAGTATATCCTGACGCAGTTAACTTTGTGGCCACGGACGATCTGAAGGCAGCAGTGGAGAGCTGTGCCGATGATATCCTGGCTCAGGGATTCGGTTCTGTGACCGTTGATGAAGCCATGGAGGCTCAGGATGCTTCCGGCAACGTGATCGGATACATGATCAATGCTACTTCCTCTGAGGGTTACGGCGGCGACGTACAGATCTCTGTGGGAATTACCAGTGAAGGAACGCTTACCGGCGTAGGCTTCCTGACCCTGTCAGAGACTCCCGGTCTGGGAATGAAGGCCAAGGAGCCGGAGTTTAAGGACCAGTTCCCCGGAAAGCCCACTGCAGATACCTTTGAAGTGACAAAAACCACGGCGTCTGCGGACAATCAGGTTCAGGCTATCAGCGGCGCGACCATTACGTCCAAGGCTGTAACCGGAGCGCTGAATGCAGCTGCTTATTTTGTAAACAACTGCATTGCCAAGTAGGAGGTGGAAAGATAGATGAACAAGTATACAGAACGGATTTATAACGGTATCTGGAAAGAGAACCCG
>CALWRQ010000115.1 GCA_944383965.1 uncultured Lachnospiraceae bacterium
TGGTGGAACATACCGTGACTTTAAAGCTGTTGATGATCGTACTCCAGTAATATTTCTTGCCGAAAAACTTCTGGAAAGGGAGCTATCAGACGGGAAGCGTAATGCTTTCCCGGGCGGTAACCGATCCTGATGGTGCGTTTCTGGGGTTTCTGGTCATGGATCTGAGGTATGCGGACCTCCATGACTATTTCCGGCAGTACAATCTTTCCCGTATCGTCATCACGGACCGGTACAACAACATTCTGATGGATACGGAGTATGCCAGCGCGCCCAGTACAAAGCTGTCTGCGGCCACCAAGTATTACGGGGCTCAGGAGTCTCTTCTGACCTGCCTGCTTCACGGCAGGGACTATTACCGGTCACGGACGGAACTGCCCGGACAGGAGCTGCAGATCTTTACCTTAAGCTCGCTGGATTTCCAGAAACAGCTGCTTACATACGGTACATTCTTCATTGTACTGATGCTGTTCATCAGTGTTTTCATCACATTCCGGATTTCTTCCGTATTTACGGACAGGAATCTGGTAGCGATCGATGAGGTGGTGGAAGCTGCCAGACATATGGGACAGGGAGACCTGGACTACCAGCTGTCTACCCAGAACTTTGATGAATTTCAGATTCTGAATGACGCGCTGAACAACCTTGCCAGAGATCTGAAAAAACTGGATCAGGAGAAGCAGGAGCTGAACCGCCACAAACAGATTCTGGAAATGAAGCAGCTGAAAAACCAGTTCAATCCCCATTTTGTGTTCAATACGCTGGAGTCCATCCGATACAGCATCATTCTCAATCCCCAGGCAGCGGCAGAAATGACGCACCGCCTTTCCAGGCTTCTTAGATACAGTATGGATTCGGGAAACGGGGATATTGATCTGAAAACAGATCTGGACTTTATTGAAAACTATCTGTCTCTGCAGAAAATGAGATTCGGAGACAGTCTGGATTATTCCATGGAAGTGGACCCTGAGCTTCCGGATTACCGCCTGCCCAAGCATCTGCTGCAGCCGATTGTGGAAAACTGTCTCAATCACGGTACCCGTCACAGCAGATCGATCTTTATTCTGCTCAAAGCGGAATCCAGGGCAGACGGCGTATATATTTCCGTAAAAGATAACGGAAACGGCATTGACCCTCATACCATGAAGGCTCTTCTGGATTCCATTCATTCCGGAACGATGACGGCAGGGGAGCATTTCGGGCTGTTCAGTGTTTCACGCACCATACAGCTGATTTATGGGGAACAGTACGGGCTTGACATAGTCAGCGAACCGGCCGGCGGAACGTGCGTGACTCTGCGGCTTCCGCCTGCAGACAGGGACCAGGAAGAGCATTGAGAAAGAGGAAAAGGTATGTACAAAATATTGATCGTGGAGGATGAGGAATATATCCGAAAGGGACTGATTTATCTGCTCCCCTGGGAAAAAATGGACTGCTGCATTGCCGGAGAGGCAGCGAACGGGGAAGACGGGCTGAAGCTGATCGAAACCACCAGACCGGATATTGTGATAAGCGATATCCGAATGCCCGGCATGGACGGACTGGAAATGCTGGAATGCTCCATGGGACAGTATGATTTTGAAGCGGTGATTCTGTCAGGCTACAGCGATTTTGAATATGCCAGAAAAGGGATCAGCCTGGGGGTGCGGGATTACATTACCAAGCCGCTGGATTTTGATGAACTGCAGACCTGCATTTGCAAACTGACTGCGGAACGGGGAAGGAAAAAGAAAGATCACCTGGATCTGCTGCGGGCGCAGACCATTCTGGAGGCGGAAGCCATTCTGGATGTGGCCGGATTCCGAAACCGGACGTGGTCAGATCCCTATACGGAGAAACTGGCGTCGATCGTAGAGGAAAATTATGAAAAGAAAATCACGCTGACGGATATCAGCCGTCAGCTGAATATTTCCGCAAGTTATCTGAATGCGAAATTCAAAGCGGATACGGGATATACATTTAACAGCTACCTGAACCGGTACCGGATTGTAAAAGCCATTCAGCTGCTGGCGGACGGCGGCTGTCTGGTATATGAGGCTGCGGAAAAAACGGGTTTTTATGACTACAAATATTTCATCAAGGTGTTCAAGAAATATGTAGGATGTACGCCGTTCCAGTTCCGCAGCCGCAGGCAGGGCTAGAGAACTATCCCCGGAACCGATTCAGACAGGCGAAGATCTCCTGAAGCCGGGGCTTGGCCAGGCCGCAGGGAACATAGGAACTGCAGAAAGGCTCCCAGCCTTTTTTCTCCAGCAGATCGTACAGGATCTGTGCGGTCTGCTGCACGGTCTTTCTTCCGTCAATGACCTGTTCCAGGGCATAGCGCAGCAGATGGGCCAGGGCAGAGGTCTGCTCGGCGTCCGCAAGCTGTTCCACATAGCGCAGGTCTACGGTTTCTTTGTCGAGGGAGAAGGAATCCCGTCCGAAGGTCTTGATCTTCCTGTGTTCATGACGGGATCCGCCGTCTTTTCCCCGTCCGCCGTCCCGGCTTCTGCGCGGCTCCCCGCTGTTTTTGCTTCCGCTTCCGAAGGGAGGGAGGGAGCGGGAGAATGCAGGAAGAGCGAATCCGGGCGCCTGGATCCTGGGAGCGGTATGCTCGGTGCACAGTGCTTTGACCCGATCCGTGATATCCACAGGACGGTAGCAGTCCATCTGGATGATCCGGTGAGCGATGTAGAAAAAGGCTCCGGAGCTTCCGGCTACCAGAATGGTGGAAATGCCGGCTTTTTCATACAGATCCGTGGCCCGTTCCAGAAACGGGGTGATCGGTTCTTTTTCCCGGCTGATCACCTGCTGCATGAAGTCATCTCGGACCATGAAATTGGTGGCGGAGGTATCTTCATCAATCAGGAAAAGCCTGGAGCCGGCTTCCATGCCTTCCACTACGCCTGCTGCCTGGGAAGTGCTTCCGCTGGCATCAGGAGTGGAGAAGGAAGATGTGTCTTTCCCGTTGGGAAGGTCATTGATGAACATGGAGATGTCCACGTTCCGGATGGAACGCCCGTCTTCGGCCCGAAGCTTTACCGCAGTGGAATCGGTGATCACGAATTCCCGGCCGTCTCCGGCGATATGGTCATACACGCCGGTCTGAAGTGCTTCCAGAAGAGTGGATTTTCCGTGGTATCCGCCCCCTACGATCAGGGTAATGCCCTCCGGAACGGCCATTCCGGAGACGGCTCCCCGGTGGGGAAGCTCAAAGGTCCGCTCCATGGACGCAGGGGAGACAAAAGGAACGCTGCCTTTCAGAGGCAGATCGGATACTCCGCTTTTCCTGGGAAGAACAGAACCGTTGGCCACAAACGCCACCAGGCCCTCTTTTTTCAGAAGATTCCGCACAGCTTCCTGGTCTTCGGCCAGCCAGACAGCCTGTTCCACCGCCTTTTTGTCCAGGCGGCCGTAGAACAGGCTGTTTTCTATGCAGCGGGGCAGAAAGTCAAACAGGATCTTTTCCAGTTCTCCGGCATTGATGGTCCGTCCGAAAGCAGGAAATCCCACATGGAACCGGGCGGTGATTCCGGAAGAAGAGATCTGGCAGGAGCTTCGCTCCAGTACCTCCTGTCCGCAGCGGGTAATGGAAAGCAGGCCGCTTTTTCCGGACCCCTTGGCTTTGAAGTTAAAATCTTCAAACTGAGAAGCCAGCCGTCTGGTAAGAAAATCTTCCAGAGCGATGCGGGAGCAGGATTTTTCATAGTATGGGGCAGGGAATCCGGCATTTCTGTGAGGAACTTCCACATGAAGGCTGGAGGGGGAGGCGAAAGGATCCCCCTGTACGTGATCGATGGACAGCAGAAAGCTGCCGAACTGATAGGATCCCCCTAAGGACTTGTATGCCGGATAGCTTTTATGGTCGATGGAGCGCAGAAGAGTGCGCAGCTCATTGGATGATTTCATAGACAGTTTCTCCTCTGAAAAAATAATATACAACAGCATAACGCAGACAGATGGCGGTTTCAAGGATAAACCTGAAAAATATTTAAGAAAAAAATCTTGGAGATGAAAGGTTTTATACGCTATAATGATAAAAAAATGCGCTGCAGGAACAGCGTGGGAGGGGTATATTATGCTGAAGAGAAGGGCGTTGACAAGAACGGAACAATTTGCGCTGCTGGCTCTGGTGCCGGTCTATTTTATTATCACGGGCTTTCTGCTCCAGCCGCCGGCGGAGATTCTGACCGGGCTGGAGAGGATCATACGGGAGCCGGATTTTCTGATCACGGATTATTTTGTCATAGGAGGAGTAGGGGCTGCTCTGGTAAATGCCGGACTGCTGGGACTGGCCAGCGTTGGAATCGTATACGCTCTGAATATGTCCTTCAGCGGTCATACCATTACCTCCTGCTTTCTGATGCTGGGATTTTCCCTGTTTGGAAAGAATATTCTGAATATCTGGGCGATCCTGGCGGGAACCTGCCTGTACGCCTTCTATCACAAGACTTCTCTTACGAGATACGTTTATGTAGGAATATACGGCACCAGCCTGTCGCCCATCATCACACAGCTGATGCAGGTGATCCAGCTCCCGCTGGTACTTCGCCTGGGGATCAGCATAGGAGTGGGGCTGATCATCGGTTTTGTGCTGCCGCCTCTGTCCACCCATGTGCACTATGCTCATAAGGGATACTCCTTGTATAATGTGGGATTTGCATCGGGAATCATTGCCACGGTGATTGTGTCCCTGTTCAAGTCCTTCGGCGTGGAAACCCAGTCCCGGCTGATCTGGTATACGGGAGGAGACCGGCTGTTTGCGGTTCTTCTTACCATTCTGTTCGGCGGCATGATGATTTCTGCCGTGCTGTGGCTGGGAAAGGATCTGGTCTCGGCTTACCGCCGTATCTGGAAATCCTCAGGGGTAGCCGGTACGGATTATGTAAAAGAAGAAGGATTTGCGGCGGCGCTGTTCAACATGGGAGTGAACGGGCTGTTTGCCACCTATTTTGTCATTGCGGTGGGCGGAGAACTGAACGGCCCGACCATCGGAGGAATTTTCACCATTGTGGGCTTCAGTGCGACGGGAAAACACCTGAGAAACATTGCGCCCATCATGCTGGGCGTGTATCTGGCCAGCTTTACAAAAGAGTGGAATATTTACGAGCCGTCTCCCATGCTGGCTCTGCTGTTTTCCACCACGCTTGCGCCGGTGGCAGGAGAATTCGGTGTGATCGCCGGACTGGTGGCCGGATATCTCCATTCATCCGTTGCACTGAATGTGGGAATTATTTACGGAGGAATGAATCTGTACAACAACGGATTTGCAGGCGGCATTGTGGCGATCTTCATGGTGCCTGTGATCCAGTCCATTCAGGATCGGAGAGCGAGAGCGAGAGGAAGCCTGTCTCTGTAAAAATGCGGTGCATGCCGGTTTTCCGGCGGCGGCATATTAAGAAAATAGGCGGAAAATGTAAGGGTTTTCCCACTTTACAAACCAGTGGAAAAAGAGTATGCTGATTCCATCCACAGGAAGGGAGGACGATATGCAATGAAAGGCAGAAAAATGCTGCTGGTGTTAGGAACCACGGTGGTACTGGGCGCCGCGGCTGTGGGATGCGGAGGAAAGTCCGGTGAGGAGACGGAGTCTCAGACTGTGGCAGAGACAACGCAGACGGAGCCGGAAACCAGCCTGGAGGAGACCACGGTTCAGGAGAGTGAGACACAGGAACAGACCGTGACCGGAGAGATCGTAGCGGCAGGCATGAGCTCGATCACCATCCGTACGGAGGACGGCACAGAAGAGAGCTATCTGAAGGAAGATACAAAGGTGGAACTGGAAGGAGATCAGGTGGAAGGCACAAAGGTAACCATCACGTATACGGAAAAAGACGGCATGAAATATGCTCTGCTGATCACAGACGGAGAATAGGCCGGGAAGTGCGGTCCGTCCTGAGGAAAATTTGCGAAAAACCTTGAAAAATCAGGAAAAACCTGTACAATAAGAGTGATAACAGAGAGAGGGGCCAGCATTGACCCCTCTTTTCAGGCGTAAACATAGGGAAACCTTTAAGGAGTTAAACAATGATTAGTGCAAACAATATTACACTGAGAGTAGGAAAAAAGGCTCTGTTTGAGGATGTGAATATTAAGTTCACAGAAGGCAACTGTTATGGCGTGATCGGTGCCAACGGCGCCGGCAAGTCCACATTTCTGAAAATTCTGTCCGGCCAGCTGGAGCCTACTTCCGGAGAAGTGGTAATCGGCCAGGGAGAGAGACTTTCCTTTCTGCAGCAGGACCATTTCAAATACGATGAATTCCAGGTGCTGGATACCGTTATCATGGGAAATGCCAGATTGTATGAGATCATGAAGGAAAAGGACGCCATCTACATGAAGGAGGACTTTACCGATGAGGACGGCATCAAGGCTGCCGAGCTGGAAGGGGAGTTCGCCGGAATGAACGGATGGGAAGCGGAATCCGATGCGGCCAACCTGTTAAACGGACTGGGCATTGATACGGAATTCCACTACAGCCTGATGAAGGACCTCACCGGCGCTCAGAAGGTGAAGGTACTGCTGGCTCAGGCCCTGTTCGGAAATCCGGATATTCTGCTTCTGGACGAGCCGACCAACCATCTGGATCTGGATGCCATTTCCTGGCTGGAGGAGTTCCTGATCAATTTCGACAATACGGTGATCGTGGTATCCCATGACCGTTATTTCCTGAACAAGGTCTGCACCCATATTGCGGATATTGACTACGGCAAGATCCAGCTCTATGCAGGAAACTACGACTTCTGGTATGAGTCCAGTCAGCTGATGATCCGTCAGATGAAAGAGGCGAACAGAAAGAAAGAGGAAAAGATCAAGGAACTGCAGGAATTCATTCAGAGATTCTCTGCCAATGCTTCCAAGTCCAAGCAGGCAACATCCAGAAAACGTGCTCTGGAGAAGATCGAGCTGGACGACATCCGTCCTTCCAGCAGAAAATATCCGTATATTGATTTCCGTCCCAACCGTGAGATCGGAAACGAGGTGCTCACGGTAGAGCATATTTCCAAGACCATTGACGGGGAGAAGATTCTGGATGATATTTCCTTTATCCTGAACCGGGAAGACAAGGTAGCGCTGGTAGGACCTAACGAGCGTGCAAAAACCGTGCTGTTCCAGATCCTGGCAGGAGAGATGGAACCGGATGAGGGAAGCTATAAATGGGGGCTGACCACCACCCAGTCCTATTTCCCCAAGGATAACTCTGCGGAATTTGACAATGAGGATACGATTGTGGACTGGCTGACCCAGTATTCTGAGGAAAAGGATGCGACCTACGTCCGCGGCTTCCTGGGCAGAATGCTTTTTGCCGGCGAGGACGGAGTAAAGAAGGTCAAGGTGCTTTCCGGAGGAGAAAAAGTGCGGTGCATGCTGTCCAAGCTGATGATTTCCGGAGCCAATGTGCTTATGCTGGATGAGCCGACGGACCATCTGGATATGGAATCCATTACCGCTCTGAACAACGGCCTGATGAAGTTCCCGGGTGTGCTGATCTTCTCTTCCCGTGACCACCAGATCGTGGAGACGACAGCTAACCGGATCATGGAGATCGTAAACGGTCAGCTGATCGATAAGATTACCACCTATGACGAGTATCTGGCCAGCGATGAGATGGCAAGGAAACGCCAGGTATTTGAGATGACGGAGAAAGACGACTGATGTTTTTCAATTACCGTCTGATCCCGGTAGGAAAAATGTAATTTAGGTTTAATGAAAAAGAAATAAAGCCCTCCCTTATTCTGTGGTATGATACAGACAGAAGATAAGAGGAGGGCTTTACTATGATGAAAACAGGAAAATCAGCAGAAATATGCATGATCGGCACGGCAGTTCTTACCGGGGCGCTTCTGCTTGCCGGATGCGGTGCGTCACAGACAGCAGCAGGGGTGAACGTTCCGTCCTCCATTCAGGTATCCAACGTGGAGGATCAGGTGATATCCGTTACTGCCTCAGAGGAGGTAAAGGTGGTTCCGGATATGGCGGAAGCGGTTTTTTCCGTGACTACTCAGGAAAAAGATGCAAAGGCCTGCCAGACGTCCAACAGTGAGGCTGTGAACCGGGTGGCGGAGGCAGTCAAGGGAAAGGGGATCGAAGAGACCTCGATCCAGACGTCCAGCTATAATCTGAATCCGATCTATGACTGGGAGAACGGGCAGTCCATTACCGGATATTCCATGGATACGACGGTGACTGTTTCCGACGTGCCGGTGGATGCGGTCGGGGATGTGATTGCAGCAGCAGTGGATGCAGGCGCCAACAATATCCAGTCAGTGACCTACATGTCCAGCAAATATGATGAGAGCTACCAGGAAGCGCTGTCAAAGGCCGTGCAGTCCGCTTATGAGAAGGCGAATGCCATGGCCATTGCGGGAGGCTGCAGCCTGGGTGAGGTGGTAAAGATCGAGGAACGCAGCCGGGCTGGACAGGCCAGATATACGGCGGTTTCCAACATGAGCATGGATGCGCTGGCTGCTGCACCGGCAGAGGAGTCGGCGGCAGTGATGCCCGGACAGGTGAGCGTCCAGGCGGATATTCTGGTGGAATATGCGGTGAACAGATAAGGAGCCGCAGCGGGAAAAGGCAGTCAGGGCTTTCCGCCCTGGCTGTTTTGCTTTATAATACAGAAAGAGACTGCCGTCAGGCGGAAAAAACAAGGAAGGAATCAAGACAGAATGAAATCACTGGTAATTGCTGAAAAACCCTCCGTAGGCCGTGATATCGCCAGGGTCCTGGGCTGCAGGAAGCAGACGGACGGAGTGCTGGAGGGAGAAAAATATATTGTGACCTGGGGGCTGGGCCATCTGGTGGAGCTGGCCGATCCGGAGGGATATGACC
>CALWRQ010000116.1 GCA_944383965.1 uncultured Lachnospiraceae bacterium
AAGCACCCGGTCCGCAGCAAAGCTCTCCTCCTTCACTCCCGCTGCTTTTCTCCACAGCAGAAACAGTCCCAGAGAAGCCGCCTCCGTGGCTGGGTACAGCCACCAGAACCGCTCCAGAGGCAGGAAGGAAAAGAGCACCGTACAGGGCAGCAGAACCCCGCAGCCCCGGAGAAAGGCGATCACGAACGCACTTTTCTCCTGTCCCGATGACTGGAAATAGGTCTCCAGCATGATGCTTGCGCCGGCAAATACCGTTCCCCCGCAGTAGATGTGAAGAGCCAGCGTCCCCATTCCGATCAGCTCCTCTCCCTCCAGCCCGAAGATCCTGCAGATCACTCCGGGAAAAAGGCTGATCAGCAGCGCGGCGGCAGCTCCCGCCGCCGTCCCCCGCACCAGCCCCAGTCTGAGCGTATACCGGGCCGCTTTACTGTTTTTCTCTCCGTAAAACGTGCTGATCAGCGGCTGCATGGCTTTCGCCGTTCCTTCGTACAGGTAAAGAATCAGATAAGAGGCATTCTGAAGCAGATCGAAAACGGCCACACCGTTTTCTGCCGCCAGCCTCATGAGCACGTTGTTGGCTATGAGGTAAAAAAACATCTGAAACACATACTGAGAGGACGTGGCCAGCCCGGTTTTCAGACAGGAAAACACTTCTTCCGCATCCACGCCGCAGAAAGCAGGGCGGAGAAAATGGGAAGGCGAACAGATTCCCGGCAGATAGCAGAGGATGCCCGCCGCCAGGCCGATGAGCGTGGCCAGGGCCGCCCCCTTTGTTCCCATGTCAAGATGCAGCACGAACACCACGTTCAGAGCGATATCCGTCAGGTTTCCGAACAGGAATCCGGCGCTTGCCAGCCGTTCGCTTCCGTCATTTCTCAGGAAATAGTTGAGCATGTAGCTGGCAAAAAAAAGAGGCGCTCCCAGGGCGATCACCTGTACATAGTCTTTACTGGCCAGGTACAGATCCCCGTCCGCCGGAGCCGTTCCCAGAATCCTCAGCACCGGACCGGGAAACAGATTGACCAGAGCGGCGATCACTACGCTCAGCAGGATTCCTGCCTGCATCACCCGGTTATAGCACCGGACCGCCTCTTCCTTTTTTCCCTCGCCCATCAGCTGGGAAAACCGTACGCTTCCGCCGATTCCCAGACCGTGCATGAAAACGTTGTATACCATATAAAGAGGCAGGCTCAGGCTGATGGCCGCCAGACCCACCGCTCCCATCCTCTGTCCGATCACAATGGCGTCCGCCATATCGGCAAAGGCCAGACCGGCAGACGACAGAAGGGACGGTATGAGCAGCCGTTTCAGCATCCGGGGCGTAAAACTGTCTTGATACTGTTTCATCTCTGCCATCCTTTCCACATTTCATTCATTCCCACCGGCCGCATTCCCGTTTTCATCCGTCTCAGCCCCGGAATCCCCAGATCTTCCTCCATATTGACCAGCGGACAGGACAGCCGCCGGAACAGCTCCCTTCTGCCGTAGTAGGAAACTCCCTGCGCCGTTGAAATGCTTTTTGCCACCATGATATCAAAGGTATCCCGGCTCAGGCAAAAACCGGCGGTTACCGCAGCCGGCCGGTCATTCAGATAGAGGATCACTCCCCATATGCCCAGCTTCTTTCTCAGCAGCAAAGCGTTCACATCCACATTTTCATATTCCGGTTCCCACCTATCCTCTTCCTGCCGCTTCCGGCTCCATTCCTCCAGAACAGAAAGGGCGTCTCCCAGATTGGACCGGTCAATGAGCTCTGAACGGGGCTCATACTCCCGTTCCACCTTATGGACCTGGGTCCGCATATTGGCATAGGTCTTTCCCTTCAGCTCCCGGTGTCCCGGAACATCATACAGATATTCCGCAGATTCCGGGCATGGACAGAAGTCCCAGATTCCCGGAAACTGGCGGTTGACCCATTTCACATCGCCGGGACGCATATAGCACAGGGTAAAATCCGGTTCCTTCATTCCCTCTTTCAGGAATTCCCGGACTGCATTTCTGGAGCCGCAGGGGAAAAACCAGGCATTTTTTCCCTGCCGCGTGCATTTCACCGCATACAGATCCGGCTGCAGCAGAATGGACAGCCCCAGAACCTCTTTCCACAGATAAAGCGACGGAAAGGCATGGGACGAACATGTCTGCCCGTACTGTTCTCTCAGGCGCTCCACCGCCTGCTGATCCTCCATTAAAATCGGCTTCGTATTCAGATCCATCACAGCATCCTGATCCTTTCCGCACGCAGATACCCGTTCTTCACCGGAAAGACATGACCTTCCGGGCTTCCCTTTTCCGCCCGTCCTCCGATCAGCTCGATCCGCTCCCATTCTGTCCTGTATACACATTCATATCCGAAAAACGCCCTCAGAATCCGGTCTGCTTCTTCCACGTCCATCTCCGGAGTAACGGTCCACTCCTCTTCCCCCGGATTGGGCCAGTACTCCCCTTCTCCCTGAGGAACTGCTTCCTGAAGCAGACCGGGAAGATCCCTCACCAGCCGGGTGACCATCTCCGGCACAAGGGCGGACAGCCGCTCCATATAAGTCTGCAGGGTCTCGTCTTCCCGTATGGGGAAGGTCTCCTTCATCAGAATATCGCCCCGGTCAAACTCCTCCGTCATCCTGTGGAAAGTCACCCCTCCCAGAGGCAGCTTATTTTTGATGATCAGGGGCATGGGCCAGGCGCCCCGTCCCACAGGAAGAGGGGACGGATGAACGTTGACCATGGGCATTTCCTCCGGAATGGGCACACGATAGTAATACCCGGCGCATACGACCAGTTCACAGCCTGCAGCCTGCAGCTCCTCTAAATCCTCCAGGGTGATCCGGTCGGAAGTCAGGGGGATTCCCCTGGCTGCTGCCGTCCCGGTCACCTTCGTATTGAATTCCGTCACATTGTCGGTCGGGCAGGTGAAGATCTTCATGATCTCACATCCCTCTTCCAGCAGAGCGTCCAGAACCGAACAGAGCATATCAATTCCAAGATAAGCGATCTTCATCTCTCAGGCTCCGTCCTTCAGTCATTTTCGATGGTGAGAATTTCCAGGAACCCGGTGATCTCAAACACCTCCATGATCACCTCGTTCACATGGCGAATCACCATTCTTCCCTGGCGGTTCATCACCTTCTGAGCCCCCAGGATCACGCGGAGGCCTGCGGATGAAAGATATTCCAGACCTTTAAAATCCAGATCAAGCTCCCTGATCCCTCCGATCTCCCTCTTCAGCACTTCCTCCAGCTCCGGCGCCGTAGCCGTGTCCAGCCTTCCCTCCAGCTGCAGATTCAGTGCGCTTCCTTCCTTTGTCATATTTATATTCATAAGATTTTCTCCTTTCCCGTACCCATCCGGGCAGATGCTTTCTGAACAGTTTCTTTTATTATAAATGCTCTCTTTTTTTCTGTCATGACTTTTTTCGTCATATTACTGCCTCTTCTGTGAAAGCAGCATCCCTATCATACAACAGGATGGCGGCAAAGGAAACGTTTTTTACATGAAAAGCCCCCGGCCGGGGCCGGAGGCTCAATTCTCTTCTTATGATTCTGTTTTCCCGGTTTCTTTCAGGCTGATATAGCGGTCATAGTTCTCCCGGTCCCGCCGGAGGACGGCTTCATTTCCCACAGTGGCTGTTCCGGCCTCTGCAAATGCCCTGCGGAAGGCCTCTGCTGCTGCCTGCTGATCAGAAAGGGCAGCATTTTTCATATCATGGATCATTTTCTCTGCTTCTGTGCCGTCCCTTCCAAAGATCTCATAGGCCATCTCCTCCATGGGCCCCTTCAGCACTCCTCTTTCCGGACCGGCAGAGGCGATACCCGTCAGAATATAGCCCTTCAGCTCCTCCTCTGTCAGCTCCATCTCTGCCATCACATCCGGTATCCGTTCCAGAGCTTTTACTGTTTCCGCCGCATTCGGGTCATTGATGCTGTACACCGCTATGCCGCCGGAATAAGCGTCAAAACTGGCTCCGCTGCTGTAGGCTCCCATGCGGAACCGGATCACAGGCACCAGGTAGTGGTCGGAAACCGCCATGAGAAATGGCACGTATCTTCCTTCAAAATCCGGCTGTCTGTAGGCGTCTGCCGCCATGACCGTACACTGGTCCGGGCTTTCCACTGCCGCCGCAGTTTTTCCTCCCCTTTCCGGAAAAACAAAGCGGATCGGTTCTGTTTCACGGACCGGCAGTTTTCCCGCATACTCCTCCGTGATGCTTCGGATCCTTTCCAGATCGTTTTCCGGCGCCGCGCAGGCAAACACCAGTCTTCCTCTCTGTACCAGTTTTCCGGCCGCTCGGTCCAGACGATCCCGGAGAACGGTTCCGTAATTCTCATCCTGCTCCAGCTTCTCCTTCGTCTCCATCAGATAGCGGTAAAAATCCTGTCCCTCACAGACTTCTTTATAGGCGTATGTGCTCATGACCGTGCCCGCCAGCGCCTGAGCCACCTTCACCGGCTCGCTGCTTCTGGAACGGTCAAAATCATCTCCATACCTTGCCAGGATTTCCCGGATCCGCTCTCCGTCGGAAAAATCCGTATGGCTCATCATGTCCAGAAGCAGGGTAAGGGAGTCCTCATAATCTTCCGTCATTCCTTTCCAGGATACGGCTGTCATGGGATGGCCCGTTTCCGGATAGGCATTGGAAAAGGACAGACCGTAAAGGTATTTTTCACTCCGGTCAAACAGCTCCTCTTCCCCGTACTGATCCGTAGCCATGTTTCCCACCAGAAATTTGTAAAGCTCCAGGTCATGAAGCTCCTCATTGGAAAATGCGCCGGTATCAAAATACAGGCTGTAGGAACCTACCTTCTCAATTTTTGCAGGCGCCAGGTAATACGTGATTCCGTCTTTTTCCGACCGGGTATAGGCTGCGGTCTTTCTTTCCGGTATGTTCTCCGGATCGATGGTGAAATCGCTGTTGGATACTTTCGTTTCATTCCATTTCCGGAACGCTTCCGTATCCCGGATCAGCTGTTCCTGCTCCTGCTTCGTCATGGACGCCTTCATCTCCGCCAGGTAGCTGTCCCTCTCCTCCAGAAGCTCTTCTGCCATGCCGGGACGGGGAACGGTAGTCACCAGGGCACTCCGCCCGGATTTTTTCAGGTTCTTTGCCAGTTTCCGAATGGCCTTCTGTTTTCTGTCCCCTTTCAGCTGATCCAGCACCTGCTCAGAAAGCCGGAAATAATCCAGCTTCCCTGTATGGGTCCAGTAATTGACCACATCCGGAAACAGTTCCACTCCTATGCTGCCCTGATCACGGGCCAGATACTGCTCCATCTCCGCTTTTCTTACGGTCTGTTCCAGACTTTTTCTGCCTATGCCTTTCCCTGCGATCCGGGAAAGAGTCTGATCCACTGCCTTCCGGAACGCTTTGGACTGCTCCGGCTGAGCATAGTACAGGCGGAAAGTAAGGTAGGGCTTGGCACTGTAGAGATTGACGGAAACCTCCGTCTGATTGTCGATCCCCTGTCTGCTCAGCTCCTCATCAAAGGGAGTATTTCCCTCATTGATGGTCCGGGCCACCAGGTTCCATGCCAGCAGATCTTCCCAGTCCTCCTGCTCCAGGCTGAAGGCGTAATCGATCTGAGAAACCTGTTCCTCCTTATCTCCCAGGTAGGCCGGCGCATACACCGTGCTCTCCGAAAAGCCGTTTTCTGACGGACCGTCGGTATAGGCGGAAAGATCCGTTCCGTTCCTTCCCGCTCCGGACAGGTACTCCCGGTCCAGGAAATCCAGTACCTTTTCATAATCCATATCTCCGTAGAGGAAAAACAGGCTATTGTCAAAATGATACCATCTGTCATAAGCGGTCCGCACATCCTCATAGCTCAGATCCCGGTAGTTCCGATGAGCCCTTCCGATCATGTTGGAGGCATACTGCCCCGGAAACAGAGCGTCCGCCACGTTGTTCTTCGCCTCTTCCGACACATCCGTCAGCTTTCCGAAGTCTTCCGCATAGACCGTTCCCGCCATACGGATCTCCTCATCCGGCCCCTGCAGCTCATACCGGAGAGCCTCCCGCCGGAAAATGTTTTCATTTTTCAGAATATCGGGCGCCGTCATACAGCTCAGATAGGCGTCCATCAGCTTGAACAGCTGTTCCTCGCTTTCCGTGCTGAACGGATACGCGGTGAAGGTGTCATAGGTAAACGCATTGAGAAAGGTATTATAGCTTTTGGCCGCCATATCAAAAAACAGATCGCTGCTGGGATATTTCTCGGAAGCAGCCATAATGGCATGTTCAAAAATATGATTGGCATCCGTTTCATCCACATACGGGGTGTGATAGCTTACGGAAAAGGTCAGCTCCGGATCATCATTCTTCACGTACAGCAGCCGTGCCCCGCTGTTTTCATGGGTAAAGCTGATCAGATCCCCGTCCAGAGCCTGATCCTCCCAGACAGCATCCACGGTAAAGCCGCAGATCCGGTCTCCCTCAGCAGGAATCCCCTCTTTCCGGCTCTGTTTCTGCTGCCCGCCGGTCTCCTGCCGGGCTTCTGTCTGTACGGTCTCTCCATTTCCTCTCATCGGGGGGACACATCCTGACGACAGGGTCAGAACAGCCGCCAACACCAACAGAATCTTTTGTCTGCTGCTTTTTTTCACTGTTTCCGTTCCTCCATTTCCTCTCTTTTCCGGGATCCGAAGGATCCTCCTTCTTCCCTTTTATAGCACAGGACCTCTGTGACAGACAAATGAAGGATTCTGAAGATTTCTTCCGATCGTCTTCAGAATCTGCTCCGGCCGGAACCGGCTGCATGCAGAAAGAGCGCCGGTTCCCTTCTCCGCAGAAAATGAACCGGCGCCCTTCTGATTAAGACGCTCTTATGATTAAATATCCAGGGCGGCATGGTATCCCTGATATACCGCATTGGTAATGGTGGAAACCTTTGCACAGTCTCCGATCACCGCCGTATAGGGAGCACACCCTCTCAGTTCCTCCGCCACATCTCTGCGGGACCGCTGTCCCAGAGCACAGATCACGGAAGTTCCGGAGATCGTCGCCTGATTTCCTTCCTTGTCCTCACAGACCACGCCGTTTTCCATCACCTTCACACAGCGCATGCCTGTTCTCACATCCACAGATTTTTCAATTTCCTTCAAAAGCAGCGGTCTGTGACGGATGTTGGCGTCAGGAGCCAGCATATCTCTCATCTCCACAATGGTAACCTTTTTTCCTTCCCGTGCCAGATGGATGGACGCTTCGCAGCCTGCCAGTCCGCCGCCTAATACGATCACATCATCGGAAACCCTGTCCTTTTCCAGATAGTAGTGATTGACCAGCACCACATTGGAACCCCGGATTCCGTCGATGGGCGGTACCAGGGGGGCTGAACCTGCGGCGATGATCAGCGCATCGGGAGCTTCTTTTTCGATCAGTTCCCTTGTCGCCTCCGTATTCAGGCGGATCTCCACTCCCGCTTCCCTGCAGAATTTTGCCAGAGTTACGGACAATTCATACATTTCATGCTTAAAGGAAATGGCCTGCTCGCTCTTTAAGATTCCTCCCAGCTCGCTCTCCTTTTCCATCAGGATCACCTGGTGGCCGCGAAGGGCTGCCGTATGAGCAGCCTTCAGTCCGCCCGGACCTCCGCCTACTACGACGACCTTTTTGGATACTGGCGCCTTCTGAATCTCAATGGGTTCATATTCCCTTCCGATCCAGGGGTTTACCGTGCACCGTCTGGTAGCTGTCACTGCCCGTTCCGCCATGCAGGTAAAGCATCTTAAGCACTTTACAATGTGATCCTCCTGATTCGCCTCCACCTTCCGGGGAAGGAACGGGTCGGCCAGAAGGGCGCGGGCCATATAGACGATGTCCGCCTTTCCGGAGGCGATGATCTCCTCCATCTGCTCCGGATCGTTTAATCCGCCGATGGTGGCAACGGGAACGGAAACGTGCTTTTTGATCTCCGCTGCCAGATAGACGTTACATCCGTGATCCTTGAACATGGACGGATGGGTATCGCCGAAGCCTCTCTGATAGGTTCCTGCGGAAACATGAAGAATATCAATGTACGGCTCGATCTGTCTGGCGATCTCCACGCCGTCCTCCAGGGTATAGCCCCCGTCAAACAGTTCGGAGCCGCTGAAGCGGAACTCGATGGGGAAGCCGGGGCCTACCGCCTCACGTACAGCCTTCAGCACTTCGATGGCAAAACGGCAGCGGTTTTCCGGAGATCCGCCGTATTCATCCGTACGCTTAT
Organism: uncultured Lachnospiraceae bacterium; assembly: GCA_944383965.1. Taxonomy (GTDB): domain Bacteria; phylum Bacillota; class Clostridia; order Lachnospirales; family Lachnospiraceae; genus Lachnoclostridium_A. The sequence goes on from CALWRQ010000116.1 coordinate 8,196, forward strand.
TGAAATAGGGAGACAGAAACTGGTTGATCAGCCAGCCGTGTCCGCCGTGGATCATGAGCATTTCGAAGCCGGCACGCTTTGCCAGACCCGCCACATTTCCGTAAGCAGCCACAATGTCGGCGATCATCTCCTTTGTCAGTGCTTTTACCTGCACTCCGTCCGGGCGGACCGTTTCGCTGGGTCCCCACTGATTCATTTCCTTCTGTCTGGTCTTGTCCGTCATATAGGTTCCGGCATACATACCGGAATGGGAAAGCTCCAGACTGGGAATGGCCCCGTGGCGGCGGATGGCGTCAGCCGTATAGGCTGCCGAGGCGATGGAGTTCAAGATCCTGGTGTCCAGATGATAGGCGTGGGAGCCGTCTGTCTCCGGATGGACCATACACTCGCTGACCGTAACGGCGCCGGCTCCTCCCTTTCCCCTCAGTTCATAAAAAGCGGTGGATTTCGGTCCGATGCATCCGTCGTTCGTAATATCCGTTCCTCCCATGGGAGCGGAAAACATCCGGTTGCGGAATGTTACATTTCCAACGGTGATCGGGCTGCAGAGATGCGGAAACTTCTGTATCATATGTCTGTTGTACCTCCCCTGAATGAT
>CALWRQ010000117.1 GCA_944383965.1 uncultured Lachnospiraceae bacterium
CTTACGTTCCGGTTTAGTGGAAAGAGCTTAATTTAAGTTGAACATGATCAGAGAAACAGCCCAGCAATGGGCTGTTTTTTCATTTCCGAAATTCTGTTTTCCCGGTACAAAAAAGGGAGCCGCCGCTCCGTCAGATCATCCTTCCGTCAAAGCTGCAGCCCCTGTCTGTAAGCTCTCTTTCCTACTTTCCCCACCATGTGGAAAAAGCGGAAACAGCGTCAGTTCCTCTTCTTTTTCTCTATAAATCCCATATTTCAGACTCTGAAGCAGCCGGTGTTCGGAGACCAGAAATCCATATTCCCCTCCCCCAAGGCCCCGGACAGGATAAAGATTGGAACACCGTTCATCCTTTCCGTTTTTTTTCAGAATCTCATCAATTTTCTCCTGTACCGGCATAGACTGCGCATAGCTCCAGGAAAGCAGTTCATCCTTTGCCGGTTCGTATCCTCTCTTTTCCCACATCACATCCGGTCCGTAATGATAGCAGTAGGTTACCGGATCCCTGTTGTCCGTGGCAAAATACGAAGGCGTGATGCAGGCCATCTCTCTGCCCGCATCGATCACCGCATACTCATCTCCCTGCATGGCATCCGCCCCAAAGCTTTTCAGATCCAGAGCCCGGAATACATTCCATCCGTTTTTATCTCTTCGGCAGACGAACAGTCCGAAATATCCGTGAAATATTATGGTATCTTCATCGCCGTAGTCAAACTCCGGACGATTTTTCCCTATAGACGCATGCTCGGAAAAGAGACTCTCAAGATCGGCTTTCGGTGCAGAAAGCCTGTCCTTCGCTGCCTCTGTCTTATCTTTTTTCTTCTCATCCTCTTTTTCCGGCCGGCTGTTCTGCCGGCTGCATCCGAGAACCGCAAACAATCCCAAACACACTGCAAGTATACAGATCGGTTCCATAAAACCATCTCCTTTCCGTATAATGCACCTATTATATATCTCCTCTTCAGGAAATTCACCTTACATTTGCTTACGATTTCCGAAAAATCTTAAAATAATTTAAAAAAATTCTTACGCCGCATCCTGATCAGCAGCAGAACAGATTATAACCCACAATCAGACAGGCAGTTATGAATATCAGTGTAGTAAAGGTCTCCGGCACGATCAGCATCACTGTCATACCCACGCCGAAGCAGAACAGCATCAGTCCCATAACCCGTTTCATAAAAAAACCCTTCCGCCTCGATATATAATATATCTTATGCGAAAGGGCTTTTCTTATACCTGGCCGGAGCCATTCTCCGTCTTTTCCTCTGCTGCCGCTGCCAGATCTCTGGCTGCACCGACTGCTTCCTGCGATACCGGAGACTCAGGCTTTCCCGCTACAAATTTATTTACAAAGTCGGGAACCATATCCAGAACTTTGGTCATAGCATCCTGCTGTTTGATATTTACCAGCTTGGTTACCCCATTCTGGATCACCAGAACCGCGCTGGGACTCATCTTTGCGCTCATTCCTCCTCCGCCGTTCTGCTTGGCATTCTCCGCAAAGGATCCCGCTGCCATTCCGCAGCTTACGTCCACCAGCGGAAGAATAATGGCATCATCGATCTTGACCGCATCCCCTACCACCGTCTTGGTTGTCACAAAGTGATCCATTCCTTTAAACAGCGCTTCCACCGCCGCTGCAAAATGATTATCAGCCATAATTTTCCTCCTTCTCTCCTATCGGTTCATCAGCTTTCCCGCCAGTCTGCGGAAATTTCTGTCCATCAGCAGACGGATTCCGGCAGCTGCCACTGTTCCCAGGCGAATCCTTCCCCGGAATTTCAGTTCTCCCTCCAGTACGGAACGCTCAAATACCGGAATAACCTGCAGACTGCTTTTATAAAGAGGGCAAAGCAGTGCTGCGGCAGACAATGCCTGTCCGGTCCGATACGGATCATCAAAGCCAAACCGCACCTTACCTTGGATCTTTCCTGGCCGGATATGATGAAATACCCTGCCTATCTGCCTTTTTACCAGGCGAAATGTTTTTCTGTTCTCTTCATCCCGGATCAGTTCCAGCAGGCGGTCCTTTCCGGAAAGCAGCTCCAAGATCCTGCGCCTGCCCCTGTGCAGCCTTTTTTTTATTTTCTTTCCTGCAGTTTCCAGCTTCTGCAGAATACCTGAGGGAGTTTTTCTTCCGGTCCGGCGAGCCTCCCTGCGGCGAGGTTCTTTCCTGCTCTTCCGAGGCGCCTGCCTCGGCCCGCCTCCATCCGTTCTGCTGTCCCCATCCGTTTCCAAGTCCGGGGAATCTGTATGGTCCAGAGATGCTGTATGAATTTCCGGTTCAAGTTCCCGCTCCGTTTCCTGTTTCTCTTCCCAGCCGGACTCTTCTTTTTCTTCTCCCACAGGAATGCCGGCGATCCGAAGCTTCAGAGATGATTCTCCGTTTTCATAAGAAACATTCACGGCAACTATTCCAAACAGCCAGCTGATCCGTCCCCGTGCAGAAAGCTGCCCGCAGAACTCTCCCTCCGCTCTGTACCGTACAGGTACAAGCAGAACTGTCAGAAGAACTGCCAGAATGATTCCCGCCGCCGCCAGCAGGATCCATCCGATGATCTTCAGGATCACAAGTATCATATGAATCATTCCAACCTCTCGCCGTCTTCCTGCTCCAGGAATTTCTCCAGGGAAAAACCTCCGGTTGCCCTGTATATATCATTCACAATCCGGCCGGCCACTTCCAGCCCTTCCTGATAATCTCCTGCGATTCCCAGAATCAGTTTATCCTGTTTCTGATAGTAGGGATGAGAAAATTCCGCAGCAGAATAAATTTCAAGGATATTATTCCCATCTGAGGCAGGCGTAATCACATGGATATGCCGGTCCTTTTTCCCTTCCCGGATTTTCCGGATCGTGCTGTACCTGTGAGCCGCCGCTTTTTCTCCTACGTAGAGATGATCATACCAACGCATGAACAGGCTCCTTTATTTGCGGTAATTATCCAGAATTGCCCGGCGCAGCAGATCCAGCGCTTTTACCACTGCCTGCTCCCGGATCTTGTTTCGGTTTCCTTTAAACTGATACCCCTGTACCCACACTTTCTCATTCATATAACAGGCGATGTAAACCATGCCTACCGGCTTATCGTCTTCCGGTTCCGGACCGGCCACACCGGTGATTGCCACACAGACATCCGAATCCGTGGCAAATACTCCTCCCATGGCCATTTCCCTGGCCGCCTGTTCACTCACTGCCCCGTATTTTTTCAGCGTTCCCTTATTGACGTCAAGGAGCTTCTTTTTTGCCTTATTGGAATAAGTTACGAAGCCTTCCCGGAATACCTGAGACACTCCCGGCACGTTGACAAGCCGGCCGGCCAGCAGTCCTCCCGTGCAGGACTCTGCAGTCGTCACCGTAATATCGTACTTTTTCAGAAGCTCCACCACGGCCATTTCCAGTGTTTCATCTTCACGAATGCTGTATACGTTGTCTCCCAGGCGGGAACGGATCTCCTTCACTACCGGCTTGATCAGCTTTTTTGCTTCCTCTTCGCTGGCAGCCTTTGCTGTTACACGCACATGTACTTCGCCGATCTTCGCATAAGTGGCAATGGTAGGATTGGTCTGTTTGTCAATCAGATCCAGCAGCTTTTCCTCCACAGAGCTTTCTCCCATTCCGCATATTTTTATCATACGGGAAAAGATCATTTCCGGCCGGAGCGTCTGAAGATAGGGCATGACCTGCTCGGAGAACAGCGGAATCAGTTCATCCGGCGGTCCCGGAAGAAGGATAGCCGATTTTCCGAATTTTTCCATGATCAGCCCGGGGGCGGTCCCATTGCTGTTGTCCAGCACTCTGGCTCCCGCAGGCACTGCAGCCTGTTTCCAGTTATTGTCCGGGATCTCCTTATATATGCTGTTGGCAAAGAACTCCTTCAGCCGTTCCTTGGTGTGTTCATCTTCTACCAGCGGAAATCCCATTACTTCCGCACATACTTCCTTTGTAATATCGTCTTCCGTAGGCCCCAGTCCGCCTGTGAGGATCACGATATCAGACCGTTTCAAGGCTGTCCGGAAGGTATCCGCCAGTCTTTCCCGGTTATCTCCCACCACACACTGATTGTAGATGGAAAGGCCCAGAAGCGCACATTTTTCAGCAAGATACTGTGCATTGGTATTGACAATATTTCCCAGCAGCAGTTCCGTTCCTACGGATATGAGTTCCACTACCATCTTTACATTCCTCCTTCGGTAAGAATCCCCCGGTTCTTCCAGATATAGTCTGCCAGAGACACGACCGTAAGAATCAGAGCCGCCCATACGCAGAGATCAGCTATGGTCTGCAGCGGTTTCAGATCAAAGATCAGCAGGATCACTGCCAGCATCTGGAATGTGGTCTTGAATTTTCCCCAGTAACTGGCGGCAATCACTACACCATTGTCCGAAGCGATCAGCCGGAACCCGCTGATGATGAATTCTCTGGCGATAATCACAATCACCATCCAGGCGGGAATCTGTCCCAGCTCGATCAGACAGATCAGCGCTGAGCAGACCAGCAGTTTGTCCGCCAGCGGATCCATGAATTTGCCGAAATTCGTCACCAGATTATATTTTCTGGCAATCTTGCCGTCCAGCATATCCGTCAGGCTTGCCGCAATAAAGATCAGTGCGGCGATCCACCGCATTGTCTGATTCTGCCCCTGGTCCCACAGCAGGCAGACTACAAAAAACGGGATCATTATCACCCTCAGAAGCGTCAGTTTATTGGGAAGATTCATTTTCATCGCACACCTCTCCGATCAGATCATATTCCAGAGCTCCCGTAACCTTTACCCGGACAAAGTCTCCGGACATCAGATCCAGGCCTGTATTTACAAAAATCATACCGTCCACATTGGGCGCATCCATATAGGTCCGGCCCACATAGGCATTTTCATCGGCAATCTTCCCCTCAATCATAACCTCCAGAACTTTTCCGACCATGTTCTCACAGGCCTCAAAGGCAATTTCCTGCTGCAGCTCCATGATCTCGTCCCTGCGCTCCTCTTTCAGTTCTTCCGGGATCTGGTCAGGAAAGCCGGCGGCAGGAGTATCTTCCTCAGCAGAATAAGCAAAAACTCCCAAACGGGAAAATTCCATTTCATTCACAAATTCCAGAAGTTCCTGATGGTCCTCATCCGTTTCTCCCGGAAAACCGGAAATCATGGTGGTCCTCAGAGCAATATCCGGAATCTCCCGGCGCAGCTTTCCGATGATCTCCCTCAGCTGAGCCTGATTGGTGCGCCGGTTCATCCTCTTCAGGATCCGATCACTGGCATGCTGTACCGGAATATCCAGGTAATGGCAGATCTTTTCTTCCTCCCGGATCACCTGAATCAGTTCGTCTGTGATTTCCTCCGGATAGCAGTACTGGATGCGGATCCACTGGATTCCGGAAACAGCGCACAGACGCTTCAGCAGCTCCGGAAGACTTTTCTTTCCGTACAGATCCACACCGTAAAGAGTGGTCTCCTGAGCTACCAGGATCAGTTCCTTTACCCCTTTGGCAGCCAGAGTTTCCGCCTCTTTCACCAGCTGCTCCATGGGAACACTGCGGTACGGTCCGCGCAGATATGGAATAATGCAGTACGTGCATCTTTTGTCGCATCCTTCTGCGATCTTCAGGAACGCGTAATGGCCCCCTGTAGTAACGAGCCGTTCTGCCCTGACTTCGGGAAGTTCCGCAAGGTCTTCAAAGCACTGAATATGCTCCTGGCCTGCCAGAACCTCTTTCAGCACCCGAACGATCTCTCCATAGCCGGTCGTTCCGATTACGGCATCTACCTCCGGGATTTCCGTCGTGATTTCTTCCTTATACCGCTGGGCCATACAGCCGGTGACAATAAGAGCCCTGCAGGATCCGGACTTTCTGTATTCCGCCATTTCCAGAATCGTATTCACACTCTCTTCCTTGGCGTCACCGATAAAACAGCAGGTGTTCACCAGGATCACATCTGCTTCCCTTTCATCATCCGTAAAGGTAAAGCCGTCCTGGCAGAGAAGACCCAGCATATTCTCACTGTCTACCAGATTTTTGTCGCATCCCAGGGATATGCAAAGTAATTTCATATTCTGACTCCTCATGATGGTTTTTCGTTTTCTGTAGAAAAAAAAGTGTGCGCCAGGGCGCACACTCGCGCCGGAGCGCGGCTGCAGCAATGGCTCTGCAGCTTTTTCTTTTTACTGTTCCTCTTCTTTCGTTTCTTCCTCTTCTTCCGGAAGGATCTTTACGTTGGTCTTGTAGAGTTCTTCAACCGCTACGGAAAGAGGTTTTCTTCCTGCGGACGGAACCGTAGCTTCTTCACCGGCAATCAGCTGTCTTGCTCTCTTTGCGCTGGCGATCACAATGGAATAGCGGCTCTGCACTACCGGCTGCTCTCCCGGCTCCACGTCGCTGTTTACTGCTTCGATCAGATCAGTATAGGATGGATGTAACATAATTTTTTCTTCCTTTCTTTCTTGCTGTCTATTCAGAAATTTTTCTCAGTTCTTCCTTCATATCGGCCACAAACTCTCCGTGCAGGCCCATGCGGCGATGCTGGGACTGGATCAGATGGTGCATCTCCTCCACGCACCGGTCTACCTGATCATTGATCAGGAGATAGTCGTATCGGTTCATCTCCTCCGCCTCCTCACAGGCTCTTTTCATACGGGCATCAATCACCTCCATGGTTTCCGTCCCCCGGCCTACCAGCCGTTTCTTTAATTCCTCCGCAGAAGGAGGAGTCACAAACAGAAGCAGAGTTTCCGGAAATTTTTCCTTCACCTTCAGAGCGCCCTGGATCTCAATCTCCAGAATCACATCCTTCCCGGCTTCCATCTGGCTCATCACATATTCCTTCGGTGTGCCATAGTAATGATCCACATATCTGGCATATTCGATCAGCCTGTCCTCTTCTATCATTTTTTCAAACTCTTCTTTTTCCACAAAGAAGTATTCCCGGCCGTGCTCCTCGCCTTCTCTGGGTTTCCGTGTGGTGGCGGAAATGGACAGGGCATAGTTGTCATATTTCCCCATCAGAGCTTTCATCAAAGTCCCTTTTCCGGCACCGGAAAATCCTGATACGACCGCCAGTATTCCTCTTTCTTTCATGGAATTCTCCTTCCAGTGTTTTATTCAATATTCTGGATCTGCTCCCGAACCTTTTCGATCTCTGTTTTAAGGGCAATGGCCTTATCCGAGATCTCCAGATCATTGGATTTGGACAAGGTGGTATTGGCCTCCCTGTTCATCTCCTGCGCAATGAAATCCAGTTCCCGTCCCACCGTGCCTCCGGCCAGCAGCTTTTCTCTGGTTGCCACGATGTGACTGCGCAGGCGGACCATTTCCTCATCCACACAGATCTTATCCGCATAGATGGTCACTTCCGCCGCGATCCTGCTCTCATCCACCGCAGCGGATGCCAGCAGTTCCTTTACCTTATCCTCCAGTTTCTGACGGTACTCGACCAGAAGCCTGGGCGCTCTCTCTTCAATAAAATCAACCAGTCTGAGCATATCGTCCAGCTTGGTGACCAGGTCTTCCTTCAGACGCTCTCCCTCTGCCACTCTGCTGTCCACAAACCGGCGGGCCGCCTCTTCTGCCGCCTGAGACAATACCTGCCACAGGTGCTCCTCATCTTCCGGCACCTCTTCCATGGTAAGTACTTCCGGATACCGGGACAGAGCAGACACCTTTACATCATTCTCGATTCCAAACCGTTCTGCCATCTTCCGGAATGCGTCCATGTATTCGGCAGCCAGGCTCTCGTTGTATTTCAGGCAAAGGTTTCCTTCCGTATAATCCTCATAGGAAATATAGACGTCCACCTTTCCCCTCTGGATGTAATTCTTCAGAAGGGTGCGTATACCGGCCTCAAAGTAGCTGAATTTCTTCGGCATCTTAATGCTCATATCCAGATAACGGTGATTTACCGCCTTGATCTCCACTGAGATCTTGTACTCTTCCGTAACCGCCTCATAGCGGCCAAAGCCAGTCATGCTCTTTACCATTGGTGCTGCCTCACTTTCACATAGATGGTTTTATTATACGGCAAAGCAGGTCGGGAAGTCAACAATCTATTTTCCAACTCTGTCCTATTGCCCACATAAGGAAATCCCTATTGGCATTTCCTTTCTCCTTCTGCTATCATTATGATCAGAAAGAATACCGGGGTCCTTCTGCCCCGGTCACAGTGATCAGCAAGGAGGAATATTATGTCAGAATATACTGTCAGCGTGATCCGGCCTTCCGACCGCCGGTCCATGGCCATGCTGGATCGTCTTCTGGAAAAGGAAGGCATTCAACGGGACAAAAACCTGGATTACACCATCGGACTGTTTGATGAAGACTACCAGCTGGCCGCCACCGGATCCTGCTTCGGCAACACGCTCCGCTGCATGGCAGTGGATTCTTCCCGTCAGGGAGAAGGACTGCTGAATCAGGTCGTTTCTCATCTGATGGAATACCAGTATGAGCAGGGAAACACCCATCTGTT
>CALWRQ010000118.1 GCA_944383965.1 uncultured Lachnospiraceae bacterium
CTGCATCAGCTCCTGCTCCAGATCCCCCAGCATCACATCCAGGGCCTGAATCCCCCCTTCTGCTGTATACCAGACATTGGGATGGGCCAGATAAATAATATTTCCGTTTTTGTATACGTCCAGTTCCCGGATCAGACCGTTTTCCACGGCGTCCCGGACGGCAGGATCGCCTCCAGTGCTGTTTACAGCCGTATTTTTGTCCAGAACGAACAGATACTCCGGATCCAGGTTCACAATGGTTTCCCAGGAGGCTTCGTTTCCGTGGGTGCTGGTGGCAGATCCGGATGTGTTCCCGATATTGGAAAAGCCCAGGGAGGTGCCGATGATGGAGCAGCGTCCGTCATCTCCCAGAAGACTGAAGGAAGAGCCGCTGTAAATGCCTACGGCGGCTGTTTTTCCTTCATACGTTTCCTGAATGGCACGGATCCGTTCCCGGAAGCCGTCCATCATGGAGCTTACCTGATCTTCCAGGCCAAAGAGGGAAGCGATAGCGGATGCATTGGCTTCCGTGGAAGAGAGTACTCCATCCTCCGGGTCTACGGAGAGGCAGACGACCGGAGCGATGGAGGAGAGTTCATCGTAGACGGAACTGAGCCTTCCGCCGATGAAGATCACATCCGGGCGGCAGGCAGCCACCTCTACCAGATCGGCGGATTTGATGGTTCCCAGGTTGGCAATGGAGTCAGAATCATCGGGAGAGTAGGAAGACAGGTAGTCAATGGAAGTTTCCGCGCTTCCCACTACCCGGTCTCCCAGCCCCAGGGAGTCGATGATATCCAGAGCAGCCATATCCAGTACGGCAAGCCGCTGAGGGTCATAGGGAACTTCCAGGTCCGTCCATTCCTTTGCTCCGTTCAGGGAGCGGATGGAAACGGTTTCAGATGGAGCTTCCGGCAGGAAGGAAGCGGACAGGGAGCCGCTGCAGGCGGCAAGGGCCGCGGCAGCAGTGAAAGACAGGGCAAGAGTACATAATTTTTTCATCATTCTAATCTCCTTTTTCTATTAATAGTAGACAGACAGCGGTTTATCGTTGATACGGATAATCTCAAAGTCTACGTTGTAGATCTGAGAAAGATTTTCGCGGGTAATCACTTCATCCACAGTTCCGAATTTTGCTACTTTTCCATTCACAAACGCGCAGATATAGTCAGAGTAAAAGGCGGCATAATTGATTTCATGAAGGACCAGAATGACCGTTTTCCCCAGCTCGTCGCAGAGGCGGCGCACGATCTTCATCATATTGGAGGAGTGATAAATATCCAGATTATTGGTAGGCTCATCTAAAAGGATGTATTCCGTGTCCTGGGCAATGACCATGGCAATGTAGGCTCTCTGCCGCTGCCCGCCGGACAGCTCATCGATGAACCGGTGCTCAAAGGATTCCAGCTCCATGTAGGCAATGGCCCGGTCGATGATCGTTTCATCTTCTTCGGTCAGCCGGCCGCCGGAATAGGGGAAGCGGCCGAAGGCCACCAGCTCCCGCACCGTGAGTTTCATCTGGACATTGTTGTGCTGGGTCAGGATAGCCAGTTTTTTTGCCAGCTCCCGGCTGTTCCATCCGGACAGGTCCCTGTCCTCAAAGGAGATCATTCCGGAGTCTTTGGCAATCAGGCGGGAGATCATACCCATAACTGTGGATTTTCCCGCACCGTTCGGGCCGATCAGAGACGTTACCTTCCCTTTGGGAAGCTGAAAGCTGACCGAGTCTACTACAGTCTTTCCTTCATATTTTTTGATCAGATCAGAAACCTTCATATTTAATATCCTCCTTCTTTTTTAAAGAGCAGCAGGTAAAGAAAATAGATGCCTCCGCCCATGGTGATAAGGGTGCTGACAGGAACAGAAAAGGAAAAAAGATGTTCCGTCATCAGCTGACCGCCGATGACCGCCAGCATTCCCATCAGCGCGGAGCAGGGGATCAACAGGGCATGGCGGCCGGTCTTCATGGCCTGTCTGGCCAGGTTGGCGATGATCAGTCCGAGAAAGGAAACGGGCCCCACCATGGCTGTAGCTATGGAGATACAGAGAACCACTCCCAGAAGCAGACGGCGTACGGTCCGGTCATAGTCGATTCCCAGGCTGACGGCCTGGTCCCGGCCCAGAGCGAGTACGTCCAGTACAGCCAGATCTCTGCGGAGAGCAAAGGCCGTAACTGCCAGCAGGAGCAGGGAAATCAGAATAATCTCGGAATTGACGTGATTGAAATCCGCTACCAGAGAAACCAGAAGGGCGTCATATTCATTGGGGTCCATGATCCGTACCAGAGCAGACTGCATACTGCCGAACAGGGAGGACAGGACCGTACCGATGAGCAGCACGTAAAGCACGCTGTGTCCCGTTTTTTTAAAAAGAAAGCCGTAGATAAAGACAGCGGTCAGGGCCATGACTGCCAGATCAACGGCAAAGGCCAGATTGGCATTGACCGCCAGGATGCTGCCGGAACCGAAAAAGAATACGGCAGCCGTGTGGACCAGAGAATACATGGAATTCATTCCCAGAAGGCAGGGAGTGACGATCCGGTTATTGATGATGGTCTGAAAAATGAGCGAGGCGGCTCCGATGGAACAGGATGCGATCAGCATCACGGCCAGAGCGGGCAGGCGCAGCTTCAGGGCAAAAGCGAACAGCCTGAGATCATAGAGCTTGGAATCGGTGAGCAGGTATGCCGCGGAAGCGGCCAGCACTGCGGCGCTTAAAAGCAGAAGGCGGAAAAGGCCGGTGTGGGTTCTAGTCACAGGAAATGGTCTCCTTTCTTGTAAAACGAATGGCTTTTCTGCCGTATTTTAAACGGTACAGCAGCAGGCCGATAAACAGGATACTTCCTCCGATGCCGATGATCAGTTCAATGGGCAGCTCATAAGGCATGATTACAGTCCGGGCGATCAGATCGGCGGAAAGTACGAACAGGGAACCGAACAGGGCGGTATCCGTCAGACAGCCCCGGAGACGGTCTCCCCGGAACAGGGTGACCATATTTGGCACCAGAAGGCCGACGTAGGAGATAGATCCCACTACGCTGACAACGGCGGCAGTGATCATGGCGGAGATCGTCAGGCCGGCGAACAGGATGAGACAGTAGCTTACACCCAGATTGGAGGCAAAGTCTTCTCCCATACCGGCAATATTGAAGTGATCGGCATAAATAAAGGCCAGGATCACCAGAGGAGCAGCCAGCCAGACCAGCTCGTAATTTCCCCGGATCACCGGAGCAAAGGAGCCGATGAGAAAGGAGGACATCTGCTGAGTCATTTCAAACCGGTAGGACAGAAATCCGGTGATGCCTCCGATAATATTGCCGAACATAATGCCCACCAGAGGGACCAGTACTGCATTCTGAAAGGGAATCCTCCGGATGAACCAGACGAAGATCCAGGTTCCGGCTACAGCAGTCAGGAAGGCAGACAGAGTCCGGCCCCATATTCCCATTCCGGGGAGGAAAACAAGGGACAGGAGAATGCCCAGCTGTGCGGAAGAAATGGTAGCTCCTGTAGTGGGGGAAACGAACCGGTTCATGCATAGCTGCTGCATGATCAGGCCGGCGATACTCATGCCGGTTCCTGTGCAGAGAATGGCCAGAAGCCTGGGGATCCGGGCCAGGAGAAAGATCTTCAGAGCCATTTCATCCTGCCCGGATAGAAGGACGTCCAGAGTAATTCCGGTGACGCCCACAAACAGAGAAGCAAAGGAAAGGACTGCCAGAAGCAGAGCCATCAGAACGGTACCGGACCATTCCCGGCCGGTTATTTTTTTCATCATGGAATAAAACCTCCTGCAGATATTGGTTAGGATAGACTAACTACTGCATTATAATGATGAATTCCTAGTATGTCAATAGAAATTAAAACATCTTTTACTGAAGGAAATTTTCTGCTACAATAGTACGGAAATCAATTTTTGACGGAATGGATACAGCGGAATATGACGGAAAAAAGAAGAAAAAAGATCATTATTGATACAGACTGCGGTTCGGATGACGCCATGGCCATTGCCATGGCTCTTAACGATCCTGCCTATGAAATTCTGTTTTTTACGGTGACAGCGGGAAATGTGACCAGAGATCAGGCAGTGCGGAATACCCTGACAACGATTGAGAAGGCCGGCACTTATGAACCGCCCGTATATGCCGGAGCAGACCGGATGATTTTGAAGGAGCTGGCCTTTGCCTATGAGACTCATGGTATGGACGGTATGGGAGATCTGGGGTTTACACCGGAGCGGCTGCTCCCCGCAGAGGGGCACGGAGTGTGGAAGCTTCTGGAGGCTCTGAGGGCGAGCGAAGAAGGAGAAATCGATATCATCACTCTGGGTCCGCTGACCAATCTGGCGCTGGCACTCCGGCTGGAACCGGAGACGGTGAAAAAAGCCGGCCGGATTGTGATCATGGGCGGAGCCGGCTTCGGCGGAGGAAACGTGACTGCGGCGGCGGAGTTTAATATCTGGCAGGATGGAGAGGCGGCAAGGATTGTGCTGGAAGCCGGTCTGAAGAATGTGATCCTGGTGGGATGGGACGCCTGCCTGGGGGACTGCATGCTGAATGAGGAAGAAATCGGAAGGCTGCGGGAGAGCGGAAGCCTGGGCCGGTTTGCTGTGGACGCCAACCGGGTGCTGATGGAGCTGAACCGGCAGCGGTTCGGGCAGGACTGCCTGGATATGGCCGATCCGGCGGCTATGGCGGCAGCCCTTTATCCGGACTGTATCCGGGAGCAGGGCAGATATTACTGCCAGGTGGATACCTCCTGCGGACCAAGCTACGGTGCGGTTCTTATTGACCGGTACGGTTTTTCCGGAAAAGAGCCCAATGCGACAGTGTGCAGCAGACTCTGGGCGGACCGGTATAAGGAATATCTGTTCCGGACATTGGGAGGAAGAGAGAAACGATGAAGGAAGGACTGTTTATCGGAGAGATCGCGGAACTGGTGGGAGTGAGCAAGGACACCCTCCGTATTTATGAGGAGCAGGGACTGCTTCATCCGGACCGGGATGAAAACGGATTTCGCCGGTACGGGGAAGATGAACTGAATAAGCTGATTACCATCCGGTTTTACCGGGAGAGCGCATTTCCCATGAAGGAGCTGAAGGAGCTTATGAGACGGGATGGCTGTACAGACAAGCTGGAACTTCTGGAGCGGCAGATCCGTACGGAGCGGATGGAAGAGCTGAGACACAGGAGAAACAGAGAGCGGCTGGAGCTGGCAAAAACTTATTTTTCCACCGAGCAGGGCGTTTTTTCCTGCTGCACAGAGACCGAATGGTATCAGATGTCGCCGTCCAGGGACAGCTATCTGGAGCTGCTGAAAGACTGGTTTTCCGCGGCAAAGAGAGACCCGGATCTGAGTGCCTGTTATCTGAATATGGAATACGATCTGAATGACAGTCTGGATCATCCTGCAGCTTATTATCTTCTTCTCAAAGGGCAGGACGCCGCCTGTCTGAAAAGACAGGATCTGGTAAAAGAGGGAAAGAAAATAGAAGTGGGAAGCTGCTTTCGCGCGGTGCTTCCTGCGGAAAAACCGCTTCCGGACCGGAAGGATCTGGAAGCGGTGTGTGAGTGTGCTCAAAAAAAAGGAGTGCATCCGGCAGGGATCGTTCATGCACATTTTCAGTATATTGATGAAGCGGACGGACGTCCCTGCTTTATTACAGAATTGCTTTTGCCGTTAAAGCAAATGCCTAGTAAGTGACGTAACGCTGTCCTCTGGCGAGAGAACCGTTGCTGTTCCATTCGTTGTAGACATAAGGGGTGCCGCCTACTGTGCCGTTCTCACTGAACGTGTAGGTTTTTCCGTGATAATCGGCAGGTCCGATGACCATGGAACAGGAATTCTTTTCAAACAGATAGACATTTCCGTTTATTTTCATAATGCCTTCATTCAGTTCTCCCGTATCGCTGGCAAAGTACCAGGTGTTGTCTCTCTGGATCCATCCGGTACGCATAAGACCGTCGTCTCCGAAATAATACCACTGGTCATTTTCCCGCAGCCAGTCATTCCGATAATCGGACCCGTCTCCGTGCTGGTATTTGTATCCCTGAGAGGTACGTACCCAGCCGGCCGCAAAAGCGGGAAGAGCGTTGGCGGCCGCAAGAGCCGCAGTCAGACATACAGCTGCAAAATATTTCTTTTTTCTATTCATATTCCGCCTCCTTTGGCTTTTTTGGATATGCCTGCAGTATAGGGTATGGAGCGGATCCATAGGCAAGGGAAGTAAGAAAGACGTAAGAAGATGTAAGAAATTGACAATAATTTTAAACAATTTGAAAAAAATCAAATAACACAACAGCCCGTTCTTCAGGAAAAGGCGGACGGAGGGGAGAAATGAGTATGCCGATAGGATTATTGTGTAACTGCGGAGCTGTGTTTTTCGGAGGGCTCATAGGAGCGGCGGCGGGCCGGTATTTAAAATCAGGAACCAAAGATGTGCTTACGGTGGTATTCGGCCTGTCGGCCATTGCCAACGGAATCGTATCCATTATCAAGGTGCAGGCCATGCCGCCGGTGATCATGGCGGTGATCGTGGGAACCTTCATAGGGGAGCTGCTCTGTCTGGAGAGACGGGTAAAGGGAGGACTTCATAAAGGATTGGACAGGCTTCCCATCAATACGGAAACTCTGGATATGAACGAATATGTGACCATTGTGGCGATTTTCTGCGCCAGCGGCTTCGGGATCTACGGGGTACTGATGGAAGGAATGTCGGGGGACCCGTCCATTCTGCTTTCCAAGTCTGTGATGGATCTGTTTACAGCCCTGCTGTTCGCGGGAGCCATGGGAATTGCTGTCAGTCTGATCGGATTTCTGCAGCTGGCGGTGTTCCTGCTGGTGTTCTGTCTGGCCAAGCTGGTGGTGCCGCTGACCACTCCGGAGCTTTTAAACAATTTCATGGCCTGCGGAGGGATTCTTACGGTGGCGGCAGGCCTGCGGGTCAGCAGGATTACGGATATTCCTCTGATCAACCTGCTTCCGGCCCTGGTCCTGGTAATGCCTTTCAGCAGCCTGTGGAACGCCATATTTTAACCTGAAAACAAAAAGGAGAACCGTTTTTCTGAAGATGAGGAAAGACGGTTCTTTTTTTGGCGAAAAATGTGAACAATTTATGAATTTTTGCTTTACTACTGGGAACAAATGGAATAAAATAGAAATTACAAAAACAAAACAAAAATATGTAACCGTTTATGTAACATATTAATGTCATCAAAACAGGCTTCATGGGTCAGACAGAGTATTTACTGATTTCAGAAAGCCTGCTTTTTCTTTATATGGTCAAACGGTTGAGCACAGCATATTTTAGAAAAGGAAAGGTGGGAGAAGTATTTATGCTAAGCAGATGGAGAAGAAAGATCGCAGGCTTTCTGGCAGTGACCATGATCGCCGGACAGATCGCTCAGGGGCCATCCGGCGTAGTTTACGCCGCGGAAAGCAGCGTTGCCACCCCGTCGGAGGAAAGTGTGTTTGCCACGCCTTCAGAGACGGACGGAACGGCCACCCCGTCGGAAACGGCCACGGGCTCAGACCTGTTTAACGGCGATACGGTTATTCTGGAGGTGAATGCCTCTCAGATCGATTCTGCACTGAAGGCGGGAAAAGAGCTGGATAAGAACAAGATCCCCTATGAGGGAGACGGAAAAGAGGGCGTATACAGGGCCTTAAAGGATGCTCTCACAGGAAAGAGCATCGTCCTTCAGGAAAGACTGGAAGGAGAGGACAGCGGAGTGATGTATCTGCTGGCCGTTTCCCGGGACGGGGACAATAAGGACCTGAAGGAGCGCCTGGACCTGATCGTGATCAACAGCGACAGGAGCAGAGAGTATACCTTCTTCGTGCGGATCACCGACAAAGCCATAAAGCTTCAGGAAGGAAAACTGGAGCAGTATGAGGTCAGCTATGAGGAACCGGAGGACGGATCGGATCAGACGGTGGCCATCAGCAGGCATGAGGCTGCTTTTGTGGCCGCACCCGGCGAAGAGATCGGGGAGGAACCGGACGGAGAGATCGGCGAAGAGCCGGAGAATAACGGAGAAGAGCCGGAAACGGGTCTGAAGGATTTCTTTACCGATACGGGAGTGATCGGATCCGACGGCAATGAGGAGATCATTACGGAGGTGGATCTTTCCAAAGAGGGAGAATCGGAGCTGACGGAAGCGGACCTGCTGGCTCTCATGGGAAATGAGGAGGCGGGAGACGAATACGCCATCTACCGGGAGGACGACAGCAGCTTCTTTGAGAAGCTGTTTCGTTCGGGAAACAGCGGAAAGCTCATCGGCTATTCCCTGTCTGCAGGAAGTGGAATCACCGTCCTGTCCGTTCGTTCGGGAGAACCGGAGACCGTGTTTGACTACGGGGAATCCCTGTACGGAGACGG
>CALWRQ010000119.1 GCA_944383965.1 uncultured Lachnospiraceae bacterium
AAGGACATCACTGCTCTCTTCAGAGAGGCAAAGGGAGTGCTGGAATATATGCCGCGGTACACGCATATGGAGGCATACGAGTTCAGAAAAGAAGAGAAACCGGTGTGGGCTGATAATGTTGTATGGCTCAATATCTATCTCGGCGGCGAGAAGATCGGAGACATGGGCCTGCTGGCAAAGAAAGTTTCCATGGAATGCGGAATCAAAAATCTCTCCGTTATGCTTTTCGAAATGGATATGACCAAGCTGATACCGCTGAAATCAAGAACGAATAAATTCACACATCTTGCGGAGTATCCGGAAACGGACTATGATATTTCTCTGCTTTTTGATTCAAATGCACAATGGCATGATATCTATGAGGAGATTATGGGTAAGAAAAAGGCGGCCGGTCTGCTTAAGGATGCATCCTTTGTGGATGAATACAGAGGAAAGCAGATTCCGGAAGGAAAGAAATCGGTAACGATCCGTCTGACCATCGGTTCGGATGAAAAAACCTTAACCTCTCAGGAGATTGAGAATACGGCGAACCAGGTTATGAAAAAGCTTGCAAAGAGAATGAATGCGGAGCTCAGAACACAGTAAAAACAGAGCAGAACCGGGAATCCACAAAATGAATGGAATTTCCTGAATAAATTTTCTTGTATCAAAATATATTTATATGCAAAAATCCCTCCTTAAACGATGGTGTACAAAGCCATTGTGATCAGGAGGGATTTTTCATGCCGTATATGGCTGATGAAAAGAGCGCAGTGATAACTGCAATGCGCTTAAAGGGAAGAAAAGGGAATTGCCGGAATCATGGGAGGCGAAAACACCGGGATCAGAGATGATGTCAAGCTCATGATGCTTGAGGGAGTGCGTTTTGGCGGCGCAGATATCCGCCTGCGAAGTATCCGGGACTGTGTACCAAGAGGCTGGATCCCGATAACGCGAAAGCCGCCATTGTTCGTGTCTGTCGGCAGATCGAAGAGCTGGGAGCATGATTTCTGAAATAATTACGGAAAAGAACACCGGAAAGCCGAAAGGCAGGAAGGGGTTCTTTTTCTGCTCCGGGGATAGAAAAACATAAAAGAAAATGGAAATCTTTCTCAAAAACTATTGACAGCCGGCTGCGGTTAGTCTATACTTATCAAAGATAAATGATATTCATTATCATTAAAGAAAGGTGGATGACATGATGCCGTTAGCATTTATGAAACCGGGAGACTCAGCTGTGGTGAAACGGGTGGGAGGAACGGACAGCGTAAAAAAATTTCTGGCAAATCTGGGATTCGTGGACGGAAGCAGGGTAACTGTGATTTCTGAGATTCACGGAGACCTGATTGTAAACGTTAAGGATTCCAGAGTAGCGATCAACAGAGAAATGGCCGGCCGCATCATGGTCTAGTCTGTCAGACGGCAGAAAGCGGTCTGCAGAAGGAAAGGAGCAGGGAATTATGCAGAAAGCATTGCGCGACATCGCTGTGGGAAAGACAGTGACTGTGGCAAAACTGACCGGGGAAGGAGCATTCAGGCGCCGTATCATGGACATGGGAATTACCAAGGGCAGTCAGATTTATGTGAGGAAAGTCGCACCTCTGGGAGATCCGGTGGAGATTACCATACGGGGATATGAACTGTCTCTGAGAAAAGCCGATGCGGAAAGCATACTGGTAGAGGAATAAAGGAAAAGGGAAAAAGAAAAGGGAGGAACTGCTTTATGGCAATCAGAATTGCACTGGTCGGAAATCCGAACTGCGGAAAAACGACCATGTTCAATGCACTTACCGGGGCGAATCAGTATGTGGGAAACTGGCCCGGAGTAACCGTGGAAAAGAAGGAAGGCAGACTGAAGGCGGCCGGATCGGGAGAGGAGATCATTATTACGGACCTGCCGGGAATCTATTCTCTGTCTCCGTATACTCTGGAAGAAGTGGTCAGCCGTGACTATCTTTTAAAAGAAAGACCGGATGCCATCATCAATCTGGTGGATGCCACCAACATAGAGAGGAATCTGTACCTTACCACCCAGATATTGGAGGTGGGGATTCCTGTAGTGATTGCCCTCAACATGAGTGATCTGCTGAAAAAGACAGGAGACCGGATCCACGCAGAAAAAATGGCGGCTTCCTTAGGGTGTGAGATCGTTGAGACTTCTGCCCTGAAAAGAACGGGACTGAAGGAAGTGGTGGAAAAAGCAGTCCGGCTGGCAAAAAATCCTCCGGAAGCTGCTGCCGGAAAGCTGTTTGCTGAAGATGTGGAAAAGGCCATTGAAGAAGTGGAGCATACGGCTCTCGCAGGTGTGGAAGAAAGCCGGAGAAGATGGTATGCCATCAAGCTGCTGGAAAGAGATAAAAAAGCGGAAGCTGATCTCTCTCTTTCCGAAGATGCAATGAGCTGTGTGAAAGCATGTATCGAGAGAGTGGAAAAAGCCCACGACGATGACATGGAGAGCATTATTACCAATGAAAGATACCAGTATATTACAGAACTGATCTGCCATACGGTCAAAAAAGCATCCAGAAAAATGTCAGCCTCTGACCGGATTGACCGGATTGTGACAAACCGGATTCTGGGACTGCCTATCTTTGCCCTGGTCATGTGGCTGGTATATTATGTCTCTGTAAGCACAGTGGGAACCATGGGAACAGACTGGGCCAATGACAGCTTTGTGGCAGGAATTCAGGAAATGGTATCGGCTGCCCTGACGGGAGCAGGAGCCGGTGATCTGACCGTCAGCCTGATCTCTGACGGGATTATCGGTGGTCTGGGTGCTGTCTTCGGATTCCTTCCGCAGATGGCGATTCTGTTTATCTTCCTTTCCATTCTGGAAGACTGCGGCTATATGGTCCGCATCGCCTTTGTCATGGACCGCATTTTCCGCCATTTCGGACTGTCCGGAAAATCCTTTATTCCGCTTCTGATTTCTTCCGGATGCGGCATTCCGGGAATTATGGCTTCCAGAACGATTGAAAATGACAATGACAGACGGCTGACGATTATGACAGCCACCTTTGTTCCCTGCGGGGCAAAGCTCCCGGTTATCGCTCTTATGGGAGGCCTGATCACCGGCTGGGCAACCGGAGATTATTCGGATGCCGGCTCCTGGGCGTTTATCATGTATGTGATCGGCGTAGGTGCAGTGCTGGTTTCCGCCATTATGCTGAAAAAGACGAAGCCATTTTCCGGCGAAGCGGCTCCGTTTGTCATGGAGCTTCCTGCTTATCACATTCCTTCCGTAAAAACAGTTGCCATCCATGTGTGGGAGAGATTGTTCAGCTTTATTAAAAAGGCAGGAACCATCCTTTTCCTGGCCTGCGTGGTGATGTGGGGATTATCTACGTTCGGTTTTACTGCAGATGGATTCGGTATGGTGGAGCACAGCAGCGAGAGCCTGATGGGAGTGATCGGAGGAGCGATAGCACCTCTGTTCCATCCTCTGGGATGGGGGACGGGAGAATATGGATTTGCTCCCGTGGCGGCTTCCATTTCCGGCTTCAGTGCAAAAGAGAACATCGTTACCACCATCGGTATTCTGGCTGGAGTGGCAGAAGAAGCAGCGGAGGACTCTGTAACGGTGGCAGGGGCGATCAGAGGCTGGTTCCCCAATACGGCTGCTGCGGTATCATTCCTGGTATTCAATATGCTGAATTCCCCCTGCCTGGCGGCCATTGCGACTATGGCCCAGCAGATGCAGTCCAGAAAATGGTTCTGGTTCGCCGTTCTGTTCCAGAATGTTTTTGCCTACTGTGTAAGCCTGATCATCTATCAGCTGGGCACGGTAATGGAAGGCGGAGCCTTCGGAGCAGGAACAGCTGTTGCAGCAGTTCTTCTGGCCGGAATGCTCTATCTGCTTTTCCGTCCGGATCCTTATAAGTATACAAAAACTGCAGTGAGGCGTTCAGTAGCCGCTTAAGACCATGAAAAAATAAAAGACAGAAAAGAATCAAAGAGCCGCACCGGCAGGAAATGATTTCCGACGGTGCGGCTTTGCCTGATTCTGCGAGCTGTCAGGGGCGGGGAAGATCAAATTCATACTTTTCGTAAGCATTGATAATGGTGGTCTGTCCGTAATGAGAGACGCGCTTTGCCAGAGGATTATAGGAAAGATGGACGTGTCCGTGGACGAAAAACGCCGGATGATAACGTTCCATAAGGGTGCGGAAGACCTGGAAGCCTTTGTGAGTCAGACTCGTTCCGTCACCAAGACCCAGGGCGGGAGCGTGGGTGACCAGTACGTCGAAGCCTTTGTGCCGCCTGATCTGGAACCAGAGACGAAGAGTCCGCATTCGCATTTCCCATTCCGTATACTGATGGCGGCCCGGCTTGTAGCGCATGGATCCTCCCAGCCCTAAAAAACGGACGCCACCATATTCATAAATCCGGTCTTCAATGGAGATACAGCCCTCCGGCGGAATGGTTTCGTAGCTGCCGTCATGGTTTCCGTGGATATAGAGGACCGGTCCGGAAAAAAAAGTAGCCAGAAAGGACAGGTACCTCGGATCCAGGTCTCCGCAGGAAAGGATCACATCCACATCCCGAAGACGTTCAGGCTGAAAATAGTCCCAGAGAGCCGGGGATTCCACATCAGCAATGGCCAGAATCCTCATAACAGTCCGTCCTTTCCGGGAAACAGGCCCTGGGTCTCCATCATCTGAGCCGCTTCCGTATCCAGCTCATCCGGTGAAGGAAGTCTTCCTTCCACGTTGGAGGCAAGCCAGTCCATACGGATGATCTGAGCAGGGGAAAGGGTAATGCCGCCGGGGGTTTTCTGCTCTCCGTTCTGATCCCGGATATCTCCGGAAAAAATCTGGAAATTTCCGTTGACGATCTGGGCCTTCACCAGTTCCATCAGCTGGATGGAGCGCAAGGGGATGGAACTGGAGTAGATCACATCCATGATGCCGGAGGAAATGCCCCACCAGTAATTGATGGAATCTCCGTCGGAAGCAGGAAGGGACCGGCTCCAGCGCCCGTTCACGATTGTCTGGATGATCCGGTGGTAGAATTTTCCCCAGTGCCAGATGGAGGAAGCCAGGCTGGTGCCTCCCTGAGGGCCGACGAAGTACAGGCCATAACGTTTGGGAGCATGGGCGGGGGCCAGAAGATCAGGTCCGGAGATCAGACTGACTCCTGCATCGAGAAGCTGCTGTTCCCCGTCCCGGCTTTTCAGGGAAGACCAGGACAGATGGACTTTTGCATGGGGGTTGACCATCTGTACACCCAAAGCAAAGGCATTTATGGAAGCTGCTGTTCCGAAGATCGGAAAATCTGCCATATATCCTACAGGGCCGCCGGCCAGCATTCCGGCCAGCATTCCCACAAGAAACTTGGCTTCATAGAGGCGGCCGTAGTAGGTTCTCAGATGGCCGCTGTAAGTATTCAGAGAACAGTTCAGTATTTTCACACCGGGATAGCGGATGCTGGCCCGGATGCTGGAATTCAGAAAGCGGGGAGAGGTGGTGAAAATCACCTGGCAGCCGTCGGCCACTGCCTGTTCGATGGCTGACATGCTTCCGTCTCCGGTGTGTATGCCGTCATAGACTCTGGTGATAATGCTGTCTTTCATCCGGTCTTCCAGATAGAGACGCCCCAGATCATGGGAATAGGTCCAGTCAGAGGTGAGAGCAGTGCCGTAGTGGACAAACCCTACAGTGAGCCGGCTGTTTCTGGATGGGGGAAGAAGCTTCTGGATCAGAGAAGGCTTTTCCGTCTCATCCCCTCCGGGCTGCATAACGAGCCGGACAGCTCCTTCGGAGCCGAGGGCTTCCAGATCAGGCCACAGAAGGGAGATCTCTCTGCGAAGCTCATCCATGGATTTCTGGAGAAGACCGTTCCATCCGTAGACGCCAAGGTAGAGAAGAAATCCGTCCCCGGAGGTGATAGGCAGTTTGTCACCGCCCTTTTCCCGGTATATTTCGCTGAAGCGGAGAAAGGCGGAAGAAAAAGCGCTCCGGTCTTCCGTACTCCAGAGCACGCCAGGTTCTTTGCCCATCAGCTGGCAGAGACGGGGGAAACTGCCTTCCCTGGAAAAGTAGATGGTATTGATCCCGGAGACACGGTAGAACTCCATATATTCATAATAGATTTTGATATCCGGAGTATCTTTTTTCGCGGGGATGATTCGGGTCACATAGCCGGAAACGGTAACTGCGTCAGAGAATTTCAGCACACTGACACGCTTATTGCCCTCGATGATATAGTAGTTGTTCATGAACTCGCAGGCGATGACCGGTTCACGGATCCCTTCTGCCAGGTGGGAGCGGTAGAGAGAGGACCATTTATCGGCAAATTCTGAGGTTTCAGGCAGAAGAGGCATAAAATTTGCAGCAAAAGCTTTTGTCCGGCCTGCAGTTTTGGTTCCGGCAATCCGTGAAACGGGGATTTCCACCAGCCCCAGATCAGCTTCCCCTGCGGTTTCCGCAAAAGGGAGAATCTCATCCAGGACCTGCAGGTAAGGGTTTCTTCTTGCTTCCAGATCCTGACGGTATGCCTTCAGAGCCAGCTTGCGTGCTTTGGTATACTCTGGTATTGCCATGACTTGCTCCTTTCAGATATAATGAATTACGGGACTCAGGGTTTCTTCAGCTTGGGCAGAGGCCGGTTCTGCTCCCTCCAGTGATTGGGGGAAATACCGAAAATCGTCTTATATGCCCGGGAAAAATGAAGCTGGTTGGGATATCCGCACATCTTTCCGATTTCACTGATACTCATATCAGAAAATTTCAGAAGCTCCGCTGCACGGTTCATGCGGTAATACATGAGAAAATGCTGAAGCGTCTGGTTGGTTCCTTCACGGAACAGTTTTCCCAGGTAATTGCGGTTTAGATTACAGAAAGCAGCTATATCTTCCACAGTAATGGGACGGCTGTAATTCTGCTCAATAAATGAGATCGCTTCTTTAATATAGAAGTCTTTGAGCTTGCCTGCAGTCATCTGCTTGGCGGAAGAAGAGAAGCGGATCAGGCCGTCTATGAACAGATACAGATGACCGATCTGGTAGATAGGGGAGTGGGCATCATTGTCCACGATAGCCATCAGCTCGTCCCGCAGGTAGGATGCCTGCTCTCTTTTCTTGGTCCGGTATACGGGAGAATCGTATCCCAGTCCGGCCATTTCCATAAATTCAAGAGCCTTCATTCCGTCGAATTCGATCCAGGCATATTCCCATGGGAGATGCTCATCTGCATAGTAGGTATTGACCTGACCGGGACAGATGAGAAAGCCCTGGCAGGCCTCCAGCCGGTACAGGTGCGTGTTCCCTTCGGAATCATTGGAACTGAGGTAGCCCTTGCCGGAGAGAATATAATGAAACAGGTAATGATTGCGTTTGGCAGGGCCATAGGAATGGAGGGGTGAGCATTCTTCCCAGCCGTATTGAAAGATGGTCAGATCGATATTTTTGTCGTTTTGAAATACCCCGAACTTAAAATGTTTTTCCATAAATCCTCCTATATACCAAAATGATAGCACATTGTACAAAGTTTGTATAGATGTTACATTTTGGTATATAAATGCCGCTATTGTTCATATAAGGCCATTGGTCAAAATGATATAATTCAGTTACAAACTATTGTTAGTTTATGTTCAAATTCACAAAAGGAGGGAAAGGTGTGAAAAGACTGAAAACAGTGATTCCGCTGCTGGCGGCCTGTGCAGCCGCAGCTGCCTTAAGCGGATGCAGCGGGGGATCGTCGGACGGAAAGACCCACCTGACATTCCAGATCTGGGATGTGGCTCAGCGTGACGGAATGCAGGCGATCTGCGATGCCTACACGGCCCAGCACCCGGATGTGGTGATCGAGGTACAGGTGACCAGCTGGAGCGAGTACTGGACCAAGCTGGAGGCGGCTGCCATCTCCAATCAGATGCCGGATATTTTCTGGATGCATACCAATGAGATCCTCAAGTATGCGGATTACGGAAAGATCGCGGATCTGACGGATCTGTATGACGATACGGATCCCAACTACTTTAAGGACCATTTCTCAGAGGTGTCCTTGAAGAATATCCAGGGCAGCGACGGCAGGTATTACGGTGTGCCCAAGGATAAGGATACGGTAGGCCTGGTCTACAACAAGGAAATGTTTGACGCGGCCAAGGTGGAGTATCCGGATGAGAACTGGACATGGGATGACCTGTGCGAGGCTTCTCAGAAGATCTATGACGCCACCGGAAAATACGGCTATATGGCCTATGGTGACGATCAGCTGGGATACTGGAACTTCGTATATCAGAATGGGGGATACATTCTGGCGGAAGACGGTGTGACAGGAGGCTTTGACAATCAGGCCACCAAGGATGCCATGAAGTTCTACATTGACCTGCAGAAGGAAGACTGGTGTCCTGA